>NZ_WNJP01000003.1 GCF_009733735.1 Sandarakinorhabdus oryzae | reverse complement strand
TGGGCGAGCGTGGCGGCGGCGCGCGGATCGACGGTGGCGCGCGCCGGCGCGGCGGCGTTCAATTCCTTGGCCAGTTTGGAGGTGTCGAGCGGCTTCTTGGTCGCCTTGGGCAGCGACTTGTCGATGAGGCTGGCCAGTGACGAGGTGTCGAGCGGGGAGGGCGGCGCCTTGGTCGGCGTCGCGGCCTTGGGCTTTGGTGGCGTGGGCTTTGTGGGTTCGGGCGGCGGCACCGCGTCGGGCCGCACCGGCTCGGGTTCGGGTGCGGCCTCGGCTTCGGGCGCAGCCGCGGCAGCCTCCTGCGGTGCGGCTTCCATCGAGGGTTTGGGCGGCTCGGGCGTGCGCGGCGCGTCTGCGATGTCGACGATTTCCACCGGCACCGCGTCGGTGGGGGCGGCCAGCATCTTCTGGTTGTTCTGCCAGGCAAGGCTGAGCGCGGCCAGCAGCACGATATGCGCGGTGGCAGCGCCGGCAATGCTGAGGCGTTCGGCGCGGGTCATTGGGCCCTGGGCGTTGCCTGGCCATCGGTGACCAGCGCCACCTTCTTGAAGCCAGCGCCGTTCACCTCGCCAACCACCTGCATCACGCGGCCATAATCGAGGCCGCGATCGGCGCGCACATACACACGCGCTTCATCGCTGCGGGCTTCGCGCAGGGCGGCGAGCTTGGCGGGCAGGGCGGCCGGCGCAATGGCCATGCGGTCAACGAACAGCTCGCCGGCGGCGTTGAGGCTGATCTGGATCGGCGCCTGGTCCTGCGGCAGGCTTTTCGCCTTGGCGTCGGGCAGATCGACCGGCACGCCGGCGACGAGCAGCGGCGCGGTGACCATGAAGATGATCAGCAGCACCAGCATCACGTCTACGAGCGGCGTGACGTTGATCTCCGCCATGGGCTGGCGGCCCTTTCCTCTGCGTGGCGCGCCCATGCCCATTACTGGCTGTCCATGCCATCAAGTTGGCGGGAGAGCAGGTTGAGATATTCCTCCGAAAAGGCGTTGAGCCGCGCCTCGAGGCGGTTCACGCGGTGGAGGAGGCGGTTGTAGCCGATGACGGCGGGGATGGCGGCAAACAGCCCGATGGCGGTGGCGAACAGCGCTTCGGCGATGCCCGGCGCAACCACGGCCAGCGTGGTGTTCTGGCTGGCGGCGATGCCGGCAAAGCTGCGCATGATGCCCCACACCGTGCCGAACAGGCCGACGAACGGCGCCACTGAACCGATGGTGGCGAGCGCGTTCAGCCGGTCCGACAATTCATCGATGTCGCGGCCGATGGCGACATTGATGGCGCTGGCCAGGCGCCCACGCAGGCCCTCGCGGTCGATGCTGCGGCCCGGCTTGCCAGCCAGGCTGCGCCGCCATTCGTTCATGCCAGCCAGGAAGGCGCGGGCCGAGGGGTGATCGGCGCGCGACGCAGGTTCGTAAAGGCTGTCGAGGTCCTTGGCCTTCCAGAACCAGTCCTCGAACTTGGCGGCCTCGCCGTTGAGGCGGGAGAGGCGGCGCGAGCGTTCGAGGATGATTGCCCAGCTCCACACGCTGGCCAGCAGCAGGCCGGCCATCACCGCCTTCACGACGATATCGGCCTGCAGGAACAGGGCGAAGGGCGAGAGATCGGCAGCGGCCTTGAGCGCAATGTCGGTCTGCATCATGATTCCTGTGCAAGAAGTACGTGGAAGCGCGCCATCCAGTCGCGCGGTTGCCGGCGCGGGCGGCCGGCGGGATCAAGATAGGCGGCAATCAGCGTGGCCTGCGCCAACGGCTCACCAGCGCGGGTGATGCGCTGTTCGATCTGGCAGGCAGCCGCGCGCACGCTTATCAGCCGCGTCTCGATGGTCAGCACGTCATCCAGCCGGGCCGGGCGCAGCCACTTGATCTGCATTTCCGTCACGGCATAGGCGCCATCACCGGCCTTCACGGCGGCGCCGTGATCGATGCCGGCGACGCGCAGGAACTCGGTGCGGCCGCGTTCCAGGAAATGCAGATATTTGGCGTGATACATGATGCCCGCCGTGTCGGTGTCTTCAAAATAGACACGCGCGGGCAGGCGGTGGATGCCGCCGTCGATCACGCCAGAAGGGGGAAGGGGGGACATGAGGGCCAGATAGGAGGCCAAGGGCTGAACGCGCAATGAAAAAGGGCGCCAGCAGCAGTGCCACTGGCGCCCTTTCGCGAATGTCGATGGGGATTATTCCGTCGGACGCGCGTCGCGCTTTTCGACGATGCGGGCGCTCTTGCCGCTGCGGCCACGCAGATAATAGAGCTTGGCGCGGCGCACGACACCGCGGCGCACCACTTCGATGGCTTCGATCGACGGGCTGTACAGCGGGAACACGCGCTCCACGCCTTCGCCAAAGCTGATCTTGCGCACGGTGAACGACGAGTTGATGCCCCGGTTCGAACGCGCGATGCACACGCCTTCGTAGTTCTGCACGCGGGTGCGCTCGCCTTCAACAACGCGCACGCCAACGCGCAGCGTGTCGCCGGCGCGGAACTGCGGGATGCTGCGCTTTTCGGTGAGCTTGGCAATCTGCTCGGCTTCGATCTGCTGGATGAGATTCATCTCATTCCTCTTTCTTCTGTTGTCGCGCGCCAGAGGGCGGATGGACCCGATCATCCCCATGATGATCCCACAGATCCGGCCGCCGTGACCGTGTGTCCGTTTCGGACCGCGCGCGTCGCCAGGCGGCGATGCGTGCGTGATCCCCCGATCGCAACGCTTCGGGGATCGCCAGGCCTTCCCATTCGGGGGGCCTGGTGTAGTGCGGATGTTCAAGGAGGCCGCTTTCGTGGCTTTCCTCTACTCCGCTGGAAGCGGCGCCCATTACACCGGGCAGCAGCCGCACGCAAGCATCCATCACCACCAGCGCCGCGACCTCGCCGCCGGACAGGACATAATCGCCGATCGACACTTCCTCGATGGCGCGGCGCTGGAAGATGCGCTCGTCAAAGCCCTCGAAACGGCCGCACAGGATAATGGCGCCGGGGCCGGCCGCAAGTTCGCGCACCCGGGCCTGGGTGAGGGGTCGCCCACGCGGCGTCATCGCCAGCACCGGGCGGCCATCCGCCACCGCATCGATGGCGGCGCTCAGCACATCGGCCTTCAGCACCATGCCCGGCCCGCCACCGGCCGGCGTGTCATCAACGGTGCGATGCTTGTCGCTCGCAAAATCGCGGATGTTGACGGCGTTGCAGGCCCAGATGCCATCGGCAAGCGCGCGGCCGGCGATGCTCTGGCCCAAGTGGCCGGGGAACATCTCGGGGTAAAGGGTGAGGATCGTTGCCCGCCAGCTCATTGCAGCCAGGCCCGATCGACAATCAGGCGGTCTGGCTCCTCACGCACCACGTCGGCAATGAAGGGCACCATCACAGTGCCGCCCTTCGCCAGCGCGATATCGAGGATGTCTGACGCGCCGAAATTCTCGATTGCCCTGACTGTGCCAACAGCGACACCGGTCTCGTCCACCACCGTGCGGCCGAGATAATCGGCGACATAATATTCGCCATCGGCCAGCGGCGGCAGCGCGGTGCGGGGCACGGCGAGGGTGAGGCCGCGAAGGGTTTCGGCGACGTTGCGATCGGTCACGCCTTCGAAGCGGGCGATGGCCGTGCCGGGCTTGTCGGGGCGGACGGCCGCCAAGATCAAGGCCCGCCCGCCCGCATCGAAGCGGGCGTGACGGGCCAGGGATTGCGGGTCGTCGGTGAACAGCTTCAGCCGCACCTCGCCCTTGATGCCATGGGCGCCGGCAATCGCGGCCAGCACGATCATGTCGGCCGCCATTGCCCGAGCGCCTTATTCGGCAGTTTCGCCGTCAGCAGCGGCTTCGGCAGCAGGCGCTTCGTCAGCGGCAGCTTCAACGGGCGCTTCAGCAGCAGGGGCTTCCTCGGCCGGGGCTTCTGCAACCGGCGCAGCAGCGGCTTCGGCGGCGGCAGCGGCCGCTTCAGCAGCTTCAGCTTCAGCGGCAGCGGCCGCTTCAGCGGCTTCGGCAGCCTTCTGGGCGGCCATTTCCAGGCGTTCCTTGGCCTTGGCGCCCGGCTCACCCTTGTTCGGGTTGTTCTTGGCAGCGCGGGTGCGCAGGCCAGCGGCATCCAGGAAGCGGGCGACGCGGTCGGTCGGTTGCGCACCCACGCCCAGCCAATAGGCAGCGCGTGTCGTGTCCAGCTTCACGCGCTCGGCCGAATCCTTGGGCAGCAGCGGGTTGTAAGTGCCCAGCTTCTCCAGGAACTTGCCGTCGCGCGGGCTGCGGCTGTCGGAGACGACGATGCGGTAGAACGGACGCTTCTTCATGCCACCACGGGCGAGACGGATCGAAATAGCCATTTGAACTTTCCTTCAGTGATTTTCAGTGATTGTGGTTATTTTCTGCCAAACTTGTTGAAGCCGGGCGGCAGGCTGCCCATGCCGGGGCGACCGAACATGCGGCCCACTGCCCCCAAATCGATGGCGCCGCCGGGGCCTTCTCCGCCCGGTGCGCCGCCTTCCGGCCCGCCGGGCATTCCGCCCATGCCAGCCAGCATCTTCATCATGCCCTTCATGCCGCCCATCTTCTTCAGGCGCTTCATGGCATTGGCCATCTCCTGGTGCATCTTCAGCACCTTGTTGACATCCTGCACGGTGGTGCCGGAGCCGTTGGCAATGCGGATCTTGCGCTTGGCGGTGAGGATTTCCGGCTTGGCGCGCTCCTTCGGCGTCATCGACAGGATGATCGCTTCCATGCGGTCGAGCAGCTTGGGCGCAATTGCGCCGGAATCCATGGCCTTCTTGGCGGCGCCCATGCCCGGCATCATCGCCGCCAGGCCCGACAGCCCGCCCATCTTCTTCATCTGGCCGAGCTGCATGCGCAAATCGTCCATGTCGAACTGGCCCTTGGCCAGCTTCTCCGCCATCTTCTCGGCCTGTTCGGCTTCGAAATTGGCTGCGGCCTTTTCCACCAGGCCAACGATGTCGCCCATGCCGAGGATGCGGCCGGCGACGCGGCGGGCGTCGAACAGTTCAAGCGCATCCAGCTTTTCGCCGGTACCGGCAAAGCGGATCGGCGCGCCTGTGACGCTGCGCATGGAAAGCGCCGCACCGCCGCGGGCATCGCCATCCATCCGCGTCAGGATCACGCCGGTCAGCGCCACGCGTTCCTTGAAGGCGCTGGCAACATTCACCGCGTCCTGGCCGGTCAGGCTGTCCACCACCAGCAGGATTTCATCGGGATTGGTGGCGCTGGCGATGGCGGCCATCTCGGCCATCAGCGCTTCATCCACGCCCAGGCGGCCGGCGGTATCGAGCAGCACCACGTCAAAGCCCTGCAGGCGGGCGGCCTGGCGGGCGCGCTCGGCAATCTGCACCGGCGTCTGGCCGGCGATGATCGGCAGGGTGGCAATCTCGAGCTGCTCGCCCAGCACGCGCAGCTGTTCCTGGGCGGCCGGGCGGGCGACGTCCAGGCTGGCCATCAGCGTCTTCTTGCGCTCACGCGTGGCCAGCCAGCTCGCCAGCTTGGCGGTGCTGGTCGTTTTGCCCGAGCCTTGCAGACCCACCATCATGATGACGGCGGGCGGGGTGACGGCAATCTTCAGCGGCGCCGGCTCGTCATCGCCGCCCAGCAGCTCCACCAGGCAATCATTGACGATCTTGACGACCTGCTGGCCGGGCGTGACCGACTTGATGACCTCGGCACCGATGGCGCGCTGGGTGGCGTTCTCGATGAAATCCTTGACGACGGGCAGGGCGACATCGGCTTCCAGCAGCGCCACGCGCACTTCGCGCATGGCGGCGCGCACGTCGATTTCGGTCAGCGCGCCCCGGCCGCGCAACCGCTCGAATATGCCGCCAAGGCGTTCGGAGAGACTGTCAAACAATGCCCAAAGTGCCTTTTTTCACCTGCGTTTACGGATAAAAAACCCGTTTGCCTCCATATGGCAGCGCGCCGGCGGGCGAAAACTCGCTGGCCGGCGTGCATCCTCGGACGCAAAAGCCTCCTCCCGGAGGCCGGCGGCTTCCATAGGCGCATGCAGCAGGTGGGTCAAGCAGGTCAGAAATTGCCACGCCAGTGTGGCGCTATCCAGTCGAAAGGGGTCGTGATAAGACGACAAGGCAAATGATCGAAGCGCGAAGTCATCCTGCGTCCCCCCGGCGCGGCAACTGGGTCCAGCGGATGACCGTGTTGCTGATCGGCCCGGCCCTGCCGCCCAACCTGCAGGCGGAGCTGACACGCGACCTCGGCAATTATTTCCTCTCCTTCGCGCTCGCCGGCCCGGTCGCGGCGTTCACCTGCATTGCCATCGCCGTTGCCGCCAAGAGCCTGGCGGCCCTGTTCTTCGCCGGCCTGGCGCTGGCCGGCTTCCTGTTCGTCATCTTCGCCTGCCGGGCGGTGCGCGACGGCGCGGATGAGGAGCAGCTCGAGGAACTGGAAGCCCGCTATGTGCTGGGCACCATCATCATCTCGATCGGACTGGGCGGCATTGTCGCCTCCGTGCTGGCCCGCAACGAGCCGTTCCTGGCCGAAGCCGTGCTGGCCATGGTGGCGCTGGCCACGCTGGGTGCTGCCAATGGCACGGGGCCGGGGCGGCCGCTGCTGGCCGTGGTGCAGTTCATCACCATCAGCCTGCCGCTCGGCATCTCGCTGGCGCTGTTCTGGCCGCTGCCCTGGGGCGTTGCGGCGGGTTGCGGCGTGTTCGTTTATGGCACGCTTTGCGTGGCGATGGCGCACCGGGCCTATGCCGCGCGCACCGAATTGCTGGTGACCCGCGAAGCCCAGGGCGCCGAGCGCCGCCGCCTTGACGCCGCCCTGCAGCACCTGGGCCAGGCTGTCGCCATTCTCGACAATGATCTGCGGGTGCTGGTGATCAACGGCACGGCGCTGACGATGCTCGGCGTGGAGCCGATTGACCCGCGCAATCCGCCGGCGTTTTCCGAGTTGCTGGCCAAGGCGCCCAATCTGCAGAAGGCCGCCACCGATCGCGAGGAATTCCTGGGTCATGCCGCCATGCTGGTGGCGGCGCGGCAGCCGTTCAATGCGGTGATGCATCTGAACGACGATCGCATGATCGACATGGAATGCCACCCGATCCCGGGATCAGGCTGGGTCAGCGTCATGCGCGACAGCACCGGCGAGCGCCATGCCATTGCCGAGTTGAACCGCGAGATCCGCCGTTGCCCGATCACCGGCCTGCCCAATCGCCGCGCGTTCGTGGAAGCGCTCGACCAGCGCCTGGCCCGTGGCGATCGCTTCTCGCTGCTGCTGGTCGATCTGGATGGCTTCAAGCAGGTCAATGATCGTCACGGCCATGCCATCGGGGACCGGGTGATCACGCGCATCGGTTTCCGGCTACGCACTGCCGATCAGGGCCTGTTTGCCGCGCGTCTTGGCGGCGATGAATTTGCCGTGCTGGCCGATGGCGACGATGCCGCCGGCGCCCACCGCCTCGCCCGCCGCCTGATCGACACCATTGATCAGCCCGCGTTGTTCGGCGAAGCCGAGGTGCAGGTGGGCGCCGCCATCGGCATCGCGCTGGCACCCGAAGATGGCACCATCGGCGAGGAACTGCTGCGCTCAGCCGATCTGGCCCTGCTGGCAGCCAAGGCGCAGCCGGGCAGCCACATCTGCCTGTTCACCACGGAGTTGAAACAGAAATCGGCGCGCGTTGCGGGGGTTGAGTCGCGTGTGCGCTCGGCCTTGCGGGCCGGCGCCATCGATGTCGCCTATCAGCCGCTGATCGATCTCAACACCGGGCGTGCCATCGCCCTGGAGGCGCTGGCCCGCTGGCGGCCCGACAGCGGGGAAGCCATTTCGCCGGATGAGCTGGTCGCCGTTGCCGAAGCCCGCGGCCTGGTTGGCAAGCTGCGCCGACTCGTGCTGAGCCAGGCGGCGCCGGTGGTGGCGGGCCTCGGCCGGCCGATGAACCTGTGGCTCAATGCCTCCGTGCTCGATCTGCGCCAGCCAGGCCTGGTCGATGAGGTGATGACCGAATTGAACCGCGCCGGTCTGCCGCCGAGCCGCCTGGCGCTGGAAGTCACCGAAACCGCGCTGATGACTGACGAAAGCGCCTGCCTTGCCAATCTGGAGCAGCTGGTGTCGCTGGGCGTCGGCGTGGCCATGGATGATTTCGGTGCGGGCTTCTCCTCGCTGGAGCGGCTGCGGCGCCTGCCGATCAACGCGCTGAAGATCTCCGGTTCTCTGCTGGCCGGCGCGCCCGACCAGCCGGCGGCTGCCGACATCTTCCGCGTGGCAGCCAACCTGGGCCATTCGATGGGGCTGATGCTGGTGGCCGAAGGCGTTGAAAGCCAGGCCGAGCTCGATCTGGCGCGATCGGCCGGCATTCACCGTGTGCAGGGCTTTGCACTGTCTCCACCGGTGGCGGCCGAGCGCATCGCCGATGCCATTGCCTCGGCCGAGGCGGCAGCCCGGGCCGGGCTGCGCTTGCGGGCAGCAAGTTAGGCCGTCAGCCCTCCACGCCAGCCAGCGCACGGGCGAACTCACCCGCATCGAACGGCTGCAGATCGTCCATGCCCTCGCCAACGCCGATGGCGTGGATGGGCAGCCCGAATTTCTCGGCCGCCGCGACCAGCATGCCGCCGCGCGCCGAGCCATCAAGCTTGGTCATCACCAGCCCGGTGACACCGGCGACCTGGCCAAACACCTCGATCTGGCTGAGCGCGTTCTGGCCGGTGGTGGCATCCAGGACCAGCAGCACATCGTGCGGCGCCGACGGATCGAGCTTGCCGATCACCCGCTTCATCTTGGCCAGTTCGTCCATCAGGCCAGCCTTGTTCTGCAGGCGACCGGCGGTGTCGATGATCAACACGTCGATGCCCTCGTCCATGGCGCGCTTGACGGCGTCAAAGGCCAGGCTGGCGGCATCGCCGCCCTGGTCGCCGGCAACGATCGGCACGCCCACCCGCTCGGCCCAGATCTTCAGCTGGGCAATGGCGGCGGCCCGAAACGTGTCGCCAGCAGCCAGCATCACCGATTTGCCGCCGGCTTGCCATTGGCTGGCCAGTTTGGCGATCGTGGTTGTCTTGCCGCTGCCGTTGACACCCACAACCAACACCACATGGGGGCGATGGGTGAGCTCCAGCGGGAGTGCCACCGGCGTCAGCACTTTTTCCACTTCGTCGGCCACCACGGCGCGGATATCGCCATCGTCGGCGTAGCTGGTGAACTTCTGGGTGGCCAGCCGGGCACGAATTCGGCCTGCCACGGCCGGGCCGAGATCGGCCGCGATCAGCGCATCCTCGATCTCATCAAGCCGGGCTTCATCCAGCGGTTGGGTGCCTGTGGCGAGGCCCGTGATGTTATCCGCCAGGCGCTTGGTCGACTTCGCGAGCCCCTGCTTCAGTCGCGCCATCCAGCTCATGCGTAACGCTCCAGATCAACGTCGCCGGTAAAGGCGATGACGGCGGGGCCGGCCAGCAACAGATGACCATCAGTACGGCGGCTGATGACCAGATCACCACCGGGCAGGGACACGCCAACGACATCATCCACCAGCCCGCGCCGCTGCGCCGCCGCCACGGCTGCCACCGCGCCCGTTCCACAGGCCAGGGTCGCACCGGCACCGCGTTCCCACACGCGCAGGATCAGGTGATCGCGCGCTGTGACCTGGGCAATGCCGACATTCACCCGTTCCGGGAAAACCGGGTCGTTCTCGATGGTTGGGCCAATCTGCTCCAGCGCCACGGCAGCCGCATCGGGCACGAAGAACACCGCATGGGGATTGCCGACCGACAGTGCCACGGGATGCTCCAGATCACCCCAGGCCAGCGGGAGCGAGCGCGTGTCCATCGGATAGGCCAGCGGCACCGCATCCCAATCCCAGCGCGGCGCGCCCATGTCCACTTCGGCGCCGCCGGCCTTGGCGACGCTGTCGAGACGGCCGCCGGCGGTTTCGATGCGAAGTTGTCCGCCGAGCAGGGTGGCCGCCGCCCGGCTGCCATTGCCACAGGCGGCCACCTCGCCGCCGTCGCTGTTCCAGAAGCGCAGGCGCACGTCGGCGGAGATGCTCGGCTCAATCAGGATCAGCTGGTCGAACCCTATGCCGGTGTGGCGATTGGCCAGTGCCCGCACCTGGTTCGTCGTCAGCACAATCGGCTGTGTGCGCGCGTCCAGAACCAGGAAATCATTTCCCAGCCCGTGCATCTTGATGAACCGCGTCATGCCCCCGGCGTTAGCCGTTCAAGGCGGCATCCGGCAAGTCATACTCGCCGCGGATAACAGTGCGGGCCTTGCCGGTGAGGATGACGCTGTCGCCTTCGACCCGGCAATCGAGCCGCCCGCCGCGCGCGCTGGCCTGAACCGCTGTGAAATTCGGCCGGCCAAAGCGTGCCGCCCAGAAGGGCGCGATCACCGCATGGGCGCTGCCGGTGACCGGGTCTTCATTGACGCCGCAGGCCGGTACGAACACGCGGGACAGCACGTCAGTCGCCTCACCCGGCGCCGTGGCGATCAGCATCAGGTCGATGCCTGGGGCCAGTCCCAGGATGGCGGCATGATCCGGTTGCAGGCCGCGCACCTCGTCAGGGGAGTCGAACACCGCCACCAGATAATCACGGCTTCGGGCCCACACTTCCACCGGTCGTGCGCCCAGCGCGGCAGCCACCGCGTCTGCTTCCGCCTCCGTTACTGGCCGATCCGCCGGCCAGGCTGGCAACCGCATTGCCAGCCGGTCGCCATCGCGCGCCACGCTCAGCACGCCGGCTTGAGTGGTGAGAAAGCGCACATTGGCCAGATCGGGCAACGCATCCAGCACGACATGGCCGCTGGCCAGCGTGGCGTGACCGCACAGCGCCACTTCCAGCAAGGGCGTGAACCAGCGTAACTGGAAGTCGGCCTCTGGCCCGTCGTGCGGCACCAGGAAGGCGGTTTCGGACAGATTATTGTCCGCCGCGACGCCCTGCAGCACCCTGTCCGGCAACCAGCCGGGCAGGAACATCACCGCCGCTGGATTGCCGGTGAAGGCGCCGTCGGCAAAGGCATCGACCTGTTGGAACGAGAGGCGCATCAGGGCCAAATCCTCAAGGGTAGACCAGCCCGAAGCGCCAGCCATCTGCCTCGCGCCAATAAACCTCGCGTTCATGCCAGCGGCCATCGCGCGCCTGCCAAAACTCGATGCGCTCAGGCACCACTCGCCAGCCGCTCCAGCGCGGCGGGCGCGGCACGACATCCGGAAATTGCGCCGCAAACCCGGCGATGCGGGCGTCGAAGGTGGCGCGATCGGGCAGGGGTTGGCTTTGCAGGCTGGCCCAGGCGCCCAGCTGGCTCTCGCGCGGGCGGGTGGCGAAATAAGCGTCGGCCTCCGCATCACTCACCAGTTCGGCGTGGCCGCCAATGCGGACCTGGCGCTGCAGCGATTTCCAGTGGAAGTTCAGATGCACGCGGGCGTTGGCGGCGATCTCGCGGCCCTTCTGGCTGTCGAGATTGGTGTAGAACACAAAGCCGCGTTCATCCCACGCCTTCAACAACACGACGCGCAAGCTGGGCGCGGCCTCCGGCGTTGCGGTTGCCAGCGCCATCGCATTGGGGTCGTTGGGTTCTGCAGCTTGTGCCGCTGCAAACCAGTCGCCAAAGCGGGTGAATGGGGCAGGGTGGGGCAACAGGCTCATGCCGGGTGGTTAGCCGCCCGGCTGCGCCCTGTCACCCGCCATCATGCCGCGCACTTGATGCAACGGGTGGCGGTGGGCAGGGCGGCCAGACGGGCCGGGGCGATATCGCCGCCGCACACCTCGCACTCGCCATAGTCGCCGGCCTCGATGCGGGCCAGGGCGGCGATGATCTGCTCGGCCTCGTGGATATGCTGTACTTCCAGCCCTTCGTTGGTGGCCAGTTCCTCTAGGTCGCTGGCCTGGTCGGCGAACTTGGCCGACAGCGGCTGCGTGGTGGCCTGTTCCAGGCGCGCGATTTCGGCATGAACTTCGGCCAGACGGGCCTTCAGCATCTCGGCGATCTCGTTGACGTTCATGCCTTTTCCCCTTCCAACAGGGCTGCGATCTGGTCCAACAGGGCCAGCCGTTCCTTCTTCATGGTTTCGGCGAGCATATCATCCATCGCCGGCCCCGTCCCCATTTCGCTGCGACGGATCTCATCGTCCAGCGCGGCATAGCGATCGGCCAGGCTGCGGAAATGCCGGTCAGTTTCCTTCAACAGGCGCAGCCGGTCCGCCGCAGCGGGGAAGATGTCGTGCAGGTCCTGCGGCAGATGGCTCATCACAAAGGCTCCCGATGGGTGTGCTTCCGGCTTCACTGTGAGCCTGAGCGCGGGCACTTCCCATCGTGGCGATTGCGTATCCGCCGCGGACCGCTGACAAAGCAGCGCGTTCGGGAAACATTGCGCTTCTGTAATGTGATCGCTACAGCACCGTGGCCCTGTCCCCCCAACGGAGCCCCACGTGAACCGCTTCATTCTCCTGCTCTTGCTCGCTGCCCCCGCCACTGCCCAAACGGCGCGACCACCGGCGCCCAGGGCCTTCACGCTCGGGATCGGCGTGGCCCCGGTCTATGCCCCGGTCTGGCAGGGCAGCCGTGATCACGGCCTGTCGATCTTCCCGGATCTGCGACTGAACTATCGCGACGATGTCTTCCTCTCCATTCCGGACGGGCTGGGCTGGAACATGGTCAACCAGGATGGCTGGAAGCTGGGCCCATTGGCCAAGATCCGCTTTGGCCGCCGCGAAAACACGGGCGGTTCGCCCTTCCTTGTCACCGGTGGCAGCACGGCGCTGCGCGGCATGGGCAATGTTGGCGTGGCCGGTGAATTCGGCGGCTTTGCCCAGAAAAGCCTGGTGGGCGGCCGGCTGCGGCTGCGCGCCGAACTGCGCCAGGGCACCGGCGGCCACGACGGCCTGATCGCCGACACGATCATTGGCTGGAGCGATCGCAAGAAGGACGCCAGCCTGTTGTGGAACCTCGCCCTGCGCGCCACCTGGGCCGACAGTGATTACAGCAACGTCTATTTCGGTGTGACCACGGCGCAGGCCGCCGCCACCGGATTGCCGGCCTCTCGCACCGGCAGCGGCCTGATGTCGGCCGGGGTTTCGGCCAGCCTCACCAGGCCGCTTGGTCGCTTTGGCCGCAACGGCGCCATCACGCTGTTCACCAGCTATGACCGCCTGGGCGACGTGACGGCGGAGTCGAGCCTGATCCGCCAGCGCGGCCAGCGCGACCAGCTCGCCGTCGGCCTCAGCTACGGGTACCGCTTCAGCTTCAACTGACGCCGTCAGGCCACCCGCGCCATGGTGCCGGCGCCGATGCCGACGCCATCGCCGCTGCCGCGTCCGACGGTCAAGTTGGCCAGCGCCAGCGCCACCAGGTCGGGCGCCAGCGACGGCGGCACGCCGCGGAAACGCGCCGAAGCGACGATCTGCTCCATCAGGAAGCGCGGCTGATAGGCGGCAAGGTCCATGCCCTGGCTCACCAGGTCACGCTCGATGGCGCGGATCTGCATGTCCTCCGCCTCCACACCATGGGTATCGGCGACCGACTTGAAGATGCGGCGCCAGGCCTCGGGCGAGGGCGGGCCGATCTCCAGCTTGTAGGGGATGCGGCGCAGGAAGGCCGGGTCCATCAGGTCCGCCGGCGCCAGGTTGGTGGAGAAGATCACCACCGTCTGGAACGGCACGCGGAAGCTCTTGCCGGTGGCGAGTTTCAGATAATCCACCCGGTTTTCCAGCGGCACGATCCAGCGGTTGAGCAGTGCTGTGGGCGAGACCATCTGGCGGCCGAAATCGTCGATCAGCAGCACGCCGCCCGCCGCCTTCATGTGCAGCGGCGCGGTGTAGAAATTGCCGCCGGCCTCGTGCTTCAGATCGAGCATTTCCAGCGTCAGTTCACCGCCGGTCACGATGAAGGGGCGGCGACACGGCACGAAGCGGGCATCGGCCTCTTCGCGATACAGGCTGGCGACCAGCACCGGCCGCGCCTCGGCCCCGCCGTCCACCGGCACATGCACGTCGGGATCATAGACCGTCATCACCTGGCCTTCGACCAGCACGGCGTGCGGGATGTGGATGATCTGGCGGAACACCCGGTCCAGCCGCTGCGCCACCGAGGTCTTTCCGTTGCCGGGCGGGCCATACATCAACAGCGCCCGGCCCATGGTCACGGCCGGGCCCAGCCGATCGACCAGCGCATCGGCCACTTCCAGGCCATCGAAGGCACGGTGCATGCGCTGCACGTCGATGATCTCGTTGGTGACCTTCTGGCGCTCGATCCAGTGGGCATAGACGTCGAGCGGCACCGGCGCCGGCCCGGTATAGGCCGAACGCGACAACGCCTCGCGCGCCCGCACCTTGCCGCTGTCGGTCAGTTCATAGCGCATGCCCAGCGCACCGCCACTGGTGCCCAGCGCCGCGACCAGCTGGCCACGCACGGCGGCTTCCATCAACTCGGTGACCAGGCCGGGCGACAGCCGCAACGCCTGCGCCAGATCAGAGGCGCTTTCGGCCGGGCCGATGAAGAGGAATTTCAGCACCAGATCGATCAGGAAGGTCTCGGGAATCCCGGTCTCGGCCAGCGTCGCCGGTTCCGGCGGCACCGCATCAACGAACGCCAGCAGTTCGGCCTCGCTGATAGCACCGACGGCCACCAGGTGCGGCCCCAGCCGCCCGCCCTGCTCATACTGCCGATCAACCGCCTTCTGAATGTCCGCCTGGCCGACCAGGCCAGCGGCCACCAACAAATCCCCAATCCGCATGTGCGCCCCCGTAAACAACCGCAATATTGGAACGGCTGCGCACAGATTTTCTGTACAACACCCGTTCCAGCGACCCCAATCGCAAAGGCCTCTTTACGCGGGAAGAGTTTATGATTTGCGAATCATATGGTTGGGGTGGGGAGGAATTGAAAAAAATAAGCGAGAGGAAGAGGTGGGGCCTCCTCCCCATCCACATGATCGGGAGGATCTTGTCGCCCCTCTCAGGTTGCCGGCAGGTCTTTCGCCAGCCGGTCGCGCAGTTCGCGGCGCAGGAATTTGCCGCTCGCGTTGCGGGGCAGGGGATCGGGCATGAACCAGATGTGGCGGGGAATCTTGTAGTTGGCGATGAGGCTGCCAACGAACTGGCGCAGGGTGGTGTCGTCCAGTTGCTCGCCGGGTTTCAGCACGATGGCGACGCCAACCTCTTCGCCCAAGCGCTGATCGGGCACGCCGAACACGCAGCATTCGGCCACGGACGGGTGGCGGTAGATGGCGGCCTCGACTTCGGCGCAATAGACATTCTCGCCGCCGCGCAGGACCATGTCCTTCTTGCGATCGACGATGAAGATGAAGCCATGTTCGTCGATGCGGGCGATGTCGCCGGTGTGCAGCCAGCCATCGGTGATGGCGGCCGCCGTGGCTTCGGGGCGGTTGATATAGCCCTTGATGACGGCGGCACCGCGCACCCAGAGCTCGCCGATTTCGCCGGGCGGCACCGTGTTGCCGGCATCGTCCACGCACTTGGCTTCATAGCTGGGCATGGCGGGGCCGGCGCTGTCGGGCTTGTCCACGAAGAAATCACCGGAGACGGACGTGATGATGCCGCAGGTTTCGGTCATGCCATAACCGGTGCTTGGGCGCGCGCTGGCCACCTTGGATTCGATCTTGAGCACCAGATCGGGCGGCACCTGGGCGCCGCCGCCGGACAAAGCCGTGAGGCTGGAAACGTCGGTGGTGGTAAAATCGGGGTGGTTGATCAGTTCGCGCGCCATCACCGGCACGCCGCCGATGGAGGTGACGCGCTCGCGTTCGATGATCCGCAGCGCGTCGCCGGCGTCCCAGCGGTACATCAGCACGATGGTGCCGCCGGCGGCGGTGGTGAGATAGGCGCCGCAATTGTTGGCGGTGACGTGGAAGAGCGGCGTGGTGAGCAGGGTGACCGGCACCGGCGGCGTGGCAGGCGGCTCGACCCCGGTGGCGCGCTGCACGGCCAGCGCGGTGGAGGCGCCGGCATAGAGCATGTTGAACAGGTTGGTGATGCAGCCGCGATGGGTGAGCTGGGCGCCCTTGGGGAAGCCGGTGGTGCCGGAGGTGTAGAAGATACAGGCATCGGCATCGGGATCGATGGCGACCGTCGGCATGGTACCGCCACTGGCGATCACATCGGAATAAGCAGTGACGCCGGGTTCCGGCGCCGTGAGCCGCACACCGACGAGGGTGATGCCGGCCGGCGGCGTGGCGATGGCCTTGTACCGCTCCAGCCGCTCGGCATCGAGGAACAGCGCCTTGGGCTGGGCATCGCCCAGCGCATAGGCCATTTCCTCCGGCGTCCACCAGGCGTTCATGCCGACAACCGCGATGCCGGTGCTCACGCAGGCCCAATAGATCAGCAGCCATTCGGGATAGTTGCGCATGGCAATCGCCACCCGGTCACCGGGCTGGATGCCCTGCGCCGCCAGCCAGGCCGCGATGGCGTTCACATGGGTGTGGGCCTGGGCATAGGTCAGCCGCTCATCGTCATAGACGAGATAGGTGCGGTCAGCGAACTGCAGGGTGGATTGCCACAGCGCGCGCACGTCGGGCAGGGCGTGGCGAAAGGCGCGCACCGGAATGCCGGCAACCTCGATGGTGGTGATCTCGAACGGCCCGCCGGGCCCGGTCAGCTCTTCGCGCGCTTGCGCCAGTTCCGCGTAATGCATGGCTCTCCCCAACCCTTGCCTTGGCTCAATGGTGATACACGCGCGTCTGCGGCCGCAAAGCTATGCGGACGATCAGGGCCGCAGCGTCAGCTTCTGCAGCCGCCAGTTGAGCAGTTCGGCGACATAGAGGCTGTTTTCCGACGGGCAGGCCATGGCGTGGATCCAGCCGAACTGTTTCAGCTGCTTGCCCGATCCGCCGAGCCAGCCCAGCACCTTGCCATCAAGGCTGAGCTTGTAGATGCGGCCGGGCCAGGCATCGGCGACAAACAGCACCTGCTGGCCGGTGGGCGACGGCGGCGTGATGCACAAGGCCCAGGGCGCGCCGGGCATCATCGATTTGACCGGAGCGGCGTCGGGGCCGGCGGGCGGGACGGTGGGGCGGTTGCCGATGGCAACGGGCGCATCGGCGGGCGAGGGCACGTTGATCTGCATGACGCGCAGCAGATTGCCCTTGGTGTCGAACACCTGGATGCGGCGGTTGCCACGATCGGCGACATAGACCTGATCACGCGCATCGACCTGGATGGAGTGCAGCGTGTTGAACTGGCCCGGCTCGCTGCCGGGGCTGCCCCACGATGCCAGCCAGCGGCCATCAGGGCCAACCTTGGCAACGCGCGAATTGATGTAACCGTCGCTGATATAGGTGTTGCCCTGGCTGTCCCACGCCATGTCGGTGACTTCGCGGAACTGGCCGTCCACCGCCGGCAATGGCGGCTTGGGGTGCTCCAGCGGGCGGGCATTCTCGTCACTGGCTTCGGGCTTGCGGCCGAACACCATGGCGACCCGGCCTTCTGGCGTGAACTTCACCACCATGTTGGAGCCCTTGTCGGCCACCCAGATGTTGCCTTGCGCGTCGACGCGCACGCCGTGGGCATAGGACCAGGCATAGAGATGCTGGCCGATCTCGCGCACGAAACGGCCATTGCTGTCGAATTCGAGCAATTGGGCGGCAGCGGCGCCATAGGCCGGGCCCTGGGTGTTGCCGCGCTGGAAGACATAGATCTGGCCGGCCTTGCCGAGCGCGACGCCGGCGATCTCGCCCAGGTGCATGTCGGCCGGGGGGTGCAGCGCATCGACCGCATCGAAGCGGAGTTCGGGCACATGTTGCGCGGCGACGGGCGTGGCCAGCAGCAGGGCGGCAAGGGCAAGCGTGCGCGTCATGGCGTGTTCCCTGTGGTGGGCTTCGGGCACTGCGAAGCGGATCGCAGATAGGCGATGATGCGCCAGATTTCGGCGTCGGGCAGGGCGCCGCCAAAGGCGACCATGCGGGTGCCGGCCACGCCCGTGGTGATGGTGTGGAAGATGTCGACATCGCTGCCGCCGTGACGCCAGTCGCAATCAAACAGATTGGGCGCGTCGGTGGCGGGGCCGGCGGTGGTGCCGGGCCGATGGCAATAGGCGCCGCACGTGCCGGCAAACAGTGACTTGCCGCGGGCGATATCGGCCGCGGATTGGTAGCTGCTGAGCGGCGAGGCGGGCGCTGGCGGCGCCGGGGCGGCGGCGATGGCCAGCGTGCCAGCGCAGACGGCAAGCGTGAAACGAACGGCGGCCATGGCAATCAATCCAGTTTGAACACGAACAACTGCCCGCCTTCGGGAATGTTGGAGGCGGCGCCGGCGAAACTGTCGATGCCGGTGAAACCGCCCGACGGGATGGCGACATAGGTGGTGCCATCCAGTTGATAGACGATGGGCTGGCCGCGGCCAACGCCACCCATGCGGAACGACCACAATTTGTCGCCGGTGGCCTGGTTGAAGGCAAGTGCTTCGCCCTGCTGGTTGGAGGTGAACAGCACGCCGCCGGCCGTGGTCGCCACGCCGGCCATCATTGGCCGGGCATCGCGATAGCGCCAGGCAATCTTGCCGGTCTTCACGTCCACCGCGGAGAGCAGGCCATAGGATTTGCCTTCGTTGGCATCGGTGGTGTTGGGAAAGCCGCCCATGAACGGGATGCCCGGCACATGCACGGCCACGCCCTTGGCGAACTGCTGGCAGGATTCGATGGACGGCACGAACGCCAGACTGGTCCCTGGATCAAAGGCGGCGGTCCAGGCGCCGTTGATGCCGCCCAGGTTGGATGGGCAGACCCGCGTGGTGGGGTTTTCCTGCGGCATGGCGGCGGGATTGACGATCGGGCGGCCCTTGGCGTCCACGCCCTTGGCCCAGGTCAACTGCTCGACATATTGGCTGGCGCGCAGGAACTTCCCGCTGGTGCGGTCGATCAGATAGAAATAGCCGTTGCGATTGGGCTGGGCGATGGCCTTGACCGGCTTGCCGTTGAACACGGTATCGACCAGGAAGATGTGGGTGTTGCCATCATAATCCCACACGTCGTGCGGGGTGAACTGGAAATGCCATTTCAGCTTGCCGGTGGCCGGATCGAGCGCCAGCAGCGAGTTGGAATAGAGATTGTCGCCGGCACGCGTGTCGCCGTTCCAGTCGGGCGAGGGGTTGCCGACCGTCCAGAACAAGGTGTTGGTTTCGGCATCATAGGCGCCGGTGGTCCAGCTCGGCGAGCCGCCGGATTTCCAGCTGTCGCCAGCCCAGGTCTCCACGCCCGGCTCGCCGGCGCTGGGCACGGTGTTGGTGCGCCACACGCGCTTGCCAGTTTTCATGTCATAGGCATCGATGAAACCACGCGCGCCGAATTCGCCGCCGGCCACACCGGTATAGACGTGATCGCCGACGATCAGCGGCGCCGCCGTGATCGAATAGCCCTGCTTGTAATCGGCGACGACCTCGTTCCAGGCGACCCTGCCGGTGGTGCGGTCAAAGGCGATCAGATGGCCATCAAGCGTGGCCATGAACACCAGATCCCCGCCGATGGCGACACCGCGGTTGGCCGGGCCGCAGCACAGGCGCAGATCGCTCGGCAGCTGCACGTCATAGCGCCACAGGATCACGCCGGTCTTCGCATCCAGCGCCAGCAGCCGGTTGTAGGAGGTGGTGACATACATCACCCCGCCATAGACAACGGGCGAGGCTTCGAACTGGCCGACCGTGCCGGTGGGGGCGGACCAGGCGACGTGGAGATTCTTCACCGTTGCGGGCGTGATGCTGGTGAGCGGGCTGTGACGGAAGTTGCGATAATCGCCGCCGTAGGTGAGCCAGCTGGTGCCGTCGGTGCCCTTGGCCAGTTGAGCAGCGCTGACAGGGCCGGCCGCAGTGCCCACCGGCTTGTCGGCATACCAGGCGGTGGGCGGCGGCGGCAGCGCAACCTCGGCATCGGCGACACCGGGGGGATCATTGGGTGCGGCCATGGATGGCGCGGCCAGCATGGCCATGGCGAGGACCGAGGCGCAGGCCAACGCGGGCCGGTGAAAACGGGTCATGTCATCCTCCCAGATGCCGTTCAGGGCCCCGTTTTCCTTGGCGGAAAATCTGTTGGTCCTGAGGCTGTTCCGGGAGCTTATGGACGTTTCACCGCGCCGGCAAGCTGCCCACTCTGCAAGGGCACGGCCTGGCCTCAGCCCTTGGCGCGGCGCAGCTTGCGGGCCGGCACGGCATCGGCGTGTGGGGCAGACGCCAGCAGCGGGGCGAGATACTTGCCGGTCCAGCTGGCGTCGCAGCCAGCAACGGCTTCCGGTGTGCCGGCAATCACCACCTGGCCGCCCTTGTCGCCGCCGTCGGGGCCGAGATCGATGATCCAGTCCGCTGTCTTGATGACGTCAAGGTTGTGCTCGATGACGACGACGCTGTTGCCCTGTTCAACAAGCGCATGCAGCACCTCCAGCAGCTTGCGCACATCCTCGAAATGCAGGCCGGTGGTCGGCTCATCGAGGATGTAGAGCGTGTTGCCGGTGGCGCGGCGGCTGAGTTCCTTGGCCAATTTTACGCGCTGGGCTTCGCCGCCGGACAATGTGGTGGCCTGCTGGCCGACCTTGACATAGCCGAGGCCGACTTCGGCCAGCATGGCGAGCTTCTCGCGGATCGGCGGCACCGCCTTGAAGAACTCGACGCCGTCCTCGATCGTCATGTCGAGCACGTCGGCGATGCTCTTGCCCTTGAACTTCACCTCCAGCGTCTCGCGGTTGTAGCGCTGGCCGTGGCAGACATCGCAGGTGACATAGACGTCGGGCAGGAAGTGCATCTCGATCTTGATGACGCCGTCACCCTGGCAGGCCTCGCAGCGGCCGCCCTTGACGTTGAAGCTGAAGCGGCCGGGCTTGTAACCGCGGGCGAGGGATTCAGGCAGGCCAGCGAACCAGTCGCGGATGTTGGTGAAGCAGCCGGTATAGGTCGCGGGGTTGGAGCGCGGCGTGCGGCCGATCGGTGACTGATCAATGTCGATCACCTTGTCGAGATGCTGCAGCCCATCAAGCCCATCGTGCGGCGCCGCCAGCACGCGGGCGCCGTTCAGTTCGCGCGCGGCGGCGTTGTAGAGCGTGTCGATGGTGAAGGTGGACTTGCCGCTTCCACTCACACCAGTGATGCAGGTGAAGGTGCCCAGGGGGATGCTGGCCGTCACGCCCTGCAGATTGTTGCCGCGGGCATTCTTCACGGTGAGTTTCTTGCCCGAACCCTTGCGGCGCGTGGCCGGCACCGGGATGGCACGGCGGCCGGAGAGATAATCGCCGGTGACACTGCCTGGCGTGGCAAGGATATCAGCCAGGGTGCCCGCGGCGACGACTTCACCGCCATGCACGCCAGCGCCAGGGCCCATGTCCACGACATAATCGGCGAGGCGGATGGCATCCTCGTCATGCTCGACCACCAGCACGGTGTTGCCGAGGTCGCGCAGCCGTTTCAGCGTCGTGAGCAGGCGATCATTGTCGCGCTGATGGAGCCCGATCGATGGCTCGTCGAGCACATAGAGCACGCCCGACAGGCCGGAACCGATCTGCGAGGCGAGACGGATGCGCTGGGATTCCCCGCCCGACAACGTACCGGACTTGCGATCAAGGTTGAGATAATCGAGGCCGACATTGTCGAGGAAGCCCAGGCGTTCGGTGATCTCCTTGAGTATGCGATCGCCGATGGCGCGCTGTTTCGGCGTCAACTGGTCCGAAAGGCCGCGTGCCCAGCGCAGCGCCTGGCCGACCGGGCGGCGGACTGCGGTGGAGATGGTTTCGCCAGCGATCTTCACGCTCAGTGCCTCGGGCCGCAGGCGATCGCCGTGGCAGACTTCGCAGGGGGAGGGTGACTGGTAGCGCTCCAGCTCCTCGCGCATCCAGGCGCTTTCGGTGTTGAGCCGCTTTTCGAGATTGCGGACCACACCTTCGAAGGTCTTCACCACCTCATAGGCCTTGCGCCCATCTTCGAAGCGCAGCGGGATGGCGCGGCTGCCGGTGCCATGCAGGATGGCATGGCGCTGCTCTTCGGACAGATCGGCCCACTTGCTCTTCAACGTGAAGCCATAGGCGCGGCCAACGCTGGCCAGCACTTGCAGATAATAAGGCGAGGGCGGGTTGGACTTGGCCCAGGGCGCCACCGCGCCCTTTTCCAGCGTCAGCGCGTGGTTGGGCACGATCAGTTCGGGATCGAAATGCTGTTTCTCGCCCAGGCCATCGCAGGCCGGGCAGGCGCCCTGCGGAGCGTTGAAGGAGAACAGCCGCGGCTCGATTTCAGAGATGGTGAAGCCGGAAACCGGGCAGGCGAATTTTTCCGAGAAGAGGATGCGGCGCTCATTCTCCGGTGCGTCGGCCGGCGCATCGGCCAGCTCGACGATGGCGAGCCCTTCGGCCAGCTTGAGCGCGGTTTCGAAACTTTCGGCGAGACGGGATTCAAGTCCCTCCTTCACCGCCAGCCGGTCCACCACCACGTCGATATCGTGCTTGTATTTCTTGTCGAGGGCAGGCGCCTCCTCAATGGCGTAGAACTGCCCGTCGATCTTGACGCGGGTGAAGCCGTCTTTCTGCAGCTGGGCCAGCTCCTTGCGATACTCGCCCTTGCGGCCGCGCACGATCGGGGCGAGCAGGTAGAGGCGGGTGCCTTCTGCCAGCGCCATGACGCGATCGACCATCTGGGAGACTGTCTGTGCCGTGATCGGCAGGCCGGTCGCGGGCGAATAGGGAATGCCGACCCGCGCCCACAGCAGCCGCATATAGTCGTAGATTTCGGTGACGGTGGCGACGGTGGAGCGCGGGTTCTTGCTCGTCGTCTTCTGCTCGATGCTGATCGCCGGCGACAGGCCCTCGATATGGTCCACGTCGGGCTTGGACATCATCTCCAGGAATTGGCGGGCATAGGCCGACAGCGATTCGACGTAGCGACGTTGGCCTTCGGCATAGATGGTATCAAAGGCGAGGGAAGACTTGCCGGAGCCGGACAGGCCGGTGATCACGGTGAGCGCGTTTTTGGGCAGATCGACGTCCACCCCTTTCAGATTGTGCTCCCGCGCGCCGCGCACCTGGATATGGTTCAGCATGAGGCCGTTTGTTCCACATTCGTTCACGCTGCGCAAGCCGCAGCACACCTGGCTGCCGGGTTAGGCCGCGGCGGGCAGGGCGGCAAGCGCGGCCATGCCGCAGGCACAAATCAATTGGCCCCGCCTTGCAGGCGCCGAGTCGCAAACGGCCGGAAACCGGCCCGACATGTGCGCCACATGTCGGGACCGGTCCGGTCAAGGCGTCGCCAAACGCCGGTGGGTCCGCTCTGCCCGATCCTTGCCGCCTTTGCCCGGGGTCATGGGCGCCAGCGGCGGTGCTGCCGCGGCCCGGGGTCGTGGGCCTTGGCAACGTTGCTGCTTCGGCCCGGGGTCGTGGGCGCTGGCAGCAGGGGTCTTGGGGTCAGACCAGGCAGAGTATCCCCAGAGTGAGGCTCCCGATTGGGGTCGAGGAAGCCTCTGTATTCAGACGCTTACAAGCCGAGCAAGCGGCGATTCCGGCCTTCCAGCCAGGTGCCCGCCATCAGCGCTGCCATCACTGCGTAGGACCAGAAGATCAGGCCCACAGCATAGGCCCAGGCAAAATTGCCTGTTTCGACCATGCTGGCGACATGCACGACGGTGCCGACGAACTGGAACGCAGCGGCATACATCGGCCAGAAGCGATCCGATTTTAGGGCCAGCAGGATGAGGCCGAACAGCAGAACGGCATCGACCAGCAGAACGCTGGCTTCCATGTGGGCATAGTTGGTGTTCACCAACCGGCTTGCCAGCGTCGCGCCAATGAAGGCAATCGCCGCCATTTGCTCATCACGTCCGCCGAAACGGAAGGCCAGCACCGAAGCAAGCCCAAGCGTGACCAGACCAAGTATTTCAAAAATCATTGAACTTCTCCCGAACAGGCGATTGGAAGCCCTTGGAACCAATCAACCGTTGGAACAGGAAATCACCTTGAAATGGATCAGGCGGCGATGGTGAGATGGCGGCGCGGCGCCACTTCGTCGTCGAGCGAAGCCTGCTCGGGCGGGCAATTGCCGTTGAAGTTCACGGCACCCAGGCCAATCTTGTTCTGCGCGTCGCGCAGCGAGGCGTGGGTGGCGATGATGCGGGCACGGGCCTGGATCAGCTGCTGGCAGGTTTCCATGGCGCCCATCAGCGCGTCCTGACCGATGCAGGCGGCGAGATTGGCTTCCTGGGCGGCCATCGGCATGACGGCGGTGAGCTGGGCCACGGCCGACACAGCGGCGTTGATGGCGGCTTCGGCTGCGAACAGTTGTTCAGCGACCTTGTTGGCGGCGAGGCGACGTTCTTTCAGCATGGCGCAATCCTTCATTCGTGAATGAGAGAACTGGCATGCAGATAAGCGCAGCCAGTTGGGTCTGACGCCCTTTCGGGCGCCCACGCAACTGGGTACCGAAAGGTGTTAAATCAGCGTCTTGAGCGCCGCGAGTGCGGCCAATATGCCGCCAAAGGTGAGCGCGGACGCGAACGCGATGAACATCATCCAACCGAGACGTTGCCCGATCGTAAGTGTATTGCGTTGCCCATATGGCCGCGAGGTCAGGAGTGGCCGGGCACCAATGCCAGGGTCGGGGGCTGCAATGCCCGGCCAGTCCGTTGCAAGCGTTGCCGCAGAAGCAACTTTGCCTGCCAGTGCATCGGGCTGGGCGAGGGAGCCGCCTGATGGACCAACACCCGGATTGCTCAGGTCCTGGTGCAGCGTCCTTGCGAGGGATCCGTGTTCAAGCTGATTGGGGTCGCTGGAACGAGTGGATGCTGCACCGGGTTCCTGGGAAGCCGGTGAGCCAATCCTCGCCAATTCCGCGTCGTCCGCAATCTCCGAAGCTTGGTATATCAGCC
Organism: Sandarakinorhabdus oryzae; assembly: GCF_009733735.1. Taxonomy (GTDB): domain Bacteria; phylum Pseudomonadota; class Alphaproteobacteria; order Sphingomonadales; family Sphingomonadaceae; genus Sandarakinorhabdus; species Sandarakinorhabdus oryzae. The sequence goes on along the minus strand of NZ_WNJP01000003.1, from coordinate 28,537 downwards.
CCTGATAGCCTTCCTTTTCAGCGGCTTCCTTGGTGGCGGGCGAAATACCCTGGGTGATATCCTCCAACAGCAGGGCGCGCGCGGCCTCGACGCGGTTGGTCACCTCAAGCTTCCGTATGGCCTGGCGCAGGCGCATATCAACGGTATGCGGCGACACACCGAGCTGGCGCGCGATGTCCTTGGAAGTCATGTGCTGATAGACGAGCCGCAGGCACTCGCGTTCGCTCTCGGTGAGCAGCGTCACGCGCGGATTGCGCGGGCCATCGGAGGCAAGCCGTGTTGGCATCATACTACACAGTGCAGGGAGCGCGCCAAAGTCAAGCGCTGCGACGCCTGCGCCACCGTTATTTCCGCGAAACGACCCATTCAACATAGCCGCGACCCCATGCGACCCAATTGTCAGCCTGTATCTATCCGCTTTTCCGAACGATGAGACAAGGGTTAACAGCCTGATTCAGGGCGGCGGAATGCCACAACCTTAGTTTCAGCAAGGAATTTGAAACTTTTGGGCAACGTTTGTTGCCGCATTGCATCACCCGTTGCCAGGAATCACCTCCAAAATGGCGGCTTCGCGAATCACCTGGCGCCGAATCCCGGGCACATCCTTGCCTGATTCACAGGCTTTTCGCGGCTATCAGGCCCTGTCACCATGGACTTCACGAAGGTGACATATCAACGATTGAGATGGGGCTGGACGCCGTTATGGGCTGGGAACCGGAGATTGATGAGCTGGGCCGTCGCCGCGACGCGGCGCACCAGATGGGCGGCCCCGACAAGCTGGCCAGGCAGCGCGCACAGGGCAAGCTGAACGTGCGCGAGCGGCTGGCGGCGCTAGTCGATCCGGGTAGCTTCCACGAGGTCGGTGAGCTGGCCGGCTTTGCCCGTTATGACGACCAGGGCGAGATGACCGGGTTCCAGCCGGCCAATTTCCTGTTTGGGCAAGCGACGATCGATGGCCGGCCAGTGGTGGCGACTGCCGATGATTTCACCGTTCGTGGCGGTGCGGCCGATGCCAGCCTGCACCGCAAGCTGATCGCGGCCGAACAGCTGGCCAGCGAATATCGCCTGCCGCTGATCCGCATGATCGAAGGCACCGGCGGTGGCGGCAGCGTGCGCACACTGGAAAGCGCCGGCTACACCTATATCCCAGAGATCCCGGGTTGGGAGCTGATGACGGCCAACCTGTCCAGGGTGCCGGTTGTGGCGCTCGGCCTGGGCCCCGTGGCAGGCCTGGGTGCCGGGCGGATGGTGATGGCGCACTACAGCCTGCTGGTGGATGGTCTCGCCCAGATGTTCGTCGCCGGCCCACCGGTGGTGGCGGCCGCCGGTGAGCAGCGCACCAAGGAGGAACTGGGCGGTGCTGCCATCCACGCTGCCAATGGCGCAGTGGACGACCGGGTGGCCAGCGAGGCGGAGGCGTTCCTGCGCACCCGCTGGTTCCTGTCTTATCTGCCGTCTTCCGTCGAGGAACTGCCGGCCCGCACGACCTGCCATGATCCGGTCAGTCGGGCCGAGGATTGGCTGATCGGTGCCGTGCCGCGCGATCCGCGCCGGCTCTATCCGGTGCGGCCGATCGTGGAGTCGGTGGTTGACAAGGGCAGCTGGTTCGAGATCGGGCGCGAGTGGGGCACCGGCGTGGTGGCCGGCCTTGCCCGGCTCGATGGCTGGCCGGTCGCCATTGTCGCCTCCAACCCGGAAGCGCTGGGCGGGCTGTGGACGGCGGCCACCGCGCGGAAGGTCGAACGCATGGTCGATCTGGCCGACACCTTCCATCTGCCGATCATCCAGCTGGTTGATAATCCTGGCTTCCTGATCGGGCGCAGAGCCGAGGAAGAAGCGACAATCCGTTGGGGTTCCAGGGCGTTAGCCGCCATATATCAATCATCCGTACCCTGGTGTTGCGTTGTCATGCGCAAGGCCTATGGCATGGCCGGCAGCGGCCACGCCCCGGCCGACCGCTTCCGCTGGCGCATGGCCTGGCCGTCTGGCGACTGGGGCTCGCTGCCGATCGCCGGCGGGCTGGAGGCGGCCTATCGCGCCGAGCTGGAGGCATCAGACGACCCGGCCGCCAGGCTGGCCGAGATCAAGGCCCGGCTGGAACAGGTCCGTTCCCCATTCCGCACGGCGGAGAAGTTCGGCGTGGAGGCGATCATCGATCCGCGCCAGACCCGCGCGGAGCTGTGCCGCTTTGCCACCATGGCGCAACGGGGGCTGAAGCCGGGGCCGAAGGGCAGGGGGCTGCGGCCCTGAACCGGGCATTGCGCGGTCGACAACTGTATTATACAAACACACCACTTGGCGCGCCGGGCTGAGGGCTGGTGATGGCGCGGACAATCGGGGAGGCCGATGATGGCGGCAACATGGGCAGTGCGCCTGGCAATGATCATGGCGCTGGCAGTCCTGCCGGCCGCCGCGCAGGAAACGCCACCGCCAACGCTCGATCAACTGCTGACGACGGCGGCGACCGGCCAGCGCAGCGTGATGACCCTGACCAACGGCTGCTTTTCGGGGCCAGCCTATGATCGGCTGATCGCGGAAGGCCAGACGGCGCAGTTTTTCCTGCTGGGGGAGGAGCACGGCATCGCAGAGGGGCCAAAACTCGCCGCCAGCCTGTTCCGCGCCCTTAAGCCGGCGGGATACCAGCATCTGGTGATCGAGATTTCGCCGACCATGGCGACCTTGCTCGATGCGCGCCTGCACCAGGGTGGTCTCGCCGGGCTTTCGGCGCTTTATGCCGAGCCGGGCGGGGAGCCGGCCTTCTTCGGCATGCGCGAGGAGGCCGAGATGCTGGCCGCCGTGCGCAGCGCCGTGCCTGGCGCCAAGCCGGTCCTGTGGGGCGTCGATTATGAGGTGCTGGGCGATCGGCAGTTGATCAAGGCCCTGGCCGCAATGCCCAAGCCGGAGCCGGCCCGCATTGCGCTGTCCACGCTGGCGGCGGCGTCGGACGCGGCATGGGCCCGGCACAAGCGCACGGGCGAGATCAGCGGCATCTTCAGCTTTGGCGGTGATCCGCAGCTGGTGCGCGCGGTGCGTGACGCCTGGCCGGGCCGTAGCGCGCAGGCCAGCGCCATCCTGAAGACGCTGGAAGAAACGCTGGAGATCAACGCGCTGTTCCTGGCCCGGCAGGGCTGGCTCTCAAACGCGCGCCGGGCCGATCTGATCCGCAGCAACTTCATCCAGCACTGGCAAGCCGCAACCGGGAAAGGGCCGGCGCCCAGGGTGATGGCCAAGATGGGTGCCTCGCACCTGCTGCGCGGGCGCAGCACCACCGAAGTGTTCGATCTGGGCGCGCTGCTGCCAGAGGTGGCGGCGCTGAACGGCGGCCACAGTTTCAGCTTGCTGGTGGTGCCGGGCGAAGGCGCGCTGACCGCGGTCAATGATCCGACGACGCTCACCTACAAGCCGGCGCTGGCCAAGGATGGCTATGCCAAGGATTTGGGGCCCTTGATGGCGGCGGCGGCCGGCAGCGGTTTTACCCTCATCGATCTGCGGCCGCTGCGCGCGACCCGCGGCCTGGGCCGGCCGACCACCAACGCCAGCCTGCTGCGCACCATCATGGGCTATGACATGCTGCTGATCATGACCGGGTCAACGCCGTCGGGGCAATTCAGCGCCACGACGCAAACACCGCCGGCACCGGCCTGCCCGCGCTGAGCGGGCCTTACTGCGGCGGCGGGCTCATCCCCATCGCGCGCATGCGCTTCATGCCTTCCATCAACTCGGGCTGGGTGACAAAGCCATCCTTGTCGGCATCGAGCAGGTTGAAGCCCATCTCGCGGCGGCCGGCGGCGAGCCATTCCTCCTTGCTCCACTTGCCGTCCTTGTTGGCGTCGGCGGCGATCAGCCGTTCGCGCATGCCGCCGGCGGGTGGCGGCGGCGGGGCGTCCTGCGCGAAGGCGGGCGCGGCAGACAGCAGGGTGAGGGCAAGCAGAAGGCGCATCAGATCATTCTCCGGTCGAGAGCGGACACCCTATCAACGTCTGGCAGGGCAGCAATCCCCCGCTATTCGCGGCGCAGATTGTTCACCCGGTCGCGGGTGACGGGATAATCAATGCCCTCGGGGATGGTGAGCCAGGCCTCGCCTTCGACCATCTCGAACGCCGGCTGCACATAGGGCGCGGGCAGGGCGCTGACCCGCTCGAACAGGCTTGCCAATGTTTGATATTGCGCCAGCCGGTGCATGTTGCACCAGGTCGGGAACACCATGGCGGCCTGGCCGGCATCATAATCGGCCAGCGCCTGGGCGGCGGTGGTCCAGCGCAGGGCCTGGGCCTCGAACCCGTCGGGCGTGATGGCGGCGCTGGCCGAGCGGCCGGCATCGGCCAGATAGAAGCGGGTATCAAAGCGCCGGGCGATGGCAGCGGCGGCCGGCGGCTCCCAGCGGGCGAAGGGGATGAAGCGCGCCGCCTCCACCCGGTGCCCCATGGCGCCGAGCAGGCCGGCAAAGCCGACGGATTCGGCCTCATCCGGCCCGCTGGCCATCACGGCGCGCGCCTTGGCCAGCGCTGCTTCATCGGGATGCGGCCCGTCGGTCAGCAGCACGCCGGTTTCCTCAAGCGCCTCGCGGGCACAGGTGATGCGCGCGGCGGCGTCGATATCGTCGAGGCCCTCGAAGCCGAAGGCCAGAAGCTCGTTTCGGGCGATGTGAATGTCGGCCGCATCGACCCGGCCACCGGGGAAGACCAACGCGCCGCCGGCAAAGGCCAGATTCTCGCCGCGCTGCACCAGCAGAAATTCCGGCACGCCGCCAGGCCCTTCGCGGGCGAGGATGACGGTGGCAGCGGGAATGGCGACAGGTTTGGCGGTTTCGGTCATGCGGCGATGATAAGCCGCGTCTTGCATGGCTGCCTTCCTGTGCTATCGGGCAGGGCGATCGCGCGCCGAAACGCGCGTCTTCACTATCGGGCGCCGGGCAGGGCGATTGAACGAAGGAGCCGATTGGCATGAGCGTGCGTCCCTGGCGCGACATCACCCGGCGCAAGAGCCGGCAGATCATGGTGGGCAAGGTGCCGGTGGGCGGCGATGCCCCCATCGCCGTGCAGACCATGACCAATACCCCCACCGAAGACGCCGGCGCGACGATCGACCAGATCCGCGCCTGCGAGGATGTGGGCGCTGACATCATCCGGGTGAGCTGCCCCACGAAAGAGGCCACCGCGGCCTTTCGCCAGATCACCCGCGCCGCCAAGGTGCCGATCGTGGCGGACATCCATTTCCACTACAAGCGCGCGCTGGAAGCCGCTGATGCCGGCGCCGCCTGCCTGCGCATCAACCCCGGCAACATCGGCAGCCGCGAACGCATCCGCGAGGTGGTGAACGCGGCCAAGGCCAACGGCTGTGCCATCCGCATCGGCGTCAATGCCGGCTCCCTCGAAAAACATCTGCTCGAAAAATATGGCGAGCCCTGCCCGGAAGCGCTGGTGGAAAGCGCGCTCGAGCACATGAAATATCTGCAGGACGAGGATTTCCACGAGTTCAAGATCAGCGTGAAGGCCAGCGATGTGTTCCTGGCGGTCGCGGCCTACAACGGCCTGGCCGAAGTCTGCGATTATCCGCTGCACCTTGGCATCACCGAAGCCGGCGGCCTGATCGGCGGCACGGTCAAATCCTCGATCGGTCTGGGCATGCTGCTGTGGGCAGGGGTGGGTGACACCATCCGCGTCTCGCTCTCCGCTGATCCAGTGGAGGAAGTGAAGGTTGGCTATCATATCCTGAAATCGCTCGGCATCCGCGCCCGCGGCGTGCGCATCGTGTCGTGCCCGTCGTGTGCCCGCCAGGGTTTCGATGTGGTGCGCACGGTGGAGGCGCTGGAAACGCGGCTGGCGCACATCACCACGCCGCTGTCGCTTTCGGTGCTTGGCTGCGTCGTCAACGGCCCCGGCGAAGCGCGCGAAACTGATATCGGCCTGACCGGTGGCGGCAACGGCCGCCACGCCGTGTTCCTGTCGGGCATCAGCGATCATGTGATCGAGAGCGAGCAGATGCTGGAGCATATCGTCAAGCTGGTCGAAGCCAAGGCGGCCGAAATCGATGCCGCCAACGCCGCGGCCGCGGCTGCCGTCGCCGCCGAATAAGTCATGCACGGTGGACCACCACGGCCGCGCCGGGTCGAAGAGCCGGTGCGCCAACAGGCGGTGGCCTATGGCTATACAGTGGCGCTGTGGTGCTTCGGGCTGGGCGCCCTCGTCGTGTTGCTGGAAGCGCTCGGCTTGGGCTTTGACCGGGATCGCATCACCTGGATCGCCGGCCTCACTGGCCCGGCGACGCTGGCCTGGCTGTTGCGGCGATTGTGGATGCTCGACCGGGTTGACCGGGGCGCGCGCTACTGGGTTTTCGCCGTGCCGTCGGTCAGCCTCGCTTTCTTCAGCGTGATGTGGATGTTCCGCGCCATGGGGCGCATGCTCTAGGACGTTCTTGCAGCCAGCTTCATATTTCGTTAACCTCTGCCATCGACCGGGGGGTATGTGAAATGAAGTTGCGTGCATTTGCGGCTGCGGCCGCCCTTTCGTTGGCAATGGCCACGGCGGCTCAGGCCGCGTCCACCACCTATCGCTTGATGCTGCAGTCGCGCACCGACACGGCGGCGCCCAATGAGGTGTATGTCGCCTCCTATGCCGACTATGCCAGCCTGCAGGCCGGCACGCTTGGGGCGGGCAGTGGCTACACCCAGATCGGCATCTCGTCTGCATTTCAGATCGCCGGGCTCACCCATGATGGCAGCGCCTATCGGATGATGCTGCAATCGCGCACCGACACGGCGGCGCCCAATGAGGTTTATATCGCCTCCTATGCCAACTTTGCCGATCTGCAGGCCGGCAATCTGGGCGCTGGCTCTGGCTACACCCAGATCGGCATCTCATCCGCTTTCCGCATTGCCGGTCTCGCCTATGATGGCAGCGCCTATCGCATGATGCTGCAGTCTCGGGCTGACACAGCCGCGCCAAACGAGATCTACATCGCCTCCTATTCCAGCTTTGCCGACCTGCAGAACGCCACGCTGGGCGCTGGCTCCGGCTACACCCAGATCGGCATCTCGTCGGCCTTCAACGTGCGGGGCTTCACCTGGGATGGCAGCGCCTATCGCGTTATGCTGCAATCGCTGGCCGACACGGCGGCACCCAACGAGGTGTATATCGCGTCCTATTCCAGCTTTGCCGATCTGCAGAACGCCACGCTGGGCGCCGGCTCCGGCTACACCCAGATCGGCATCTCGTCAGCCTTCATCATCGCTGGCCTCGCCACCGAGATCATCCTTGATCCGCCGCCGCCACCACCGCCGCCAGGCGTTCCGGAACCGCAGAGCTGGGCACTGCTGATCCTGGGCTTTGGCGCCGTGGGGACCCGTCTGCGCCGCCGTCGGTTGCAGGCCGCCTAATTGCAGAACTGACAGCGCGCCGCATGCTGTACCGGGCGCTCACTGCTGTGATGTGGCTTGGCGTTGGCCTTGCCAAGGTGGCGGCGCTGGTCTGGCTGATTGAACAGCATTGGCAACCGGCCGTCCTGGCCTTGCTGACCGCGTGGAGCCTGGCCGGGCTGGCGCTGTGGCTGCGGGCCTTGCGCCAGGCCTGATCTGTTGCCATGGCGGCGGCATGATCCGCGCTGCCACCCCTGCCGACATTCCCGCCATCCATCGGCTGATCGTCGAACTGGCGATCTATGAAAAAGAGCCGGACGCGGTGAAGGCCACGCATGACGATCTGGCGCGCGCGCTGTTCGGTGAGCGCCCGGTGGCGGAATGCGTGCTGGCCGAGTTGGACGGCGAGCCGGTGGGCCTGGCGCTGTTCTTCACCAATTTCTCGACCTGGACCGGCAAGCCCGGCCTCTATCTCGAAGACCTGTTCGTGATGCCGTCGGCACGCGGCGCCGGGCTGGGCAAAGCGCTGCTGGTGCACCTGGCCGGCATCGCCGTGGCCCGCGGCTATGGACGCTTCGAGTGGAGTGTGCTCGACTGGAACACACCGGCCATCGGTTTCTACAAGGCGCTTGGCGCCCGGCCGATGGACGAGTGGACGGTGATGCGGGTGGATGGGGCCGCCCTGCAAGCACTGGCGGGGGACGAAAAATGGGGGACTTCACCACCGACTATCTGATCGTCGGCGCCGGCGCGATGGGGTTGGCCTTTGCCGATACCCTGCTTGCCGAATTGCCGGACGTGTCCATCACCATCGTCGATCGCCACGCCAAGCCGGGCGGGCACTGGAACGATGCCTATCCGTTCGTGACGCTGCACCAGCCGTCGGCCTATTATGGTGTCGCCTCGCTGCCGCTGGGTTCGGGGCAGATCGACAGCCATGGCCTCAACGCTGGCCTGTACGAGTTGGCCTCGGGGCCGGAAGTGAGCGCCTATTACGAGCATGTGATGAACCGCGTGCTGCTGCCTTCGGGCCGCGTGCGCTATCTCCCGATGAGTGACTACAAGGGCGACGGCCGGATCGTCAGCCTGATATCGGGCGCGGAAACGCGGGTGGAGATTGCCCGCAAGACGGTCGACTCCACCTATCTCGGCACCAGCGTTCCCTCCACCCACACGCGCAAGTTCACCGTCGCCGATGGCGTGCGCATCATGCCGCCAAATGATCTGCCGCACCTGTGGCGCGCGCCCGATGCCATGCCCCGACATTTCACCGTGCTGGGCGCAGGCAAGACCGGGATGGACACGATCATATTCCTGCTCAACGCCGGCGCCACGCCCGACATGATCAGCTGGGTGGCCCCGCGCGCCTCGTGGTTCTACAACCGCAAGAGCATTCAGCCCGGCGCGGTCTTCTTTGAACGCACGCTGGGCGCCGCTCTGAAGATGCGCCAGGCCATCGGCGAGGCAAGCGACGCCAGTGACATGTTCCTGCGCATGGAAGCCTGTGGCTGGATGCACCGCATTTCCCGCGATGTGCTGCCCACGATGTTCCACTATGCCGTATCGTCGGAAGCGGAAATCGCGCTGTTACGGCGCGTCACCGATGTCATCCGGCAGGGCCGCGTGCTGGCGCTGGAGCCGGAGTGGATGGTGATGGAGCATGGCACACGCGCCACCGCGCCGGGCACCTTGTTCATTGATTGCACGGCAACCGCCGTGGAGCGCCGGCCCCCGGTGCCGGTGTTTCAGCCTGGGCTGATCGTGCCGCAGATGGTCCGCATGCCGCAGCCGGCGTTCAGCGCCGCGCTGATCGCCTGGGTGGAGGCCCATGTGGACGGGGAGGCGGCCCAAAATGCGCTGACGCGCGCCGTGCCGCTGCCCGACACCATTCAGGAATTTGCCCGGGCCGAGCTGGTGAACATCGGCAACGAGGGCAAATGGTCAGCCAACCCGGCGATGCGGGCCTGGATCGACAATTGCCGGCTGGACAGCATGGGCAAGGAAATCCGACGGGTAACGCCGGCGGACACGGACAAGATGGCGATCCTGATGCAGATGATGCCGGCCACGATGGCCGCCGCCGCCAACCTGCAGCGCCTGACCGCATAGCTGCCCCGGCCCCCGCGGTGCCGGCCGAGGCCTTGCCCGCCCCGATCAGCCGCGCGGCGCGCCCGGGTGCAGCTTGTGCTCCACTGCCAGCGTTCCGGCCTTTTCGGCCTCATAGCGCGCGATCGATTCCAGGATCATCTGCTCTGCCACGGCCTTGCCGGCAAAGCCCTGGCACTTCACCCATTTGCCGGGTTCCAGATCCTTGTAGTGGGTGAAGAAATGTTCGATCTGATCGAGCACGATCTTGGGCAGATCGGTATATTCCTCGACGTCGGAATAATAAGGATAGACCTTGTTGACGCTGACGCAGATCAGCTTCGCATCGCCGCCGGCATCATCTTCCATCAACAGCACGCCCACTGGCCGCACACGAGCAATGGAGCCCGGCATGAAGGGCGAGCGCGCAACGATCAGCGCATCGATCGGGTCGCCATCTTCGGCCAACGTGTGCGGCACAAAGCCATAGTTGCACGGATAACGCATCGGCGTGTGCAGGATGCGATCGACGAACAGCGCGCCCGAAGCCTTGTCGAGCTCATACTTCACCGGCTCGCCACCCAGCGGGCATTCGATGACGACATTGACATCATGGGGCGGGGCAACGCCGATCGGGATCGCGTCGATGCGCATGAGGCAGGTGACTCCTGTGAAACGATGTGGGCGCCGGTTACGGGGCTGCGGCAATCTTGTCCATGGCGTTATTGCCGCGCCCCCGGCCGCGCCGCATGTTCGGCCAGCCAGGCCCTGGTGGCCGGCATGGGCTGATCGGCGCGGCTTTCCAGCAGGGATTTGCCTTCGCGATCCCGGGCCAACGGATCGGCACCTGCGCGCAGCAGCATGACCGCCGAGCGATCATCCTGCATGTAGAGGATTGCTGGCAGGCCATCTTTGCTGCGCGCCCGGGGATTGGCGCCGGCCGCCAGCAGCAGGGCCGTGGTTTGCGGATCCTGGCTGAGCATCAGCGGGGTCCGGCCTTCGCCATCGCGCACATCTGCCGCAATGCCACTGGCCAGCAGGCGGCGCAGCATCTGGAGGCGCGCCTTGTCGGCGATCGGCCCGGGCGGGCCGCAGGCCGGATTTCGCCCGGCCAGCGCGTGCAGGGCCGTGGTTTCCTTCCCGACCAGTCTTGCGCCCGCCGCTTCCAAAGCAGCCATCGTTGCCGGTTGGCAGCCAAACCCGTTCTGGAGCAACGCATCACGCTCGTCCACCGGAAGTCGCCGCAGCCATTCCGGGCCAATGGCGGCAAGCAGGGCCTCGTCGCCGGTGACAACAGCATATTCTGCCAGTACCGCCCCCAGCGGCAACAGCGGCTGAACCTCAACCTTGGCGTCGACCTCCCTTGGCGGACGGACGGTTTGGCGTACCAGTGCGCGCCGATCCAGCCCCTGCTGGAGCAGCGTGGTGAACAGGCCGGAGCGCTTTAGGGTGAGGCCTTTGTCATACTGATCCATCTCGGCCTTTGCCAAAACCGTCATGGCAAGTTGAACCGGCCAGTCGGACGGCAGGCGTGCGCCTTCGGCGCGCAGCAGCGCCGGCGTGCCGGCAGTGCCTTCGATCCAGCGATCCGTGTCCGCCAGCGCGTCCACCGCGTCTTCCAGTTCCGTGACAACCGTCGGCATGCCGACCATCTCGCCGCCATAATCATACACGGTCCGATATTTGCCGCCGGTGCGCAGCGTGAGCGCATAAGTCGGCAAGTCCGTGACCGGTGCCCGATAGGATGGCGTGAGGCCGAAGAAGCGGGCCGCGCGGAACCGTTCATACAGTTGGGCCACCGCTGCCGGATCGACCCGGGTGACATGCCGGCCAGGCCACAGGACGTCATAGCCCTCGTAATGCCGAAACAGGGGGTTGGCAGCGCCAATTACTGGCCCGTCCGATTCAAAGATCACCCGGCCATCGCCATGGATGGTCACGCTGTAATCCGGGCAACTGCCATGGCAGGCGCTGCGCTGCAGCTGGATTTCAACGTCCTTGGAAAAGACCGGCAGCGATGGTGCGCTGGCGGGCGGCGGCGCGGCTGGCGGATAATAGTCGATCTTGATCGTGCCGACGGCCGACACGGGATGATTATCAAACATGAACGGCGCGAACTGCCATTGCCGAGCCGCGGCCAGGGCCGGTGCCACATCGCTGTTGCCGAACGGCTGCGCCTTGGCATCACGCACCCGGCCATCCGGTCCGACCAGCACGCTGACCTGGATGCTGGCGCTGGGCGGCCAACCGGTAACGGCAACCTCGGTTGGTCCCGACAGGCGGTAGCTTGCCAGGTCGGCCACGCCCACCTGCGTCACCGCCGGTTGCGGTCGGTCGCACCCGACCAGCAACAGGCCCAGCGCGAGGCCGACGGGGCGGATGCCGTTCATCTGGGTGCCAGCAGGCGTTCCAGTGGGGTCGGCTTGACCGTGCCGATGCGCTCCAGTCGCGGGAAGCGCAGGCCGCCGGTCCAGGTCCAATCGACGTTGCGCACCCGGTCCTCCGTCTTGACGATGAGGCGGATCGGCGCGGTGCCGCCTTTTGCGGCGGCCACCGCCGCCTTCAGGGCGTCATCACTGAACGGCAGGTCATTCACCGCCAACAACACGTCACCCACCACCAGCCCGGCGTCATAGGCGGCACTGTTCCACAGCACCTGTTCCACCTTGCCGCCGCTGCCCAGCAGCAACCCGCCGGAGAACAAGAGGTTCAACTGGCGGCGGTTGGCATCGGTGAAGGCAGCAGTCGGCTTGTCAGTATACACGAGTTTCCAGCCGGCCAGTTCCAGGCCCTTGAGCGGCGCGCCGCCGGCCTTTTCAGTGAGGCGGCGCTGCAGATGGCCGGCCCAGTCATAGGGCTGCACGGCATTCAGTTCGGCCACCAGGCTGGCGAAGTCATAGGGTTTCTCGCCCCAATCGCCTTCGCCAGTGCCGAAGAAGCGACGCGCGAAATCGTCGAGGCCGCGGGCGCCGCCGCTCATTTGGCGGATCATCGCGTCGGCCTCCAGCCAGATCAGCAGGCCCTCATTGTAATAATCCTCGCTGCGCTGGAAGCTGAGCCAGCCCTTGGGCGCGCGCGGTGTGATGATCGGATCGTTGGTGGTGTCGTCCAGGCTGCGCCAGCTGCGCGCCGGGCGGTTGTCGAGCGTGGCGGCGATGTTGGCGAGTTGGTCCAGCGTGTCGGGCACGCTCACCAGCCCCGATCGCGCCTGCAGCACATAGCCCCAGAATTGCGTCTGGCCTTCATACACCCACAGCATCGAATTGCGCATCGGGGTGCGGAAATCCGGGGTGATCAGATCGGCGCCGCGGCGGTGCTTGCCGTTCCAGCTGTGGGTGAATTCGTGCGGCAGCAGGTTGCGCCGGCCGGGGCCCTTTTCCCAATCGGTGAAATAGCCCGTGTCCACCCCGTTCTCGGAACTGCGATGATGCTCCAGCCCGATGCCGCCCAGCTTGTCCGACAGCGACAGCAGCAGATCATAATGATCGAACTGGCGGGTGCCGAACAGCTTAACCGCCTGGGTGACCAGATCGCGATGCCGGTCGATCTGCTCCGCGCTGGCTTTCAGGAAGCGCCCATCGTCGGCGACGACATTCAGGGTGACGCCCTTGCCCAGATCCCATTTGGCGAAATTGCGCCCGGCAAAGAAGGGGCTGTCCACCAAGGTCTCGTAATCCACCGTCTGGTAGGAGACGCGGCTGCCATCGCGGCTGGCCTCGCGCATGGCGCTGCCGGCCTGCCAGCCCTGCGGCCAGGTGACGGACAGCGAGACCGGGATCTGGCGGGTGAACCAGCCCGCCGGATAGAGCGAGACGCTGTTCGGCTGCAGGTTGATGATGTCGCTGGTGACAACAATGCGGCCTTGCGGCCCATCAGTGGCCGACAGGAACTGAAAGCGCACATCCAGCGCGGTCGCGCCGGTCGGCACCTCCACCCAGAAGGCAAACACATCGAGCGGGTCGCGCTTCCAGGTCAGCACCTGGCCATTGCTGCGAATTTCGAGCCCCGCCAGCTTCTCGATCTCGCCGCGCGGCGCGTGCTTGCCGGGCAGCCATTTCGGAAACAGCAGCGCCATCCTCTTGCCGGCGAATTCCGGCGGCACCGGGATGGTCTCCTCCACCTTGAAGACGCCGTGCAGCGTATCGCTGGTATCGACATGCAGGCGCAGCGTGCCGGGGAAGGGCACATCGCGGGCGGCCGGGATCGCGTCGACGATCGGCAGCGGTTGCGGCAGCGAACGCTGCGCCAGCGAGGGGGCGGCGATCAGGGCGGAAGCAAGGAGAAGCAAGATGCGCATGACGGTTGGTTAGCGAAGCCAGCGGCGGTGGGGAAGGGGGCGCACCGTTGCGCCGCACCGCGCTCTCGCCTATGCCGCCGCCCATGAGCAAAGCCCCACAAAAGCCGCGCGGCACGCAGGACATGATCGGCGAGGCCGCAGCCCGCTTCGATCATGTCATCGAAACCTTCAACCGCGTCCGCAAGCTCCATGGCTTTGGCCGGGTGGAGGTGCCGGTGTTCGAAGCGACGGCCGTGTTCGCGCGCAGCCTGGGCGAGACGACCGATGTCGTCTCCAAGGAAATGTATGAATTCACCGATCGAGGCGGCGATGCCATGTGCCTGCGGCCGGAATTCACTGCCGGCATTGCGCGGGCCTATATCGAAAATGGCTGGCAGCAACTGGCACCGCTGAAGCTGGCCGCCTGGGGGCCGCTGTTCCGCTATGAACGGCCGCAGAAGGGCCGGTTCCGCCAGTTTCACCAGCTCGACGCCGAAATCCTGGGCGCCGGTGAGCCGGCGGCGGACGTCGAGGTGATCGCGCTCGGTCAGCATCTGCTGGAGGAACTGGGCGTTGCCGATGACGTGGTGGTGACGCTGAACTCAATGGGCGATCCCGACACGCGCGCGGCGTGGAGCGCCGCCGTGGCGGCGTATTTCGCGGCGCATCGTGGTGACTTGAGCGAAGATAGCCAGCGCCGGCTCGACAGCAACCCGCTGCGCATCCTCGACAGCAAGGACGCGCGCGACCAGGCGCTGGTGGCCGATGCACCGCAGATCGACGCCTTTTTCACCGTGGAGGCCGGCCAGTTCTTCGAGAAACTGCAGGCCGGCTTGGCTGCCAGCGGCATCGCCTGGACGCGCAACGCAAGGCTGGTGCGCGGGCTCGACTATTATCGCCACAGCGTGTTCGAGTTCGTGACGCAAAGCCTGGGCGCGCAGGGCACAGTGCTGGGCGGCGGGCGCTATGATGGCCTGATCGGCCACATGGGCGGGCCGGAAACGCCGGCCGTGGGCTGGGCGGCGGGGATCGAGCGGCTGGCGATGTTGGTGGCGGAACCGGAGCAGCCAAAGGTTCAAGTGGCCGTGGTCGCCGTTGGCCCTGAGGCGGAAAGCGCCGCGCTCAGCCTGCTGGCGGGGTTGCGCCGCTCCGGTATTGCCGCCGAGCAGGGCTGGCGCGGCAATCTCAAGAAGAAGATGGAGCGCGCCGGCAAGTCGGGCGCGCGGATTGCCGTGCTGATCGGCGCGGACGAAGTGGCAGCCGGTACCGTCACCCTGCGCGACCTTGGTAGCGGTGAACAGGCCGCAGTGGCCAGTGCAGACGCGGTTGCCGCCATCAGGGCACGCCTGGCCTGATGAGCCTGCCGCTCGAGCGCATCGCACAGATCGAGCGCCGCCATGCCCAGTTGGCGCACGACATGGGCAATCCGGCGCTGCCGCCGGAGCAATTCGTGGCGCTGTCAAAGGATTATGCCGAGCTGACGCCGCTGGTGGAGGCGGCGCAGGCGTGGCGGGCGCTGATCGCGACGCGTGACGAACTGCAGGCGATCCCGGCCGGGGACGAGATGCACGGCCTCGCGCAGGAGGAGCTGGCCAGCATCGCCGCACAGCTGCCGGCGGCCGAGCGCGCGCTGGCGCTGAAGCTGCTGCCGCGTGATGCTGCCGATGATCGCTCCGCCGTGCTGGAAATCCGCGCCGGCACCGGTGGGGACGAGGCGGCGCTGTTTGCGGCCGATCTTGCCCGCATGTATGAACGCTATGCCGCAAGCCACGGATGGCGCTGGGAAATATTGTCCGCCAACCCGTCTGACCTGGGCGGCTTCAAGGAAGTCATTGCCAGCGTCTCGGGCGCCGGCGTCTTTGCCCGGCTGAAGTTCGAAAGCGGCGTGCACCGGGTGCAGCGCGTGCCGGCCACGGAAGCCGGCGGGCGTATCCACACCAGCGCTGCCACCGTGGCCGTGCTGCCCGAAGCCGAGGATGTCGATATCGCCATTGACGAGAAGGACTTGCGCATCGACGTGTTCCGCGCCTCGGGTGCCGGCGGCCAGCATGTCAACGTGACCGACAGCGCTGTGCGCATCACCCATATCCCGACCGGCGTCGTGGTAGCGGTGCAGGATGAGCGCAGCCAGCACAAGAACCGGTCAAAGGCGATGAAATTGCTGCGCACCCGGCTGTTTGATGCCGAGCGCGAGCGCCTCGCCAGCAGCCGCAGCGCCGATCGCAAGGCCATGGTCGGCTCCGGTGACCGTTCCGAACGCATCCGCACCTACAATTTCCCTCAGGGGCGCGTGACGGACCATCGCATCAACCTCACCCTGCACCGCCTGCCCGAAATCCTCGATGGCAGCGGCCTTGATGAATTGGTCACCGCGCTGATCGCCGAGGATGAAGCGGCGCGCCTGGCGAGCCTGGGGTGATCCGCATCGCCGATGCCCTCGCCACCGCCGCCAGGCGCATTGGCGGCGAAACACCGCGGCTGGATGCCGAAGTGTTGCTGGCGCACCAACTGGGCTGTTCGCGGGGCGAACTGTTGCTCAATCCGGATCGCATGATTGACGCACAAGTATTTGAAAGACTGATCGAACGCCGCGCCGCTGGCGAGCCGGTCGCGCATATCACTGGCCACCGCGAGTTCTGGTCGCTCGATCTGCTGGTCACGCCCGACGTGCTGATCCCGCGACCGGACACGGAAACGCTGGTTGAGGTTGCGCTCAAGCTTTGCCCGCGGCCACCGGCACGCATCCTCGATCTCGGCACCGGTTCGGGCGCGCTGCTGCTGGCTGCTTTGAGTGAATGGCCAACTGCGGCCGGTCTTGGCATCGATGCCAGTGCGGCGGCTCTGGCGGTTGCCAAACTGAACGCAAAGCGCACTGGTCTTGCCACCCGCGCCGAATTTCGCTTCGGCAACTGGGGCGAAGATTTGGATGAACGCTTCGATCTCATTCTCAGCAATCCGCCCTATATTGCTGAAACAGAAACGCTCTCTGTCGAAGTGCGTGCTCATGAGCCCGCCACCGCCCTGTTTGCTGGCGCCGATGGCCTGGATGATTACCGCCGCATCCTGCCGCAGCTTTCAGGTTTGCTAAACCCGGACGGACTGGCCGTACTCGAAATCGGCCACCGGCAGGGCGCGGCGGTGCTGGCAATGGCCGCAGGGCAGGGGCTGGTCGCCAGCCTGCACCAGGATCTCGCCGGGCGGGATCGCTGTGTTGCGTTACAGGTCGCGCCGCTCCAGGCGCCGGCCTGACCAATCGATCAGATAGGGCACGCCGTTCACGAAGCCATCGAAGCGCAGCCGCTCAGGGCTGTTCGGCTCGTCCGGTGCCCATTCATCCTTGCCGATGCGGCGCAGCGGCAGCACCCCGCGCATGAACAGCCCGTCGCCGCGCGCGACAAGGTTGATGTCGCCGATCCATGGATCATCGCTCTGATAATGACCCGCCAGCGCGGCCAGGTCGGGCGGCGTGGCGGGCAGCGCGGCCCTGGCGCCGGAGCGCAGGAAGCGCCGACTGCCATGATCGAGCGCCACCACCACATTGCCATCGCGCACCGCCAGCAGCGGCCATTCCACCAGCCCCGGATGCGCCGTGACGAACAGGCCGGGCGCCACTGACTGCAGCGGCACCCGCTGGCCGTCCAGCGCCGCCACCAGGCCAGGCAGGATGTCGAGCTGGCGCTCCCCATCCTTGTAGCTGCCGACATAATCGCCCGCATCGGCGGGCAGGGCGCCCAGTTCCGGCGGCGCCGGGATGGCTGCCCCGGCTGCCGCTGCCCGCAGCGCCCGCAGCGCATAGAGGGTGATCAGCCGCGGCCGATAATTCAGCCCGCCCACCGCACAACTGGCAAAGGCACCCAATCCAGCGGCCGCATCGACATGGAAGGACGAGGAGAAGCACACCATGCCGCCGGTGTGGTGGAGCAGCGCGCGGCCTTCATCCTGCCGGTGCATCAGGCCAAGGCCATAGGTTTCGGCCGGCTTGGCCGGATCCTCCACCACCGGGTTTGCCAGCCACAATTTCGCCTGGGCATCGGTGAGGATCGGGCCACCGCGTCCCTGACCCACGGCAATCAGGAAACTCAGGTACTTCGCCATGTCGGGCAGGGTTGAGGCGACCGATCCCGCCCCCAGATCGACATCCACCCACGGCGCCGGCGCCAGCGCCATCCCGAGCAGCACCGGGCGATCAGGCCGCATTGGGTTGTAACTGGCAGGGTAGCGCGCCCGGTCCCGCCACTGGATGGCGCCGCGCGTCGCGCCCATGCCCAGCGGCTTGCACACGCGCTCCTCGATGATCTGCTTGAGCGGCTTGCCCTCGATACGCGAGAGCGCCTTGCCGACCAGATCATAGCCGGTGTTGCTATAACTCCAGCCCTTGCCGGCCGCGAACCCCCGCCACAATTTCAGGCCCAGCGCCGGGGCGAAATCCGGCAGGCCGGTGGTGTGATCGAGCAGGCCGCGCAGGCTGAACGGCCCGCCTGACGAGACGCCAGGCAGCCGTGCCTCGGGCAGGTGCTGGCGCAGTTCATCATCCAGGGTCAACTTGCCCTCGGCCTGCAATGAGAGGACAGCCAACGCCACGAAACTCTTGGAAATGCTGCCGATCTGCCAAAGCTCGTCACCGGCCAGTGGCAGGGTCTCGCGATAGTCGCGGGTGCCCGACAGGATGGTGAAGGGCCGCCCGCCGGCCACCACCACCATGCCCATCGCCGGCAGGCCATAATGACGGCGGTGCGCCTCCAGATAGGCGGCAATGGCGTCGAGCGCACGGGCCTCGGCTGCGCTGGCCCCCGGCGCGATCAGCGTGGCGCTGGCCGCCCCCGCCATGGACACGCCGGCTGCACCGGCCAGAAACAGGCGACGATCAATCGGCATGACAGGCCTCCCTTTGGCGCCACTCTGCCGCTGGCTGTGGCGCGGAGCAAGCCGCCCCGTTCAGCCAATCTGGCCAAGAAAGCCGGTGAGTTCAGCCAGCACCGCCTCAGGCCGTTCCTGCTGCACCCAGTGGCCGGCGCCATCGATCAGGCGCACGCCTGCGAAACTGCGGCACAGCCGGGCCATCGCCTCCAGCCCGCCGGGCGCCTGGTGGATGCCCCAATCGCGCGCGCCGGCAATGAAAACGGCCGGCACCTCGATCCGCCGCCCGGCAAACAGGCGTTCGCCGTGCACCTGGGCTTCGTGACGGGCGCGATACCAGTTGAGGCCACCCTGAAAGCCGGTGCGGCCGAATTCCTCAGTATAGACAGCGAGTTCTTGTGCCGTCAGCCAGTCGGGCAGTTGTTCCGGCATGAACGGCGCCACGGTTTCGGCCATGCCCTGGGCCAGGTCCATGATGTAATAGGTCGGCATTTCGGCCAGCGCCTCGGCGGTCCAGCCGGCCAGCGGATGGGGCGCGTTGCCTGGCCAGTCGCCGCTCTTCACATGACAATAGGCGGCGAGAAAGGCGCCGAGGCCCTGGGGACACGCCATCATCTCGGCATTGGCGCCGCGGGTGGAATAATGCGCGGCATAATGCTTGCGCGGCCGGGGGAGGGCGGCGAGGGCGGCGTGGATATCGGGCGCCGGCGGGCCAGAACCACGCATTGTGCGGGGCAGGGGCGCCGGGCCGGTGAAGGGTGCGCTCATCATGGCGACAGCGCCGAACAGATCGGGCCGCGCCAGCGCGCACCAGCCCGCCACCAGCGAGCCAAAATCATGGCCAATCACGGCAGCCGCGCGGGCATGGCCCAGGGCATGAAGCAGGGCCACCATGTCGGTGGCGAGCCCGGTCATGCGGAAGGGAGCGAGGTCCACATCATAACCGCAGTCTTGACCCGTGGTCTGGCCAAAGCCGCGCTGATCGGGTGCCACGACATGATAGCCCAGCGCCGCCAGCGGGACCATCAGTTTGCGCCAACTGAACGCCAGTTCGGGAAAGCCGTGCAGCAACATCAGCACCGGTGCCCTCGGGTCGCCGGCCTCCAGGACATGCATGGAGAGGCCATTAACGCCGGCGACCTGCCGGGAGCGGATGCCGGACGGCAGCCTCACCGGCCGCGCTCCGCCGCCTTGACCTTCTGCCAGTATGCCTCCTGCTGATCGAGCGTCAGCTGCGGGAAGCCTGGCCCGGCCAGTGCCTCCATCGCCTTGAACCGGCGTTCGAACTTGGCGTTGCCAGCGCGCAGTGCGGCCTCCGGATCGATGCCGTGGCGGCGGGCGAGGTTGGCGAGCACGAACAGCACGTCGCCCATCTCCTCGGCACGGTGGGCCTCGTCGGTGGCGGCATCGAACTCGGCCAGTTCCTCGTTCAGCTTGGCGCGCACGCCCGCGACATCGGGCCATTCAAAGCCCACCCGCGCCGCCCGGGCCTGCAGCTTTTCGGCGCGCATCAGGGCGGGCAGGGCAGTCGCCACACCATCAAGGGCAGAGACAGGCTGTTCCGGCGCGCCGGCGGCTGCGCGTTCGGCGGCCTTGATGCGTTCCCATTCGTCCTTCTGGGCCAAGGCGTCCGCGGCGCGGGTGCCGTCGCTGAAGATGTGCGGATGACGGCGCTCCATCTTCTCGCACAGGGCCGTCACCACGTCGGCCAGGGCGAAATGGCCGGCTTCCTCGGCCATGCGGCTGTGAAAGACGACCTGGAACAGCAGATCGCCGAGCTCCTTCTTCAGCTCCGCCATGTCCCTGAGCGAAATGGCCTCGGCCACTTCATAGGCTTCCTCGATCGTGTAGGGCGCGATCGTGTCGAAATCCTGCGCCAGATCCCAGGGGCAGCCGCGTTCCGGGTGGCGCAGGGCGGCCATGATGTGGGCCAGGCGATCGAGGGAAAGGGTCGTGGTCATGACTTATCCCTGCCGCAGCCAGCGGCGGCTTTCAATCGCGCTGCGCCATGGCTATGCGAGCGGGCGAAGGAGACTCGGGCGATGTTCACCCTCTACGGCGACAAGGTGTCTGGCAATTGCCTGAAGGTGAAGTGGGTCGCCGATCACTTGGGCCTGCCATACCGCTGGGTTGATATCGACGTGGTGAAGGGTGAAGCCAAGGCGCCGGAGTTCGTGGCGAAGTTCCCGATGGGGCAGGTGCCGGCGGTGGAATTCGCCGATGGCCGCCGGTTGGCCCAGTCAAATGCGCTGATGCTGTATCTGGCGGAAGGCAGCGCGCTGGTGCCGGCCGACGGCTTTGCGCGCGCCGAGATGCTACAATGGCTGTTCTGGGAACAATATAGCCACGAACCGGCGATCGCGGTGCGGCGTTTTCAGAAATATTATCTCGGCAAGCCTGAAAGCGAGATTGATCCGGCGCTTGAGCGAAAGGGTCGTGCCGCGCTCGATCAGATGCAGCGTCACCTGGCGGTGCATAACTGGTTCGTGGGCGATGGGCTGAGCTGTGCCGACATCGGCCTGGTCGCCTACACGCGCGTTGCGCACGAGGGCGGCTTTGATCTGGCTTTATGGCCGGCGGTGCAATCATGGGTGCAGCGCGTTGAGCGGACACTTGGGTTGAACGGTTGATTGTTCACCTGGTGGAACGGGCGGGGAGTGGCGGCGCTCAGCCCCTTCTGCTTCATGCTATGAGCCTGATAATATATATTATGTTTAATCTCCACAGCGTCACAAAAGCCCCCCTTGGCGAAATCACCCTGAAAGCCTAACCCGTTCCCATGGATGTCAGCCAATATCCACCGCAGGCCGCCGATCTTTATGGCGATATCGAACGCACGCCGTCCACGCGCTGGCGCGATTATCTGCCGGGCCTTGCCGTCGCGGTGTTGGCCACCCTCGCGGCTGCTTCGTTGGCCGATCGCTATCACGCCCCGCTGACATTGCTGGCGCTGCTGATCGGCCTTGCCATGAATTTCCTGTCGGCGGACCGCCGGCTCACGCCCGGCCTCACGCTGGCCAGTCGCGAGCTGCTGCGCTGGGCCATCGTGCTGGTGGGCGCCCGGATCACGCTGGAGCAGATCATCGCGCTCGGTCCGCAATCGCTGCTGGCCGTGGTCGCCATCGTGGCAATCACAATCGGCGCCGCAGTGCTTGCGGCACGTGGGCTCGGTTTTTCGTCGGGGTTTGGCACTTTGGCCGGCGGCGCTGTGGCCATCTGCGGGGCTTCGGCGGCGATGGCGCTCTCGGCCACGCTTGGCGAGCGCCGGGTGCGCCAGGCCGAATTGACCCTGGTGCTGGTCGGCACCTCGGCAATGAGCAGCGCCGCCCTGGTGCTTTACCCAGCCATCTGTGAATTGTTCAAATTGAATGACTTACAGGCCGGCTTTGTGCTTGGCGCCTCGATCCACGATGTCGCGCAGACGCTGGGCGCCGGCTATGCCTTCTCGCAGCATGCTGGTGAGACGGCCACCATCGTCAAGCTCGCCCGGGTCGCGCTGCTGGCACCCGTGCTGGCGCTGGTGGCACTGGCCTTTCCGCAGCCCCTGAAGATCAGCGGCGGCAAGCGCGCGGCGCCGTTGCTGCCCTGGTTCGTGGTGGGCTTCTTCGTGGTCGCCGGCATCAATTCAACTGGCATGATCCCTGCGCAAGTCTCTGGCGCCGCTGCCAATGTGTCGAGCGGCATGCTCGCCGTATCGGTGGCAGCCACTGCCATTCGTTCGCCGCTGGGCGAGATCTTGAAGACCGGGCCCAAGCCGCTGCTGGTCGGCATCATCGCCAGCCTTACCAGCCTGTCAGCGGCGCTGGCCTTTGCGATCTTCGCGCTATAGCGCGATCACCTGGCCGTCGAAGCCTGGTTCCACGCCGGACGGCAGTTCGGTAAACAGGGTGGCATAGTCCATGGACTGGTCCATGTGAGTGAGCACGGCCCTGCCCGGCCGGCGCTTGCGGATCCAGGCCAGCGTGTTCTCCAGATGGCTGTGCGTCGGGTGCGGTTCCCGGCGCAGCGCGTCCACCACCCACAAGTCAAGGCCCATCAGCGCAGCATCGGCGCGACTGTCAAAGTCTTTGACATCAGTGGAATAGGCAAAGCTCTTGCCATCATGATCAAAGCGCACGCCGGTCGATTCGATGTCGCCGTGCAGCTGCGGGAACGGCGTAATGCGCAAGTCGCCCAGCATCACCGGCCCAGTCAGATCATGCGCCGTGCAGGTCGCCGGATAGCCCGCAGCGCCCTTGAACACATAATCAAAGCGGGACGTGAGAACCGCGAATGTCGCCGGGCTGGCCCACACGTCCACCGGCCGACGCATGGCATGAAAGACCTGGCGCAGGTCATCAATACCATGGGCGTGATCGGCATGATCATGGGTGATGATCACCGCATCCAGATGCGCGACCCGTGCCGACAGCAATTGTTCCCGGCAATCTGGGCCGCAATCGATCAACACCGTCTTGCCAGCTGCCTCCACCAGCACGGAGACACGGCGGCGCCGGTTCTTGGGGTTATCAGGGTCGCACAGGCCCCAATTTCCAGCCCCATCCGGCCCGCCGATACGTGGCACGCCGCTGGAGGTGCCGCAGCCCAGGATGGTGATCTTCACGCGGCCTTCGTGAACAAGGCGCGGAAATTGGCGGTGGTGGTGGCGGCCAGTTCCGCCTCGCTCACGCCGCGCAGATGGGCCAGGAACCGCGCCGTGTGCGCGACAAAGGCCGGCTCGCAGGTTTTGCCGCGCATCGGCACGGGTGCAAGATAGGGCGCATCGGTCTCGACCAGCAGGCGGTCGGCAGGGATCGTCTTCGCGGTTTCCTGGAGGTCGCGGGCGTTCTTGAAGGTGACGATGCCTGACAGCGAGATGTAGAAACCCAGCGCAAGTGCCTCTTCTGCAAAGGCCTGGCTGGCAGTGAAGCAGTGGATGACGCCGGTCAGGCGCCCTTCCCCCGGTTCCTTCAGCAGCGCCAGCGTGTCGGCCTCCGCATCGCGGGTGTGGACGATCAAGGGCAAGCCGGTGGCCCGCGCCGCCTGGATGTGGCTGCGGAAACTGGTCTGCTGCCGGCCACGGTCCGACTTGTCGTAGTAATAATCGAGCCCGGTCTCACCGATGGCAATCACCCTGGGGTGAGCGGTGGCCGCGATCAGCGTGGCGGCATCGGTATCGGGATGCTCATCGGCTTCGTGCGGGTGGATGCCGACACTAGCCCACACGCCGTCGTGCGCCTCGGCGATGCCGATCACGCCGTCCCACTCGCTTTCCCGGCAGGAAATGGCGAGAAAGCCCCCCACGCCGACCGCGCGGGCGCGGGACAGCACGCCGGGCACATCCTCGCCCAGGCTGGCGTAGTTGAGGTGGCAATGGCTGTCGATCAGCATGTCAACTGTCCAGCGTGATGCGCGGGAACACGCCGGCCGGCGCCGGAAGTTGCGCGCCCGCTGCAACCGGCGTGTTCAAGCCGCTGAAATCACGTAACTCCGCGCTCACGCCGAGCTGATCAAGCAACTGCGCCGTGCTGCTCGGCATGAAGGGCTGGGTCAGGATGACGATGCGGCGCGTGGCATCGAGCGTGGCAGCCAGCACTTCGGCCATTCGCGTCACGTCGGTCTTGGCCAGTGCCCAGGGCGCATTTTCAGCAAAATAGCCGTTGGCGGCCGTCACCATGGACATCAGCGCATCCAGCGCCTTGTGCAGCGCCAGCGCGTTCATGGCGGCGAAATAGGCCTCGCTGCCGGCCATGAAGGCCTCTTTCAGGCGCACTTCGCTCTCGCCGGCCTCGCCCCGCACCGGCATCACGCCGCCAAGGTTCTTCGCCACCATCGAGAGGCTGCGCTGCGCCAGATTGCCGATGCCGTTGGCAAGATCGGCGTTGGTGCGCTCCACGATGGCGTCGTCGCTGTAGCTGCCGTCCTCACCGAAGGCGACTTCGCGGCACAGGAACCAGCGCAGGCGATCAACGCCAAAGCGTTCCACCATCGCCGCCGGATCGACGACATTGCCGAGCGACTTGGACATCTTCTCGCCGCGGTTGAGCACATGGCCGTGGCCGAACACGGTCTTGGGCAACGGCAGGCCCGCTGACATCAGGAAGGCCGGCCAATAGACGGTGTGGAAACGCACCACGTCCTTGCCCACCACGTGCAGATCCGCCGGCCACCATTCGCCGTCCAGCCCGCCGGCACCAGTGAGATAATTGGCCAGCGCGTCAAGCCAGACATACATGACATGGCGCTCGTCGCCCGGCACCGGGATGCCCCAGGTGAAGCTGGTGCGGCTGACCGACAGATCCGAAAGTCCGCCGGCAACAAAGGCGCGCATCTCGTTGAAACGGCTGAGAGGCTGGATATACTCCGGATGGGCTTCGTAAAGCGCCAGCAGCCTGTCCTGATAGGCAGACAGTTTGAAGAACCAGCTTTCCTCGACAGTCCATTCCACTGGCGTGCCCTGCGGCGACAGCTTGGTGCCGTCATCGCCGGCGACCAGTTCGCCTTCGTCGTAATAGGCCTCGTCGCGGACGGAGTACCAGCCTTCGTAGCGGCCCAGATAAAGATCACCATTGGCCGCCATGCGCTGCCACAGCGCCTGCACCAGTGCCTTGTGGTCGGTATCGGTGGTGCGGATGAAGCGATCGAAACTGATGCCGAGCGCCGCATCAAGGGCCTGGAACGGGGCGACCATCTCATCGACATAGGCCTTGGGTGGCTTGCCGGCGGCGCGCGCGGCCTGGTCGATCTTCAGGCCATGCTCGTCGGTGCCGGTCAGGAAACGCACGTCAAAGCCATCGAGCCGCTTGAAGCGGGCGACGACATCGGTGGTCACCACCTCATAGGCATGGCCCATGTGCGGCCGGCCGTTGGGATAGGCGATGGCAGTGGTGACGTAGAAGCGCGGCTTGCTCATGGCCACGGCCAATGCGGCAAAGTGCGTGGCGATTCAAGCCGGGACGGCGGCGAGGTGCAGGGCGAGGCGATGTGCCACCTGCCCGGGTTCCAACTGCAGCGGCACGGCTTCGCGGGCGAGGCGGCTGGCGGCTTCCCATTCGGCGATGGCCGCCCCCCGCGCTGGGCCGTTCAGGCGCTGGGCGCGGGTCGCAATCAGGGCCGGCACCCGATCAAGCAGCGCGGCATAGCGCCCTTCCCGGCCCTTGGCGCCGATGCCGCGCGCCAGCATCAAAGCCGCCGGATTGGCGATTTCGGGCGGCAGACCGGCCAGTGCGGCGAGATCCTTTTCCAGCGCGGTGATGCCGGCCCCCGCCAGCGCCAGCGCGCGGCCAGGACAGCCTTCGGCGAGGCGGACAAGCAGTGCTTCGTCCTCGCCGTCGAGATCGGCGCCGGCCAGCACGCGGGAGACTTCGGCATCCGCCAGGCGGGAGAAGCGCAGCGTGCGGCAGCGCGAACGGATGGTGGGCAGCAGCCGGCCGGGCGAATGGCTGACGAGCAGGAACACCGTGTCTTCCGACGGCTCCTCAAGGCTTTTCAGCAAGGCATTGGCTGTGTTGCGGTTCATGTCATCAGCCGCGTCGATGATCACCACCCGGCGCGGCCCCAGCATCGGCGTCCCGGAGAGGAATTCGCGCAAGGGTTGCCCTTCGCTGTCGGGCCGGCGCACGATCTGGCCGATAACGATCTCGCTGCGCAGCTTGCCGGTCTTCGCCGGCGTGCGTTCGATCAGGCGGAAATCCAGGTGCGATCCGGCGGCCATCAGGCGGGCGGCTTCACTGTCGGGTGGCACTTGGAAGCCACCACCGGCCGGCGCCCCGGCCAGCAGCCATGTCGCGGCCTCGCGGGCAAACAGCGCCTTGCCGAGCCCCTGCTGGCCGACCAGCAGCCAGGCATGATGCGGCCGTCCGCCGGTAAAGGCCGACGTGAAGGCCTCGACCTGGCTTGAATGGCCAATCAGCACAGCGCCGCCCGGATGCGTGCCGCCACGTCGTCGATGCTGCCGCCGGCGTTGATGGCCCTGCATCGGTCGGGCTCCGCGGCGGGCAATTGTGCGAAAAATTGCTGCACGCGGGCATGGAAGCCACCGCCAATGGCTTCGAAGCGCGCTTCGGCACCGCCGCGCGCGGCGGCCCGGGCCAGTCCTTCGGCCTCATCCAGCAGCAGCACCAGCGTCACGTCCGGCCACAGCCCAACGGCCTCATTGTGCAAATCAATCAGCGCCGCATCTTCCAACCCGCGCCCGGCCCCCTGATAGGCCCGGGTGGAATCGATGAAGCGGTCGCAGATCACTGTCGCGCCGCGGTCCATCGCCGGGCGGATGACGCGTTCCACATGGTCCACCCGCGCCGCCGTCATCAACAGCGCGTCGCTCCACGGCGTCCAGCGATCGGGGTCGCCGGTCACCAGCAGGCTACGGATGGCCTCGGCGCCCGGCGTGCCGCCCGGCTCACGGGTCAGCACCACTTCGTGACCGTCAGCGCGCAAGGCTTCGGCCAGCAGGCGCCCTTGCGTGGACTTGCCGCTCCCCTCCCCGCCTTCCAGCGTGATGAACCGGCCCTTCTTCATCAGCTGAAGAAGCTCATCACCCAGTTCCAGGCGCGGCGGAACATGCCGGCTTCCTCGATGGCGACCGGGGTGACCAGCGGCGCCTTGGCCGGCGCTTGCCCGGGCATGGTGACGGTGAGCCAGCCCACCTGTTGGCCCGCCTTCAGCGGCGCCTTCAGGCCGGGCAGACCTTCAACGGCCGTCTTGCGCTCCATGCCAAAGCCGCGCGGCAGGGTGACAAACAGGTCCTTCCCGGCGACCGCATCGATCTGCGGGTCGGCCGCGCCGTCGATGGCGACCTTGCCCATCACCTGGCCCTTCTTGCCCAGAGGCAGATTCTGCCAGGCGGCAAAGCCCCAGTTCATGAAATCGACGCTGGCCGAAACGCGCTCGCCAAAGCTCTTCAGGCCGGCGACGACCATGACAATGCGGCGGCCGTTCTGCACGGCGGAGCCGGTGAAGCCATAGCCGGCTTCCTCGGTGTGGCCAGTCTTCAGGCCATCGGCGCCGGGCACCTTGCCCAGGATCGGGTTGCGGTTGCCCTGGGTGATGGCATCGCCGCTGCCCAGCTGTTTGCCCCAGGTGAAACCTTCCTTCTGGTAGAAACGCGCGTACAGGTCCGGGAAGTCGCGGATCGTGGCTTCGGCAATCATGGCGAGATCGCGCGCGGTCACATATTCGTTGGGATCAGGCCAGCCATTGGTGTTGGTGAAATGGCTGCCCTTCAGCCCCAGGCGCGCGGCTTCGCGGTTCATCAGGGCGACGTAATTGGCCTCGGTGCCGCCCAGGCCTTCGGCCAGCACCACGCAGGCATCATTGCCCGACAGGGTGACGATACCGTGCAGCAGATTCTCGACGCTCACCTGGCTGTTCACTTCCAGGAACATGGTGCTGCCCTGGTTGTTCCACTTCTTCCAGGTCTCCTCGCGCACCAGGATTGGCTGCTCGAGATTGGCTTCGCCCGACTTGATCAGCTTGAAGGCGACATAGACGCTCATCATCTTGGCCATGGAGGCCGGCGGCATGCGCTTGTCGGCTTCCTTGGCGAACAGGATGCGGCCGGTCTGCAGATCCTTCATGAAGGCGATCGGGGCCGCCGTGTCATAGGCCGGCGCCTGGGCCAGCGCCGGCGCGGCAGCGGCAAGAGCAATGACGGCAACGGGGGCAAACAGGCGCATGGCTTCGGTGGTCCTCAGGTCAATCAGCGGGCGGTGGTGGTGGGGGGAATCAGTCTGGCATCGGCATAGCCGGCAGCGCGCACCTGCGCCAGCGCCGCGCTGGCCGTCGCTTCATTGCCATAGGGGCCAAGCCGCACGCGGGTGAGGCCGCCGGGCAGGGCTTCGGTGAGCACCGGGCCGAAACTGGCCAGATAGCCCTTGAGCCAGGCGACGCGGCCACCATCGCCGAGCGCGGCGACCTGCACCAGCCAGTTGGCACCCGCCGGCGCACTGGCGCGCGGGCCAGGCGGCAGCGCGACCGTGGCCACC
>NZ_WNJP01000299.1 GCF_009733735.1 Sandarakinorhabdus oryzae | reverse complement strand
CGGCCAGCGCGGCCGCCGCCGCGCGGCCGGTGCGGGCCAGGCCCAGGACGCCCCAGCGCTTGTCGGCAAAGGCCGGCGAGGTGATCATGTTTGCAGCGTCCTCCCCCTCCATGCGCCACGATAACGCCGTGGCACACGCGGTGCGGGGTGTGCGAGGGTGAGGGAGAGGACGCTGCGGACAGGCACGGCGCTCACCGAAGTTTCAGTGTCGCCAGGCCCGCCAAGGCGAGCAGGATGGCGATGATCCAGAAGCGGATCACCACAGTCGATTCTTTCCAGCCTTTCTTTTCATAATGATGGTGGAGAGGTGCCATTCGGAACACACGCTTTCCGGTGGTCTTGAAGCTGATGACCTGGATGATCACCGACAGGGTTTCGAGCACGAACAGGCCGCCGATCACCAGCAGCACCAGTTCGTGGTTGGTGATCACCGCGATGGTGCCGAGTGCGCCGCCCAGGGCCAGGCTGCCGGTGTCGCCCATGAACACCATGGCCGGCGGCGCGTTGAACCACAGGAAGCCCAGGCAGGCCCCGATCAACGCTGCGCAAAAGACGGCAAGCTCGCCGGAACCCGGCACGTGGTGGATGCCGAGATAGTCGGAAAAACGGATGTTGCCGACCAGATAGGCAATCACCGCAAAGGCCGCCGCCGCAATGATCACCGGCATGGTGGCCAGGCCATCCAGGCCGTCGGTGAGGTTCACGGCATTGCCGAAGCCGGTCACGATGAAGGCGGCAAAGGCGATGTAGAACAGGCCGAGGTAGAGGCCGGCGTCCTTGAGGAACGGCAGATAGAGGGTGAAGCCGGTGCGGCTGGCGATCCACGAACAGGCGAGGCCGGCAATCAGGAATTCCAGCCCCAGCCGCACCCGGCCCGAAACGCCCTTGTGGCTCTGCTTCGTCACCTTGTCGAAATCGTCCATGAAGCCGATAGCGCCAAAGCCCAACGTGACCAGCAGTGCCGACCAGACAAAGCCGTTGCCGACATCCATCCACAGCAAGGTGGAGATGGTCATGCCGATCAGGATCAGGAGGCCGCCCATGGTTGGCGTGCCGCGCTTGGTGAGCAGGTGCCATTCCGGCCCGTCCTCGCGGATGGGCTGGCCCTTGCCCTGCTTGGCGCGCAGCATGTCGATGAAGCGCGGCCCCAGGATCAAGGCGATGGCCAGGCTGGTCATCAGCGCCGCGATCGCGCGGAAGGTGATGTAGCGGAAGAGGTTGAAGATGCCTTCAAAGCCCAGCAGATCGGCAATCAGGTTGATCATGACAGCACCTCTGCAGCGGCCAGCGCATCGATGACGCGGGCAAGGCCAATCGAGTTGGAGCCCTTGACCAGCAGCACGTCGTCGGCCGCGATCAGGCGGGTGATTTCCGCCAGCGCGGCATCGGCATCGGCAACATGGCGCACATCGATGCTGCGCCCCAGGGCGGCGGCCAGCGGCTTCATCTCGGCGCCCACCAGAACCGCGGCCTCCACCCCTGCATCGGCCATGTGCGGCGCCAGCCCGGCGTGGAACTCGTCCGACAGCGCGCCCAGTTCCTTCATGCCGCCCAGCAGTGCCAGGCGGCGGCCATGGCGGGCGGGTGCGACGTCTTTCAGTACGGCAAGGCTGGCCGCCATGCTTGCCGGGTTGGCGTTATAGGCTTCATCAATGATCACCGCCTGGCCGCCAGCGGCCGGCACGCGCAGGCGGCGGCCGCGGCCGGGCAGGCCGTTCAAATCAGCGAGCGCCAGGCCGGCCAGCGCGAGATCGCCACCCG
>NZ_WNJP01000298.1 GCF_009733735.1 Sandarakinorhabdus oryzae | reverse complement strand
TGCGCTCGCGCGGGTTCGCGCCGGGCCCGTGCCCGGATGCGCTGGCCAACAGCCCACTGACTGCGCCGCTGAAGAGCGTCGCCTTTTCCGGCCCCGGTGGCGCCGCGCTGCCACCGGAAGTGGCCGAGGTGCTGGCCGGGGTGCGCGCCGGCCTGGATGGCCGTCCGTTGCCGCTGGCCGAGGTCTGCCGCATCCGTGACGAGGCCAGCGCAGCGCTGGCCCGCGCCCGCTATGTCGCCGTGGTGCAGGTGCCGGAACAGAATTTGGCCGATGGCGTGCTGCAGCTGCGGGTGACGACGGCGCGCATCGTCGAACTGCGTGTGCGCGGCGAGCCGGGCAAGGGCCGGGCACGACTGGAAGAGCTGCTCGCAAAGCTGAAAGCGATCGATCCATTGAACGAGACCGAGGCGGAGCGCATCCTCCTCATCGCCAACGACATTCCCGGCACCCAGGTCAGCCTGGAGCTGCGCCCGGCGCCGAGCGGCGTGCCCGGCGAGGTGATCGGCGAAGTCCAGCTGGAAACGTCGCGCGGCAGCCTGGTGCTGAACGCGCAGAATTATGGCTCCGATCAGATCGGGCGCTGGGCCGGCGTGGTGCGCGGCGATCTTTATGGCCTCACCGGTCTGGCTGATCGCACCTATGTCTCGGTGTTCTCCACCACCGATGTGCGTGAACTGGTGGTGGTGCAGGCCGGGCATGATTTTGCCGTGGGCAACAATGGCCTGCGCATCGGCATCAACGGCACCTATGCCAAGACCAAGCCGACCCTGCCCAACGCGGCACAGGGCTTCGATCTCAGCTCGGAATCGGTGCTGGCCTCGATCTTCGCCTCCTACCCGCTGGTGCGCACCACCTCGGCCAATGTGAAGCTCGGCGGTGGGCTTGACCTCATCGACCAGCGCACGCGCGCCATCGGCCAGTTGATCAACCTCGACCAGATCCGCACCATCTGGGCGCGGGCCGATGCCGATCTGCAGCCGCGCCGGCTCAGCGTGCTGGCCCCGGCCTGGCGGGTGGGCGGCTTTGTCGAACTGCGCCAGGGCCTGCCGCTGCTGGGCGCGACGCCGATCGGCGGCAAGGGCGGCACCGCCATTCCAACCCGATTTGAAGGCAATGCGCGGGCGTTTGTCGGCCGTGTCGGGGTCAATGGTGAAGGCCGGCTGCGCTTCGGCGCGGATTCGGCCTGGGCGGCGACGCTGGCGGTTGATCTGCGCGGGCAATGGACGCCCGATCCGCTGCTCGCCTATGACGAATTCGCCGTCGGTAACCTCACCGTCGGACGCGGCTATGATCCGGGCGCGACCGCAGGCGACCGCATGGTCGGCGGCTCGGCGGAGTTCCGCCTCGGCAAGCCGGTGCCGCTCTCAGCCAAGGATTTCGCGTTTGAAGCGCTCGGCTTCTATGACCATGTCGAGCTGTGGAACGTCGACACCAACAATTTCGAGAAGCGCCGCACCCTGCGCAGCGTTGGCGGCGGCATCCGCGCCACCTGGGGCAGCCGGGTCAGGCTTGATCTTGTCTATGCCAAACCGCTCGACAAGGCGCTGTCCATCGACACCGAAAAGCCCGGTGGCCGCCTGCTGCTGTCGCTGACCGTCCGCGCGCTGCCGTGGCGTTGATTGGGAAGGCTGGAACCATGACCATGCACCGCCACATCACCCACCGCCGCCAGCTGCTGGCCGGTGCCGGCGCGCTTGCCCTGCTCACCGCAGCGGCGCCCGGCCTTGCCCAGGTCGCCGTGCCATCGGGCGGCACGCTGCGCGCA
>NZ_WNJP01000297.1 GCF_009733735.1 Sandarakinorhabdus oryzae | reverse complement strand
GCCGATGCGGGCCATCACCTGTTCGCGCGTGAAGCGGACGCCGCGCGCCTGCCAACATGCGACCAGCGCGGCGGCCAGCGTGTCGGCCGGCTGCGCCAGCGCCGGCATGGCGAGCGCGAAGGGCAGGGCCATCAGCAATCGACGCGTGATCATGGCCATAGCCTAGCCGGCTGTCGCGCATCCTGCTAGGCGGCCCGCATGTTGTCTGTCCAGAATCTCACCATCCGCATGGGTGGCCGCCCGGTGATCGATGGCGCGTCGGTCACGCTGCCGCCGCGCGGCTGTGTCGGCCTGATCGGCCGCAACGGCGCCGGCAAATCCACGATGATGAAGGCGATGGCCGGCACCATCGAACCGGATGGCGGCAGCATCGAACGGCCGCGCGGCACCCGCCTGGGCTGGTTGAAGCAGGAAGCGCCGATGGGGCAGGGCACGCCGTTCGAAACGGTGCTGGCCGCCGATACCGAGCGCGCCGCGCTGATCGCCGAGGAAGACGCTGGCGCCTCGCCGGAGCGCGTCGCCGATATCCACGAACGGCTGATCGCCATTGATGCCCATACCGCCCCGGCCCGCGCTGCGCGCATCCTGGTGGGCCTCGGCTTTGACGAAGAGATGCAGAGCCGCCCGCTCGACAGCTTCTCCGGCGGCTGGCGCATGCGCGTGGCGCTGGCGGCGCTGCTGTTCACCCGCCCCGATGTGCTGCTGCTCGACGAACCGTCGAACCACCTCGATCTGGAATCGGCGCTGTGGCTGGAAAATTTCCTGAAATCCTATCCCGGCCTGATCGTGCTGATTTCCCACGAGCGCGATCTGCTCAACCGGGTGGCGGGGATGATCCTGCATCTCGAGGCCGGCAAGGTGCAGCTTTACTCCGGCAATTACGACAGTTTCGAACGCCAGCGTGCCGAGCGGCTGGCCCAGCTGGAGGCCGCGCGCACTGCCCAGGCGCTGCAGCGCGCCAAGCTGCAGGATTATATCGCGCGCAACTCCGCCCGCGCCTCCACCGCCAAGCAGGCGCAGAGCCGGGCCAAGGCGCTGGCCAAGATGCAGCCAGTCGCCGAAGCTGCCACCGATCCCACCATGAAGTTCGATTTCCCCAGCCCGGAGCCCTTGCGGCCGCCGTTGGTGACGCTGGATCATGCCGATGTCGGCTATGACGGCCGGGCGATCCTGAACAATCTCGACATCCGTCTCGATCCCGATGACCGGCTGGCGCTGGTGGGTCGCAACGGCAATGGCAAGACGACGCTGGCCCGCCTGCTGATCGGCCAACTGCCGGCGATGGCAGGCAGCCGCGCCGCTTCGGGCAAGCTGAAGGTGGGCTATTTCACCCAATATCAGGTGGAAGAGCTGGATGGTGACGCGACGCCGGTGCTGATGATGGGCCGGGCGATGAAGGGCGCCAGCCCCAGTGCGGTGCGCGCACAACTGGGCCGTTTCGGCTTCACCGGGCCGCTGGCGGAACAGCGCATCGGCACGATGAGCGGCGGCGAGAAGGCACGGCTGGCGCTCGCGCTGGTCACCCGCGATGCGCCGCACCTGATCGTGCTCGACGAGCCGACCAACCACCTCGACATCGACAGCCGCGAGGCGCTGGTGCAGGCGCTGGCCGGCTATGAGGGCGCGGTGGTGGTGGTCAGCCACGATCGCCACGTGATCGAGGCCAGCGCCGATCGGCTGGTGCTGGTGGATTCAGGGCGGGCCAGCCCGTTCGAAGGCAGCATCGATGATTATGAGGCGCTGATCCTGTCGGGCCCCGGCAGCGGCACCCCGGCGGCCGCGCCGGCCGCCGCCAGGGCGCCGCGCATCGATCCCAAGGAGGCCCGCCGCCA
>NZ_WNJP01000296.1 GCF_009733735.1 Sandarakinorhabdus oryzae | reverse complement strand
CCAGGGTGGCCGCCTCGCTGCCGCCGTCGCCCAGGCCCAGCGCCCGGCGCAGCAATGGCTCGACCGCCTCCACGCGCATGTCGGCCAGCGTCGCACCGTGGCGGGGCAGCGCGGCCATGATCTCGTGCAGCCGGCCCTCGCCACCATCAATGGCGATCTCGGCAACATCGGCCAGGAACGGCTGATTGCCGGTATCGGTCAACGCCTCGGCCAGCACACGGCGGCGCAGCAGGGCGCCGGCGCGGTCATCCAGCGTCTGGAAGCCCGGCGTGATGCCGGCCTCCACCGGGAAGCTGGCGATCAGGCCTTGCGCGAAACTGTGGATGGTCTGGATGGCAAGGCCGGCCGGGGTTTCCAGCACGGCCGCAAACAGCCCGCGGGCGCGGGTAAGGGTGGCGGCATCGGTGGCGGCGCCGATGGCCTTCAGATCGGCTGCCAGTTCGGCCTCCGCCCCGCCCGCCCAGCGCGCCAGCCGCTGCATCACCCGGTCCTGCATTTCGGCGGCGGCCAGCTTGGTGAAGGTGAGGCACAGGATGGCTTCCGGCCGCACGCCCTCCAGCAACAGACGCAACACACGTGCCGTGAGCACCTGCGTCTTGCCGGTGCCCGCCGATGCCGCCACCCAGGCATGCACCTGCGGATCGGCGGCGTCACGCTGCTCCGGCAGCAGCGGCAGCAGCGCCCCTGTCTTGCCCCCGCTCATGCGCCCAAACTCATTTCAGGGGCTCCCGCCGATTGATCCATTCGGCGACGCGGGCCAGGTGATCGAAATCCCCCCATGCCCACTCCGGCCGCAGCTTGGGCCGGAACGGATTGCGGGTGAGCAGATAGCGGCTGACCAGTTCATCGGCGCGCGCCAGCACCTGGGGCAGATGTGCGTCGACCGCCACCGGATTGCGCCCGCCCAGCGGGTCGCTGCGCTTGCCGGCCTCGCGCCGGCCGCCCTTCAGCTGCCAATATTCGATGCTGCCTGGCGGGCCGCCCGGCACCGGCTTGTCCGCTTGGCGTAACGCGCCAGCGACGGCCATGGCCAGGCCAAGCGCCAGCTGGTTGGCATCGAGTGCCTGCACCCGTTTGGCCGATGGCGGAGCGCCGGTCTTGTAATCCACGACGCGCAGGCGGCCATCCTCGTGCCGGTCAAGCCGGTCGATGCGGCCGCGCAGGGTAACGGCGCCGGCCAGCACCAGTTCGCCGGCGACTTCGGCCAGCATGGTGCGCCAGCCAGCGGCTTCGTCGTCCAATATTTCCTGCCCGGCCCAGGCCAGCGCCCGTTTCATGCGCGGCGCCCAGGCAGCGGCGAGCAGCGGGAAATGCTTGGCCTCGCTGTCCAGCTCTTCGCGGGCGATCTGTTCCAGCTGCGCCAGCGTGCCATGGCCCTGCAGGATCCAGCGTTCCAGCACCTTATGGGCAAGATTGCCGCGCATCGCCGGCGTCGGATCCTGATCGAGCGGATCGAGCGGCGACAGTTTCAGGATGCGCTTGGCGTGGAAGGCAAAGGGATCGGCGACCAGCGTGTCGATCTCGGTGATGCTGATGCGCCTGGGCCGCAGCGCAAGCGGCGGGTTGGGCAGCGGCGCTTTCGCCGGTTGCGGGCCGCCAACGGCGCCATCCACGGCGCGGGCAATGGCGATCAGATCATCGCGGCGCGGCAGCGGCGGGGCGCCGGCGCGCTCGAACTGGGCGATCAGCCGCAGCCACAGCCGCGACGGGACCTGCGGGCCACTCGCGTCGCGGCGGGCGCGAGTGATCAGCACGCGCCTGGCGCTGGCGGCACGCAGGAAATCCTGGGCGGCCAGCCCCTGCGCCCGCGCCGTGCCAGGCAGGCCCAGCTTGCCGCGGATGGCGGGTGCCAGCCACGGATCGGGCGACG
>NZ_WNJP01000295.1 GCF_009733735.1 Sandarakinorhabdus oryzae | reverse complement strand
GGGCGGCGGCGCGGGCGAGGATGGTGGAGACGGCGGTGGTGTCGGCCGGCTTTGGCGGGCTGGCCGGGGCCGCGCCGGAGGCAGCGGCGGGTTCGGCGGCGGTGGCTTCGAATTCGCGGATGACGATGGCCATCATGTCCTCCTGAAACCAAGCGAGAGGCTGGGCGGTTTCGCCGCGACGTCGATCAGCTGGCCGCTTTTCAGGCGCAGCGGGTCCTCGATGCCGTTGGCGCTGGCGACCGCTTTCCAGTCGGACCCACCGACCGACAGTCCGATCGACGCGCTGGCCGAAAAACCGCCGCCCAGCCTGCCGCTGCCGCCATCACGCCCGGCCATCTGCTGCAGGCTGTCGCCTTCGCGCGCCGGGGCGAGCGGAGCCTGGCCCGGTGTCGGCAGCCGGCCATCGCCCTTGAACTGGCTGACCAGGATCTTCTGCTGGCCCAGCGTCACGCTCATCTGCGCGCGCAGCGGCTTGCCTTCCGGGCTGAAGAATTCGAGCGTTTCCTCAAGTCCTTCCAGGATCCCGTCGAAGAGGAAATTGCCCCAGGAAAAGCGGGTGGCGGGCGGCGCCAGCTTCTTCTTGTCGCCGGGGATGGGGGACGGTGTCATGAAATAGATCACCTCGGTGGTGAGCCGGCGCACGTCGTCGAACGGGTTTTGGCTCATGGCGGTGACGTCGAACCACAAGGTGAGCGCCAGCTTGGTGGTGCCGGCGCCGACGAATTGCCGGCCGCTGGTGCCGGCGGACTGATCGCCGCCTTCGGGCTGCACCAACTGGTTGGCGAAGCTGACTTTCAGGCTTTCCGGGTTGAACTGGACGGCGATCTTCTTGCCGCCGGGCTTTTCGGCGGTGAAATCGGCGTCCAGCTCGATGAACTGGGCCTGGGCCAGCTTGGCGGGCGCGGTCATGCGGCCTTCCCCGGCTTGAGGGTCAGCGTCTCGTAGGCGATCTGCAGCTCCTCGATGGCGACGCTGCTGGACGTGGCGTTGAGCGCTGGCGCCTTCAGTTTCACCGGCAGACAGCGGGAGAGCAGGAAGCGCGCCTTTTCGCCGCCATCCGGGGCGAGCAGGATCACTTCGGCATCGGCGCGCAGGAAGGGATCGGCGATGGCATCGGTGAACCAGGTCCACAGCCCGAAATCGCTGGTGACGCCGCGCTTGAGCGCCAGGTTGGCATAAGAGACCGCCCCGCCCGACCGGATCATGCGGGCCTGATCGGCACCGTCGCGGATGGTTTTCACATCCTGCGTCATTTCCAGCCCGTCGCATTCGGCAAAGGCACCGCCGACCAGCGGATTGGCCTCGCCGGGGCGCATGATTTCCACCGCAAAGGCAAAGCCGGTGAAGGGGCGCAGTTCGGCCATCATGCCCCTCCCAGTGAAAGCGCGCCGCCACTGCGGGTGAGCACGACGGAGAGGAAACGCAGCGGCTGCTGCGGGGCGACGGCGACTTCGATCACCAGTTCGCCGCGGTCGCGGTTGCTGCCCGGCGCGGCGATCATGATGCGCCAGCTGTCGCCGCCGCCGCGCCCGGCAAGCGCGCCGCGGCGGAACAGATCGTCGGCCATCTGGGACAAGCGCCGGTCGAGCGTTCGTTCCAGCGTGTCACCCCAGGCTTCGAACACCAATTGCTGGCCCAGCCGCAGCACGTGGCGGCGCAGCAACATGATCAGGCGGCGGCTGGAGTGGAAACGCCAGTCGGCTTCGGGTGACAGGCTGAACAGATCGGCGGCGATGAAGCCATCGGGTGCGGCCTTGATCAGGTTGATGCCGGCGAGGGCGAACCGGTCTTGCGTGTCGGCTGGCAGGGCCGGCAGCAGCGCCACGATGTCGGGCAGCGGTTGGCCGGCCTGGCCCATCCAGGCGCCCACCGTGGCGGCGGCGCGGGCGAGGCCGCC
>NZ_WNJP01000294.1 GCF_009733735.1 Sandarakinorhabdus oryzae | reverse complement strand
GCGCTGGCCGCCGTGGCGGCGCAGGCCGCCCTCGGCACGTCGGCGGCGCAGTTGCGCGCGCACGTCGCTGCGGCCCTGCACCTGGGCTGGCAGAAATCCGAAATCATCGAGGTGCTGATCCAGTCAGCCCTTCACGCCGGGCTGGCGCTGGCGCTGGATGCGCTGGCGCATTGCCATGACCTGCTGGTGGAGGTCTCTGTCGCCTGTCAGTCCTGCGACGAGAGCGAAGGCCAGGCATAGCGCCGGGCTTCGCGCACGAAAGCGCCGACCGCCGGCGAGTGCGGCCGGCCGCGCACCGTGGCCAGATAGATGGTGCGCGAATAGCCGGGCTCGATCAGCGGCCGCACGACAAGATCCGGATCGGTGACCGAATATTCCGGGAAGAAGCCGAAGCCCAGCCCGGCCTTGATCATGTTCTGCACCCATTCGTCGCGCGGGGAACTGAACACCTTGCGGGTGGTGACGCCGCGCCGGGCGAAATCCTCGGTCACCATCTGGAACACCTCGCAATTGCTGCGGCCGACATAGGGCTCGCCATCGAGATCGGCGACGCGCACGGCGTTCTTCTCGGCCCAGGGGTGACCGCGCGGGATCACGATGACGAAGCGTTCCGTGAACACCGGCAATTGGTGGAAACTGTCGGGCAACTCGCCGGGCATACCGACGATCCCGATGTGCAGATCGCCCTTTTCCAGCCGTTCGAGCATGGCGCGCGCTTCACCATCGATCACACTGATCTCGACATCGGGATGCGCGGCCTGGAACTGCACCAGCAGCCGGGCGACCATTTGCGGCCCGATCGTGCACATGGCACCCAGCGTGAGCGAACCTTGTTCCAGCCGCCGCGCCGAGCGCGCGGCCTCCCGGGCGGCAGAGGCCGAGGCGTTCACCGTCTCGAGATAGGGCAGCATCATGCGGCCGAGCTCGGACAAATGGGTATTGCCGCGCTCGCGGTGGAACAAGGGCCCGCCCAATTCGTGCTCAAGCTGCTGGATGGCGCGTGTCAGCGCCGGCTGGCTGACATTGCACTGCTCGGCCGCGCGGGTGAAATTGAGTGTCTGGGACAACGCAACAAAGTAGCGGACCTGCTGCATCTCCATTGGCGTTCTCCCCCTCGAACGACAGCTTCAGTTTACAATCTCGCAGCGCGCTTTGCCAGCGGCCACCGCTGCGAGGCCAAGATGGCCAGGGCAATGGTGATCGCCATGGCCGGTACCGCTACCCAGGCCTGCGCCTGCAACAGGGGCAGGCCCACCATAATCAAACCATCATTGCCGCCGGGCACCAGCACGGCGCCCAGGCCCATCAGGCCGCCGCCGGCAAGGCAGCGCACCAGATCGGCACTGCGAACCGGGACCGGGCGCAGCGTGCCGTTCAACCAACCGCCTCCGATCGCCCCGCCCAGCAGCGCCAGCACCATCACGCCGCGCAGCCCGAGCTGGGCATTCATGGCGCGCGCGAGAGCCGTGAGCGCATCCGTATAGGCCCAGGCGCCGACCGTGAGCATGGTGACCACGAAGGTGACCGCGATCAGCAGGGTGGCCCGGTGCGGGTGCCAGAGATAGGCGGCGACGCTGGGCGCGCGCAGCGCCTCGAGCAGTCGCCACGAGAGCAGCACCGCAAAGCCGATCACCAGCGGCAGCAGGCTGGCGAAGGCCGGCGGCATCTGTGCCGGGCCGGGCGGCAGATCCGGGACGGCAAGGCACGCCAGATAATAGCCGATCGGCGTTGCCAGCCAGGCCCATTGGCCCGATCCGATCCGGGCGACGGTGCCGAACATGCAGGCTGCATTGAGCCAGGCGCCAAGGCCCAGCGCAACGCCGCCGGCCAGGGCGCGCCACGAGGCGGCTTGGCCGGCTGGACTGGTTTCAAGCCAGCCGGCCAGCCGGGCGAGCAGCACCAGGCCGCCCACCCACA
>NZ_WNJP01000293.1 GCF_009733735.1 Sandarakinorhabdus oryzae | reverse complement strand
CGCTGCGGCGGTCGCCGCCGCAGCCGCCGCCGCACTTGCGGCCGCCACCGCCAACCCCAATGGCCTGCCCGGCATCGAATTTGCCCGCAGCTGGCTGGTCGGCGCGCCGGCGCCGGATCGCTTCACCCGGAACCGGATGCTCGGCCTGCATGAGGATGCGACGGCGATCAATCCGTTCGATCCGCTGCTGCTCGACGTGCGCTACATGCTCGCCGGTGGCAGCGACGGCGATTTGCCGGTGGCCGCCGATTATGCCGGCGGCGAGGACCCGACCACCAACCAGCGTTGGGGCCTGCGGGCGTTCGAGGCGATCGAGGACATCTCCATCATCGCCGCGCCGGGCAGCACCGCCGCCGACGGCGACAATGCCCAGGCCATCACCCTCGCGCTGATCGCCCATGCCGAGCGCATGAAATATTGCATCGCCGTGCTCGACAGCGTGCGCGGCCACAGCATTGCCGACGTGCGCAACTGGAAGGCGCAGTTCGATTCCAGCCACGCCGCCTTCTACTACCCCTGGGTCCGCATCATGGACCCGCTCACCGGGGTGGAGAATGTCTATCCGCCGTCGGGTTTCGTCGCCGGCATCTATGCCCGCAACGATGTCGAGCGCGCGGTGTGGAAGGCCCCGGCCAACGAGGTCGTGCGCCTGGCCATCGGCTTTGAAAAGGCGATCAGCAAGGCCCAGCAGGAGGTGCTCAACCCCGAAGGCATCAACGCCTTCCGCTTCTTCGAAGGCCGCGGCTATCGTCTGTGGGGCGCGCGCACCGCCAGCAGCGATCCCGAATGGAAATATGTCAACCTGCGCCGCTACTTCGCCTATCTGGAGCGCAGCATCGACAAGGGCACGCAATGGGCGGTGTTCGAGCCCAATGGCGAGCGGCTGTGGGCCAATGTCCGCTCCACCATCAGCGATTTCCTGCTGAACGAATGGCAGAACGGCGCCCTGTTGGGCGAGAAGCCGGAACGCGCCTTCTTCGTGAAGTGCGACCGCTCCACCATGAACCAGAATGATCTCGATAACGGGCGGCTGGTCTGCCTGATCGGGGTTGCACCACTCCGTCCTGCCGAATTCGTCATCTTCCGCATCGGCCAGTGGACGGCCGACCGCCGCATCTGAACTCGCCTGAAGGAGACGGGCCATGGCCACGTTACGCGAACGCCCCTACGTCCAGTTCAACTTCCTCGTCGATATCGGCGACGGCAACACCGAAGGCCCGACAGCGGGTTTTCAGGAGGTGTCGGGCATCGGCATGGAAGTCACGGTGTCAGAATATCGCAACGGCAACAGCCGCGAGAATTCGGTGATGAAGATCACCGGCATGAACAAATCGACCGATGTCACGCTCAAGCGCGGCGTGATCGGCAGCCTCAACCTCTACCAATGGCTGGATGATATTCGCAACGGCAACCAGAATGCCCTGCGCACGGTCACCGTCACCTTGCAGAACGAGGATCACAGCCAGGCTGTCGTCACCTGGAAGCTGCTCAGGGCGCGCATCATCAAGTCCACCATGGGGCCACTCAGTGCCAAGGGCACCGATGTCGCCATGGAGGAGATGGTGCTGGCCTATGAGCGGCTGGAGATGGAATGAGCCATGGCAGTTGCGGCCGCCCTGGCAGCATCGGCACCGGCGGGACGCGGCTTTCGGCTGCGGCCCGGCGTGGCCGTCAGCGTCCAGCCGCTGGCCGCCACAGCCGAGCCGCGCATGGACGTGGCGCTGTTCCTCGGCTTTGCCGCAAAGGGCCCGCTGCACCGGCCGGTGATCATCGACAGTGCGGCCGGCTTTGCCGCAGTGTTTGGCGGCCCGGCGTCGCTGGCGGCTGACACGGATGGCGGCATCGTCGCCACCGCGCTGGCCGGCACGGTGGCGGCCTTCTTTGCCGCCGGCGGCACGCGCTGCCATGTCGTGCGGCTGGCGCGCAGCGCCGAACTGGC
>NZ_WNJP01000292.1 GCF_009733735.1 Sandarakinorhabdus oryzae | reverse complement strand
GGCGGCCCTGCTGGCCCTGGCGCTGCTGCCCGCGTCGGACCCCAAGCGCCTGGCCGGCCTGGCCCGCGGTGGCGCCCTGATCAGCCTGGCCAGCGCGGCCATCTGTGCACTGCTGGTGGCCATTGGTGGCCCGCTGGCGACCCCGGCGCTGCCCGGAATTGGCACTTTTGTGGGAATCTTGTTCGATGCGCTGACCGCCGTGATGTTCCTGCTGGTCAGTTTCGTCGGCACCATCGTGGTGCATTTCTCGCGCAACTACATGGCCGGCGATCCCGGCCACGCCCGCTTCACCCGGTTGCTTGGGCTAACCCTGGCCAGCGTGCTGTTGCTGATCCTGGCGGGCAACATGGCGATGTTCCTCGCCGCCTGGGTGGCCACTTCAGTGGGCCTCAATCAGCTGTTGCTGTTCTATTCCGACCGCCCGGCCGCGATCCTGGCGGCGCGCAAGAAGTTCATTGCCAGCCGCATCGGCGATGCCTGCCTGGCCGGCGCCGTCTTCCTTGCCTGGCAGGCGTTCGGCACGCTGGAGTTCAGCGGGCTCTTCGCTGGCCTGAAGGGCGTCGCCGCCAGCGGCGAGACCCCGGCCGGTCTCACCATCGCGGCCGTCCTAATCGCGGCCGCCGCCTTACTGAAGTCGGCGCAGTTCCCGCTGCACGGCTGGATCACCGAAGTGATGGAAACCCCCACGCCGGTCTCTGCCCTGCTGCATGCCGGCATCATCAACGCCGGCGGCTTCCTCGCTCTGCGCTTCTCGCCGCTGCTGCAGTTGTCCACCCCCTCGATGGATCTGCTGCTGGTCGTCGGCGGCTTCACGGCGCTGTTTGCCAGCGTGGTGATGCTCACCCAGAATGCCATTAAGGTGGCGCTGGCCTGGTCCACCATCGCGCAGATGGGCTTCATGCTGCTGCAGTGTGGCCTTGGCGCCTGGCCGGCGGCGCTGCTGCACATCGTGGCGCACTCGCTCTACAAGGCGCACGCCTTCCTCTCCTCGGGCAGCGTCATCGATATCGCCCGCGCCAGCTGGTCGCCCAGTCCCGGCGGCGCGCCGCACCCGGCGCGGCTGGGCCTGGCGGTGGCGGGCGTGCTCGCCGGTGTCGGCATTGTCGGCACGCTGTCGGGCTTTGAACTCGGCCGCGAACCGGGCCTGTTCGCGCTCGGCGCCATCCTGCTGATGGGCCTCACCCATTATATCGCCCAGTCGATCGACACCCGGCCCACCGGCTTCGTCATCGCCCGCACCATTGTTGGTGCGGCCGCTGTTGCCGGCCTGTGGTTTGCCCTGCAGTCGGGCATGGCCTGGCTGATTGCCGGCAGCCTGCCTGACGGGGCTGACCGCACCGATCTGGTGGCACTGGCAGCGATCGTCGCCGTGGTCGCCGGCTTTGCCGCGCTCACCATCGGCCAGGCCAGCTTCATCACGGCCAAGCCCGGCGGCGCGCCCGAATGGGCCCGCGCCTTCTACGTTCACGCCCAGAACGGCCTCTATGTGAACGCCCTCGCCAATCGGCTGGTGCTGCGCTTCTGGCCGACCGGCCTGCCGGCGCGGCGCTGAGCCCCTCCCTCGATTTCTCCGCGAAAGGTCCTGACCATGACGACCGATACCGCCACCCTCGCGCCCGAAGCCACCACCGCGCCGGCCCCCAGCGCGCTGGAAGCCGCCATCGCCGAAGCCTGCCAGCGCATCGCGCCGCTGTGGCCGCTCAAGCATTTCGTCGCCGTGAACCCGTTCCTCGGCTTCACCGGCCAGAGCTTTGCCGCCACCACCGCCACCCTGCGCCGGGTCGCCAAGGTGGACATGCTGATGCCGCGCGGCTTCTATCGCGAGGCGCTTTCGGCCGGCATCATCAGCGATGCGCATATCGCGGCCGCCCTGGCCCGCGCGCCTGGCAACGCCGCGGTGCCGGCCGATGTGGCGATGGCCAAGGCCGCGCTGGCCCGCGATCCGGCGC
>NZ_WNJP01000291.1 GCF_009733735.1 Sandarakinorhabdus oryzae | reverse complement strand
CGCCCGCGCCGATACGGTGGCCGCGCTTGCCGCCGCGCTGGCCGACGCGCCCGACGGCCCGTTCGCGCGCCCGCTGATTTCCCTTACCGGCAACGATGCCGACGATCTGGCCGGGCGCCTTGCCCGTGGCCGGGCGCGTGATGCGGCGGCTGCCCGCGCCATCGAAGGCCC
Source organism: Sandarakinorhabdus oryzae (assembly GCF_009733735.1). Lineage (GTDB taxonomy): Bacteria > Pseudomonadota > Alphaproteobacteria > Sphingomonadales > Sphingomonadaceae > Sandarakinorhabdus > Sandarakinorhabdus oryzae. The sequence continues at coordinate 1,791 of NZ_WNJP01000291.1, read as the reverse complement.
GCACCGCGCCGATCTGGTGGTGACCCATGCCGCCAAGGCGATGCCGGCCGCCAATTGTTCTACCGGTGAGCAGAAGGCGCTGCTCGTCGCCATCGTGCTCGCCCATGCCGCGCTGGTGGCGCAGCGCAGCGGCCGGCCGCCAATCCTGCTGCTCGATGAAATCGCCGCGCACCTCGATGCCCGCCGCCGCACTGCGCTGTTTGACCGGCTGACCGCGATGGGCGTGCAGGCCTGGATGACCGGCACCGATCCGGCGTTGTTTGCCGGGGTGGCAGGCCATTGGCTGAGCGTGGCTGGCGGCCAAGTCAGCCCGGCTGCGCCGCCGTAAAGCCGCTTCCGCTGCCGCCGTTAGCGTCCAGTGGTGCGGCTTTGGGAAGGGCGCGTGAATGTCGGAAAGCAGCTGGCCGCTTGGCTCCGGCTTGCCGTTTCCGTCCCCGACGGGGCGGGAGCGGCCGCTCAGCCCGCGCCTGTTGGCCGCTGCCGAGCCGATGCTGCAGGTGGCCGGCATCGGCGCCTGGCATCTGGCCGAGCGCGGCAGCCTGTGGTGGAGCGCTGAAACCCGCCGCATCCACGGCGTGTCGGCCGATTTCCAGCCTGATCTGGCCAGCGCCATCGACTTCTACATCCCCCCGCATCGCCCAATGATCAGCGACGCGGTGGACGCGGCGCTGCGCAGCGGCACGCCCTGGGATCTGGAACTGTGCATCCGTCGCCCTGATGGCGAGCGCCGCCATGTCCGCGCCCGCGGCCGGCCGGCGCAGGGTGTTGGCGACAGCCAGGCGCTGATCGGCACGTTCGAGGATATCACTGTCCGCCAGGAGGCTGCGGCCCGGGCGGCGCGCGAGCTTGACCTCAGGACCCGCACCGAAACCCTGCTGCGCGACGTGATCACCGGGATTCCGGCGGCGCTCTCCGTCTATGACAGCGAGGAACGGCTGATCCTCGTCAATGATGCCTATCGCGACATCCTGCCCGGCAACCGCCAATATATGGTGCAGGGCGAACGGCTGGCCGACATCATCACGCGCAAGGTGCTGGCCAATCATTATGTGCCGGAAGTGAGCGCCGATGATCCGCCGCAAAAGCGCGCCGCCTGGGTGGCCGAGTATCTGCGCCGCCACCGCGAGCGTGGCTACAACCGCATCTTTCACCTGCGCGATGACAAGTTCATGCAGGCCAGCACCGCCATCTCGGAAAGCGGCAACATCGTTTCCATCCGGACAGACGTGACCCCGCTGAAGCGCGCCGAACGTGAATTGCGACGCCGGGCCGAGGAGGATGCGCTCACCGGGCTGGCCAACCGCGACGTGCTGATGCAACGGCTGGAGGCGCTGGCAGATCATGGTCGGGCTGGCGTGCTGGTGCTGTTCGACGTCGATTTCTTCAAGGCGGTGAACGACAGCCTGGGCCATGCCGCCGGCGACACGCTGCTGCGGCTGGTTGGGCGGCGATTGAAGCGCGTGCTGCGGCCCGGCGACACCGCAGCGCGCCTGTCGGGCGACGAGTTCGCCCTGATCGTGCATGGGCTGGCGACGCCGGCGGCGATCCACGGCTTTGCGACCCGGCTGCTGGCGCGGCTGCGTCGGCCGATGCGGCTGGGCGCCAGCCGATATGCGCCGTCATTGTCGGTCGGCATCGCGCCGTTTCCGGCCGCCGGCTGTGGCCCGCACGAGCTGCTGGGCAATGCCGATGCGGCGCTGCTCGATGCCAAGCGCCAGGGTCGCGGCCGCCACGTGCTGTTCGGCGCCGCGCTCGCTGATCGGGTGATGCGCCGCACACGGCTGGCCGATG
>NZ_WNJP01000290.1 GCF_009733735.1 Sandarakinorhabdus oryzae | reverse complement strand
CACGGCCTCCTCTGCCGCTGGGCGCCGGCCTGTTCGATCTGCCGGCGCGACTGGCGGTGCGGCTGGCAGAGGAGGCCGTGCCGCTCGCCCGCCTGCTGCCGCTGCAGCCCGGCCTCGTCATCGCGTTCAACGCCTGCCCGGACATGCCGGTGCTGCTCGGCGACACCCAAGTCGCGGTTGCCAGCCTCGCCCCGCTGCCCGACGGCCGCCAGCAGGCCAGCATCACCACCCTTGCCCTCAAGCCCATTGGAGACCGCGCATGACCATCGACCCCGGCACCATGCAGGGCCAGCCCACCGACGCCCCGTCTGATGTCGCCCGATTGGGCGCGTTCGGCGCCATCAGCGTGCGGCTGGCCATCGAGGTGGGCGGCATCCGCCTGAAACTGGCCGATGTGCTGAACATGGCGCCGGGCCAGGTGCATGTGCTTGACCGGCGGGTGGACCAGCCCGTGGACGTGCTGATTTCGGAACGGCTGGTGGCGCGCGGCGAGATCGTGAGCGTCGGCGACAAGTTTGGCGTGCGCCTGACCGAGGTGTTGCCGGGGAACGGCCTGTGAGGGGACTCAATCTCCTCGGTCGTCGCCCCGGACTTGATCCGGGGCCCCGCTTGGCCAGCGGAGAAACAGCGGGGCCCCGGATCAAGTCCGGGGCGACGGGTGGGGGAATCACATTGGGCGCGCTCGTCGACGCCCTTCGCAGCCGCGCCCCGGGCTGGAGCCTGCCGGCCCGCCACGCCCTGGTGGTGCAGACGCTCCCCTTGGGCCCCGGCAGCCGGCTGGTCGTGGTCGAATTCGCTGGCCGGCGCCTGCTGGTCGGCCAGTCGCGGGCCGGGCTGGCCATCCTTGCAGACGTGCCGGCCGAATGAACGCGGTGCTGAACCTGCCGCCGCTGGCGACGTCGTTGCAGATATTGCTGCTGATGACGGCGCTGACGCTGCTGCCGGCGGCGCTGCTGATGATGACGGCCTTCACCCGCATCGCCATCGTGCTTGCAATCCTGCGCCAGGCGCTGGGCTTGGGGCAGAGCCCGCCCAACCAGCTGCTGGTCGGCACCGCGCTGCTGCTCACCGTCTTCGTGATGAAGCCGCAGCTCGACCGGATTTACGACAGCGCCTGGAAACCGATGGTGGCGGGCAGCCTGCCGGCCGAAACTGCACTGGCGCGCACCGGCGCGGAGCTGAAGGCGTTCATGCTGACCCAGACCCGCGCCAAGGACCTCACCCGTTTTGCCGAGATTGCCGGCGGCGGGCCCTATGCTAGGCCGGCCGATGTGCCGCTGCCCGTCGTCATGCCGGCGTTCGTGGCGAGCGAGTTGAAGACCGCGCTGGAAATCGGGCTGGTGATCTATCTGCCCTTCCTGGTCATCGATCTGATCGTCGCTTCGATCCTGATGGCGATGGGCATGATGATGGTCTCGCCGGCCACGGTGTCGCTGCCGGTCAAGATCGCGCTGTTCGTCATCGTCGATGGCTGGACGCTGGTGCTGGGCGCGCTCGCCAGGAGTTTCGGTTCATGACGCTGGCTCCGGCGCCTGACGACGCGATGCTGGGCGATCTGGCGCGTGAGGCGGTGCTGCTGTTTGCCGGCAGCGCGGCGACCTTCCTGGTGCCGCTGCTGGTGGTCGCCGTGGTCGTCGGCCTCATCCAGACGATCTTTTCGGTGCAGGAAAGCAGCATTTCCTTCCTGCCCAAGCTGGCGGCGCTTGTGCTGGTGACGGCCATCGCCGGCGAACGCCTGCTGCTTGGCCTCGCCGACTATCTGGAGCGCGGGCTGATCGACATGGTGGGGGCGATCCATTGATGATCGCCATCCCCGCCTTTGACGGCCTCGAATGGATGACGCGCTTCACGCTTGCGGCAGTGCGTCCGCTGGCGATGATGCTGCTGCTGCCGCGGCTGGCCGGGGCGGAGTTGCCGTGGCGCGCGCGGCTGGCGCTGGTGGCGGCGCTGGCGGTTTTTGCCGCGTTCCGGCCGGG
>NZ_WNJP01000029.1 GCF_009733735.1 Sandarakinorhabdus oryzae | reverse complement strand
GCATAGGCGCCCAGTTGCCAGCGCCGGCCCAAGGCCCGCCGGTCAGCCTGCCACTGGCGGTTGTCGGGCTGCAGGCTCAGCGCCGCATCGAACAGCGCGGCGGCTTGCCGGCGCTCGCCACGGCGCAGCCGGTCATAGGCCTGGGCTGCGAGCGCAAAGGCCGGATCAGGGCGCGATTCGGTGGCGGCCGGTGGCGCGGCGGTGACCGCAGGTGGCGGGGTGGTGACCGCAAGTGACAAGGTGCTGGCCGCAACAGCCTGGCGGATCGGCGCCGCAGCCGGTACCAGCGGGAACGTTCTTGGCATGGCCGGCGCACGCAGTGGCGCGACGGCACGCAGCAGCGGGGGCACTGCCGGGACGGGCGCCGCCAGCACCGGCCCTGCCAACCGCACCGGATTCGCGTTGGCCAGCGCCGCCAGCGCCGCGACCTCGCGCTCCATGCCCGGCAGGCGCACCGCGATCCAGACGCTGGTCGCCACGCCCAGCCCGGCCAGTGCGCGCAGGGGGCGGCCAGGCCGGCTCATTGGGGAAACCGGTGGCTGGTCTTGTCCCAGGCCAGGGCGCGGCCGGAACGCAGGGCGGCGCGATAGCGGGAAAAGGCGCGCAGGGCGGCCATGGCGTTGACGAAATTGCCGACCAGCGCCCGCGGGGTGGCCAGCAGCGCTTCGGCAAAGCCCTGCACACGCAAGGTGAACAGCGCCCGCACCAGCAGCCGCCAGCACAACAGCGTCCAGTTGAGCCAGAGCAGCACCAGCGTCCAGCCGTGGGCCACCGCCGGCATCCGCGCCGCCGCCGGCAGCAATATCCGCAACAACGCATCCAGCCCGAGCAGCAGCGCCAGCCCATAGGCGACCAGGGTGAGCAGCGCCATCAACGGCGCCTTGCGATCGCGCAGCAGCATCCAGCGCTGCACCACCCCGCCGCGCCAGCCCAGCCGGTCCCACCCGGCCAGCGCAATGCCGGTGAGCCAACGCGTCTTCTGGCGCACGGCGCTTTCGAAATCGGCCGGAAAATGCTCGGCGGTGGCGACTGGGCCGCCTTCGGCCAGCGTCCACACCAGTGTCCCCCGCCCGCCCTGGGCTGCCACCGCCATGCCCAGCTCATAATCCTCGGTCAGGCTGCTGGCGTCGAACGGCAGGCCGCCACGCGCCTCCGCGATGCGGCCCAGCATGGCGCGATCAAAGGCGACGCCCACGCCCGCCGAGGGCATTGCCGCGCCCAGCCATTGCCGCACCGGCAGTTCCTTGGCGTGGGCTTCGGCAAATTCATCGATATAATGGCCGGATATCAGCGGACTGGCCGGATCGGGCAGTGGCAGCACCGGCAGCTGCACCATGGCATGGTTGGCGAGGTGCGCGGCAAACACCGCCAGTTCGGCGGGGTGCACGACATCCTCTGCATCATGGAGGATGATGGCATCGAAGGGCCGCCCGCTGCTGGCCTCTTCGGCCAGCACGGCGCGCCACAGGGTGTTGAGGCAATCGGCCTTGGTGGTCGGCCCCGGCAGCGGCCCGATGATGGCGCGCAGGCGCGGATCGGCCACCGCCGCCACCGCTGCCCGCGTGGCTGGATCGTTGGGATAAAGGCCGACGAACAGCACCAGTTCCGGTCCATCGAGCACGGCCAGGGTGCGGCGCAGCATGGTGCCGATCACCGCGGCCTCGTCCCACGCCGGGACGAGCAGGGCAAAGCGGGTGGCCGGCGGTGCCGCGGGCAAAGGCAACGGCCGGCGCCGGGCGCGCGGCATCAGCAGCCAGAGGATGTCGATGGCCAGATCATCGAGGCCATTGATCGCCACCAGCAGGGCAATCAGGAACAGGGATTCGGCCAGGGCGACGTGCCAGAGGGCCAGGAGTTCGGCCACGATCAGGGCCGGTGGGTCATCAGGGGGTGGATGCCCCGACCTGCACCATGACCTGCAGACGGGGAGGGCCGTTTGCAGAAGGGATTGGCAGGCCGGGGCATCCTCGACACGGAAGCGACGGGCGCAGGGTCAAAACGCCAATACAGTCTCCCGGTCGAAGTGGGGCAGCGGGAGCACGGGCTTGGGCATGGCCCAGGCGCCGCGCAGTCGCTGCAAGCTCGTTTCGTCAATCATGATCTGCAGGGCAGCCACCGCAGCATTGCCTTCGCCGTGCGGCAGGCCCAGCGGCTCGGCATCCCAGCCAATGCTGAGCAGACTGGGCAGCCATGCCATGTGGGTGACCATGGTGTAGCGGGCAATGCCGTGGCCCAGCCCATGTTCGAACAATGCGATGGACAGTTGCCGGCGCACCTGCAGCGCCTCGGCGCGCGACAGGCCGGGGCTGGTGACCAGCCGGGTGATTTCCCACACGTCGGGGCCAGTCGGCACGCCATCGAGGCAGAGGTGGGCAAACTTGTCGCGCAGCAGATGCGGACCGGTGGACGGCAGCAAGCGCACCGAACCCAGGTGGCGGTGGGTCGCCGACTGGTGCACGATCAGGTAGAGCGTGTCGTCCTGGTCATACTCGTCAAGCTCGTGCAGGCCATCGGGCGAGCGCAGGTCCCAGCCCATCCGGTCCATCAGCACGGTCTTGCGATCCTTCAGCATCGCCGAACGCAGCCGGGCATGGGCGCGCCCGCGGCTGCGCAGCGCGGCGGCCGGGCCGTGATCATCCGCCCACAGGCCGGGAATCGCCGTGATATCCTTGCTGCTGCCCGCCGTTGCCGTGCCGAACATGGGTCCATCTCCCCTTGGCTCAGGCTCCCCAATGGCGGCAGTTGACGCGGCTTCACCATATCCCTGAAAAGGGGCAATGACTTTGACCGGCGAAGCGCAGTATCTCTCCCTGATGGACCGCGTGTGGCGCGAAGGCGTGGCGCGCGGTGACCGCACCGGCACCGGCACGCGTGCCCTGTTTGGCGAGACGCTGAAGTTCGATCTGTCGGACGGCACGGTGCCGCTGCTCACCACCAAGCGGATCTTCTGGAAATCGGCGATCAAGGAGCTGATCTGGTTCCTGAACGGCGAATCCAACATCAGGCCGCTGGTCGAACAGGGCGTGCATATCTGGACCGACTGGCCGCTCGACAAATATCGCCGCGCGACGGGCGAACAGCTCAGCCGCGATGCGTTCGAGGCGCGGATCATCGCCGACGATGATTTCGCGGCGAAATGGGGCGATCTCGGCCCGGTCTATGGCGTGCAGTGGCGGCGCTGGCCGCGCTATGCCGCCAATGAAGACGGCAGTTTCCGCGCCGACACGCCTTATGATCAGATGACCGAGCTGGTGCATGGCCTGAAACACAACCCCGCCAGCCGCCGCCACATCTTCACCGGCTGGAATGTGCCCGAACTGCATCGCATGGCACTGCCGCCCTGCCATATGACCTATCAATATTTCGTCGCTGATGGGCGCCTGTCGGGCATCCTCTACCAACGCAGCTGCGATCTGGGGCTGGGCTTTCCGTTCAACATCTTCGAAGCGGCGGTGCTGATCCGCATGCTGGCGCAGCAGTGCGGTTATGAACCCGGCGAGCTGACGTGGATGGGGGCGGATTGCCACCTCTATCTCAACCACGAGCATCTGGTGACGGAGCAGCTTTCACGAGAGCCCCGCCCCTTCCCGCGGCTGGATTTCGCGCGGCGGCCGGAGGACCTGTTTTCGTATCGGCTGGAGGATTTCGTCATCGCCGGATACGAGCCGCACCCGCATATCGCCGCGCCGGTAGCGGTATGAGTCTCGACGTCACCCTGGTCGTCGCCCGCGCCCGCAACGGCGCGATCGGCAAGGATGGCACCATGCCCTGGCACCTGCCGGCGGACCTCAAGCGCTTCAAGGCGATCACCATCGGCAAGCCGGTGGTGATGGGCCGCAAGACCTTCGAGAGCATCGGCAAGCCTCTGCCCGGCCGCCACAATATCGTGCTCACGCGCCAGCCGGGCTGGTCGGCCGAAGGGGTGACCGTGGTGCCCAACCTGGCCGAAGCCATTGCCGCCGCCGGGCTTGATCCACGCGTGCGCGGCCACATCATGATCATTGGCGGGGCGGAGATTTACGCGCTCAGCGCGCCCATCGCGACGCGGGTGGAATTGACCGAAGTGGACGCCGAGCCGGAGGGCGACACCTTCCTTCCGGCCTTTGATCCGGCGCGCTGGCAGGAAGTGGCGCGCGAGACGCACGGTCCGGAGGGCGACCGGCCGGGCTTTGCCTTCATCACGCTGGAGCGACTGCCATGAGAAAGATCCTGTGGGGCACGGCGGCGCTGCTGGGACTGGCGGCGGTGGGCTTCTTCGGCTTTGCCCCCGGCATCGTCGAGCGCGGCATGAACAAGCATACCGGTGCGACCTGGCCGGTAAGCGCCGAGGCCAAGGCGCTGCACAAGACGCTGACCGTGATCGATCTGCACAGCGACACGCTGATGTGGCAGCGCGACCTGTTGTCGGAAACCAATCAGGGCCATGTGGACCTCAAGCGGCTGGAGGCCGGCAATGTCGCGCTGCAGGTCTTCTCCAGCGTGACCAAGACGCCGCGTGGGCAGAATTACGAGAAGAATTCGGGCGATACCGACAATATCACCCCGCTGGTGATCGCGCAGATGCAGCCGGTGCGCACTTGGGGCAGCCTGCTGGAACGCTCGCTCTGGCACGCCGAGAAGCTGCACGACGTGGAGAAGCGCGCCGGCGGACGGCTGAAGATCATCACCTCGCCGGCTGATCTGGCCGCGCTGCTGGCCGACAGGGCGGCGGGCAAAAAGGTGACCGGCGCGCTGCTCTCGACCGAGGGCGGACAGGATCTGGAAGGCCAGGTCGCCAACGTGAAGCGGCTGCACGATGCCGGCTTCCGCATGCTCAGCCTGGCGCATTTCTTCGATACCGATCTGGCCGGCTCGATGGCGGGTGAAAAGAAGGGCGGGCTCACTCCGCTCGGAGCTGCCGTGGTGCGCGAGGCCGAGCGGCTGGGCATGATCATCGATGTCGCCCATTCCAGCCCCGCCGCCTTTGCCGATGTGCTGAAGATCGCCACGCGGCCGGTGGTGGTGAGCCATGGCGGCGTGAAGGGCACCTGCGACACGCCGCGCAACCTGGATGACAACCAGCTCAAGGCGCTGGCGGCCAATGGCGGCGTGGTCGGCATCGGTTATTGGGATGCCGCCATCTGCCAGCCAACGCCGGAGGCGACGGCCAGAGCCATCCTGCACGCCGTGAAAGTGGCCGGCGTCGATCATGTCGGGCTGGGCAGCGATTATGATGGTGGCACCACCGTGGGTTTCGACACCGCACACCTCGATGTGGTGACCGACGCACTGCTGAAGGCCGGCATGAGCACTGATGATATCGCCAAGGTGGTGGGCGGCAATGCGGCACGGCTGCTTGCCGCCGGGCTTGCCCCCCGCTAAGCGCGCCACATGGACTTGATCACCGGGGGCGCCGCCCTGCCTGGCTCCTTGCGGGGCGGCATCGTGGCGCTGGGCAATTTCGATGGCTTCCACGCCGGCCACCAGGCCGTGGTCGGCGCCGCGCGTGACTGGGCGCGCAAACTGGGCCGGCCGGCGCTGGTGGCCAGTTTCGATCCGCACCCGGCGCGGCTGTTCCAGCCCGATGTGCCGCCCTTCGCGCTCTCCACCATTGGCCAGCGCGGCGAGTGGCTGGATGATTTCGGCATGGATGGCGCCGTGGTGATGCCCTTCACCCGCGACCTGGCGGCGCTGTCGGCCGAAGCGTTCGTGGAGGAATGGCTGGTGCAGCGGCTGGGCGTCGCGGGCGTGGTGACCGGCGGCGATTTCACTTTCGGGCGCGGGCGCAGTGGCAGCGTGACCGATCTGTCGCGGCTGGGGCTGGCCAATGGCTTTGCCGCCCGGGTGGTGGACGCGGTGCAGGACAGTGCGGGCACCATCAGCTCGACGCGAGTGCGCGCCCTGCTGCGCGATGCGCGGCCCGGCATGGCGGCAGAACTGCTGACGCGGCCGTTCACCATCCGTGGCACGGTGGAGCATGGCGCCAAGCTGGGGCGCACGCTGGGTTTCCCCACCGCCAACATGACGCTCGGCGATTATGTCCGCCCGGCCTATGGCGTCTATGCCGTGCATGTCGTGCTGCCCTCGGGCGAGCGGGTGGATGGCGTCGCCAATCTCGGCATCCGCCCGATGATCGAGCCGCCCATCGAGTTGCTCGAAACCTGGCTGATGGACTGGCAGGGCGACCTTTACGGCCAGACCCTGGATGTGCAGCTGGTCGCCTATCTCAGGCCCGAAATGAAGCTCGATGGGCTGGATGCGCTCAAGCGCCAGATCGCCGCCGATGCCGAAGCGGCGCGGCGAATGCTCAAGGGTGCGTGACAGCCGCGCCGGCTTCCCCTAAAGCCTCGCCCACCATGAGCGCGCCTGATTATCGCCCCACCGTCTTCCTGCCCAAGACCGACTTTCCCATGAAAGCCGGCCTGCCGGAGCGCGAGCCGCAGATTCTTGAGCGTTGGCAGCAGGCCGATCTCTATGCGCAGCTGCGCGCGGCACGGCAGGGCCGGGAAAAGTTCATCTATCACGACGGCCCGCCCTATGCGAACGGGGACATGCACATCGGCCACGCGCTGAACCATGTGCTGAAGGACGCCGTGGTGCGCACCCACTCGCTGCTCGGCAAGGATGTGCCCTATGTGCCCGGCTGGGATTGCCATGGCCTGCCCATCGAATGGAAGGTGGAAGAGGCCTATCGCGCCAAGAAGCAGAACAAGGACGAGGTGCCGGCGAAGGAATTTCGCGCCGAATGCCGCGCCTATGCCCAGCATTGGGTGAATGTGCAGAGCCAGCAGCTGCAGCGGTTGGGCATCAACGGGGACTGGAAAAAACCCTATCTCACCATGGACTTCGCGTCGGAAGCCACCATCGTTTCCGAACTGCTGAAGTTTGCCGAGTCTGGTCAGCTCTATCGCGGTGCCAAGCCGGTGATGTGGTCGCCGGTCGAAAAGACCGCGCTGGCCGATGCCGAGGTGGAATATCACGACATCACTAGCACCCAGATCGACGTGGCGTTCGAGATTGTGGAAGCGCCGAATGCGCCGGAACTGGTGGGGGCCCATGCCGTCATCTGGACGACGACGCCGTGGACCATTCCAGTGAACCAGGGCATCGCCTATGGGCCGGAAGTCGAGTATCTGCTCGTCCACGTCACTGAGCTTGATGGCTCGATCCGTCGCTATCTCGTTGCAGAACCGCTGGCCGTCGAGTTCTTCGGGCGTCTGCAACTGATGGAACGCGCACAGCGCGGGGAAATCAAACGCTTTGACTCAAGCGGGCCGGACTTCAAAGGCGCCAACCTCGCCGGCGCCATTGCCCGTCACCCGATGCACCATCTCGGCGGTTTCTTCGCCAATCCCCGCCCCTTCCTGCCCGGCGATTTCGTCACCACCGATCAGGGCACTGGCCTGGTCCACATGGCGCCGGATCATGGTGAGGATGATTTCGCGCTGTGCAAGGCGCATGGGATCAACCCCGTCTTTGCCGTGGAAGGTGATGGCCGTTACCGCGCCGATTGGCTGTGGCTGGGCGGCGAGAGCAAGAACGTCATCAACCCCACTCTCAACGCGCCGGATGGGCCGATCTGTAGCGACCTGAAGGCCGCGGGGGCGCTGCTGAGCGCCGGGCCGTTCTCGCACAGCTATCCGCATTCGTGGCGATCGAAGAAGAAGGTGATCTTCCGCTGCACGCCACAATGGTTTGTGCCGATGGATGCCGGTTCGCCCACCCTGCGCGAAAAGGCCATGGCGGCCATCGCTGCCACCCAGTTCACGCCGGACAAGGGCCGCAACCGCATCGGGTCGATGGTGGAAGGCCGCCCTGATTGGGTGCTCAGCCGCCAGCGCGCCTGGGGGGTGCCGATCACCTTGTTTGTTGATCGCAAGACCGGCGACTATCTGGTTGATAAGTCAATCAATCAGAAGATCGTCGAACGCTTCCGCGAACAGGGCGTCGATGCCTGGACGCCGGAATTTGCCGCCGAACTGCTGGGCGACCGGGTCGATCAGTATGAAATGATCACCGACATCCTGGACGTGTGGTTCGACAGCGGTTGCACCCATGTCTATGTGCTCGAATCCGGCCATTGGCCCGAATATCGCTGGCCGGCGGACCTGTATCTGGAAGGCAGTGACCAGCATCGCGGCTGGTTCCAATCGAGCCTGCTGCAAAGCTGCGCCACGCGCGGCCGGGCGCCCTACAACGCCATCCTCACCCACGGCTTCACCATGGATGCCAACGGGCGCAAGATGTCGAAGTCCGAAGGCAATACCATCAATCCGCTGGACGTCATGAAGACCTATGGCGCCGACATATTGCGGCTGTGGGCACTGTCGGTCGATTTCACCGAAGATCACCGCATCGGCGATGAGATCCTGAAGGGCGTCGCCGATCAATATCGCAAATTGCGTAACACTTTCCGTTATTTGCTCGGCGCTCTTGATGGCTGGAGTGAAGACGAGCGCCTGCCCGTCTCCGAGATGCCGGCGCTGGAACGCTGGGTGCTGAACCGCCTCGCCGTGCTGTCGGGCGAGCTGAAGGCGGCGGTGCTGGCCTATGACTTCAACCGCTATACCAGCCTGATCACCGGCTTCGTGCAGGATGATCTGTCGGCCTTCGCCATGGATGTGCGGAAAGACAGCCTCTATTGCGATGCGCCCACCGCCACCGCCCGCCGCGCCTGGCGGACGGTGCTGGACATCACATTCCACGCCCTCACCCGCTGGCTGGCGCCGGTGTTGGTGTTCACGGCCGAGGAAGTCTGGGGCACCCGCTATCCCGACGCCGGCAGCGTGCACCTGCTGGAATGGCCGGAGATCGACGCGGGCTGGCAGGACGAGACGTTGGCGCATCAGTTCATCCTGGCCCGCAAGCTCCGTGAGGAAGCCTATCTGAAGCTTGAGGAAATGCGCCGCGCCAAGGAGATCGGCAGCTTCCTGGAAGCCGTTGTCACCATCGAGACCACCAATGAAGACCGGTTCGTGGCGATGCAGGCGCTCGATCTGACCGAGCTGCTCCTGGTATCGCGCGTCACCCTGGTGAAGGGCGCGAGCGAGGCGCTGACCGTCGGCAAGTCCGACGACGCCAAGTGCGCACGCTGCTGGCGCTTCCTGCCGGTGAACCCCGAAACCGAGCTGTGCGGGCGCTGCACCGACGTGGTCGGCGAAATGGTCCACGATGCGTAACCGCGGCTATCTCCTCGCACTCATCGTGCTGATCCTTGACCAGATCAGCAAATATTGGGTGCTGGAGGTGATCCACCTGCCCATGCGCGGCGGCATCGATGTGTGGCCTTTCTTCCGCCTCACCTTCGTCGGCAATGTCGGCGTGTCGATGGGGTTGTTGCAGGCCGGCTCCGATCTCGGCCGCTGGCTGCTGACCGCCGTCACCGGCGCAATCGCCATTGCGGTGGCGCTGTGGCTGCGGCGCGAGACCAACCGCATCGACATCGCGGCGCTGGGGCTGGTGCTGGGCGGCGCGATGGGCAATATCCTTGATCGCATCCGCTTCGGCTATGTCGTCGATTTCCTGCATTTCTTCTGGGAGCAATACAGCTTCTGGGTCTTCAATCTGGCCGATGCCGCGATTACACTGGGTGTGATATTGTTGCTGGGCCGGGCCGTTCTGGCCAAGCCATCCGATCGCCAAGGGGAAACCAAAGATGCGTAACCTGCTGATCCTGACCGCACTTGGCCTCGCCCTGACCGGTTGCGCCGGCAGGGGCAAACTCTCGGCGCGCGGCCCCGATGAACTGTCGATCGCCCGCGGCGCGCCGTTGGTGGTGCCGCCCGATTTCGCGCTGGCGCCGCCCAAGCCGGGGGCGCCGCGCGCCATGGGTGTCGATGCCCAGGCCGCCGCGATGGAGGCACTGTTTGGTCCCGGCGTGAAGCCGCCGCCGAAGAGTGCCGCCGAACAGCAGTTGCTCGATCGCGCCGGCGCCAACACGCCTGATCCCGCCACGCGCAGCCAGGCCGGCGATCCGCGCACCAGCGCGGTGAACAAGGGCGTGTTCCTGCAGGAAATCCTCGCTGCGCCGGTGGGTGCGCGCGATGCCAAGGTGGCCGATCTGCGGGTGCCGGGCTGAGGGGATAGGGGTGTCCGGGGCGGGCGCCAGCCGCCCCCCGACGGCGACACCACAGCCCCGGACACGTGCCTGGAAACCGGAGCTGCCCGCTGCCGGCATTTCCCGCACGCCCAAGCGCGATGTGTGACAGCGCCAAGCGATTCGAGTCATCTAGGGGAAATCCCCTAATCGGCTTGATTTCCGGGCGCGGGGCCGGGCAAATGGCGCCATGACGATACGCGAAGCGACAGGCGGCTGCCACTGCGGCAAGGTGCGGTTCCGGGTACGGTTTGCCGATCCGCCGGAACTGCTCGACTGCAATTGCTCGATCTGCGCCAAGACCGGCTTTCTGCACCTGATCGTCACCGCGGCCGATTTCACCCTGGAAAGCGGCGCCGACGCGCTGACCGATTATCGCTGGGGCAGCGGCACCGCGCGCCACCTGTTCTGCAGCACCTGCGGCATCAAGAGCTTCTATGTGCCGCGCACCCACCCCGATGGCTATTCGGTGCACTGGCGGGCGCTGGAGGGCGTGGACGACGTGGTGCCCCTGATCACGCCCTTCGATGGGCGGCAGTGGGAAAAGGCCAACAGCGCGTTGGGTTAGCGCGACTTTTCGTGACGTCGAACGGGCTTCGGGCAACCCTCTGGCCCGGCAAAGCCGTGCCGACGGCTTGCCCAGACCCGCCGGCCGAGCGGGCGCGAGTCCGCCCGTAACGCCAAGGCGTTACGGGCTGGCCGCGCTACCGCACTGCCCCCGGTGCAGCAGCATCGCATCGGCCAGCACCAGCGCCACCATCGCCTCCAGCACCGGTGCGGCGCGGATGCCGACGCAGGGATCATGGCGGCCCTTGGTGACGATTTCGGCGGCCTGGCCGTCGCGGGTGATGGTTTCCACTGGCGTGAGGATGGAACTGGTGGGTTTCAGCGCCATACGCACCACGATCGGCTGGCCGGTGGAGATGCCGCCGGCGATGCCGCCGGCGTGATTGGAGAGGAAAGCGGGGCCGTCCTCACCAGGCCGCATGCGGTCAGCATTTTCCTCGCCGCGCAGGCGAGCCGCAGCGAAACCGTCGCCGATCTCAACGGCCTTCACCGCATTGATGCTCATCGCGGCGTTGGCGAGCTGGGCGTCGAGCTTGTGATAGAGCGGGCTGCCCCAGCCGGCCGGCACGCCGGTGGCCACACACTCGACGATGGCGCCCAATGACGAACCGGATTTGCGGGCGGCATAGAGATGCTCTTCCCACACGGCGGCGGTCACCGCATCGGGGCACCAGAAGGGATTGCGCGCGATCTCGGCCAGGTCAAAGCGGCTGCGATCGATGGCGACGCCACCGATTTCAACCAGATAGGCGGTGATGGCGACGTTCGGGATGATTTTCCGCGCCACCGCGCCCGCCGCCACCCGCGACGCCGTCTCGCGCGCCGACGAACGCCCGCCACCGCGCGGATCGCGCAGGCCATATTTGGCGTCATAGGCATAATCGGCGTGGCCCGGCCGATATTTGGCGGCAACGTCCGAATAATCCTTGGAGCGCTGGTCGACATTCTCGATCATCAGGCTGATCGGCGTGCCGGTGGTCTGGCCTTCATAGACGCCTGACAGGATGCGGACCTGGTCCGGCTCCTGGCGCTGGGTGGTGAATTTCGACTGGCCGGGCCGGCGCTTGTCGAGGAAAGGCTGGATATCGGCTTCAGAGAGAGCCAGCCCTGGAGGGCAGCCGTCCACCACGGCGCCGATTGCCGGCCCGTGGCTTTCGCCCCAGGTGGTGAAGCGCAGCAGATGTCCGAAGCTGTTGAGACTCATGCGGCCGTGAACTCGATGCGATTGCCGAACGGATCAGCGCTGAAGAAACGGGCGTGGCCCAGGGCGGGCTTCTCATCCTGCACGCTGAAGCCGGCCTGCGCCAGTGCCGCGCGCAGGCGGTCGAGGTTGGCGACGCGCAAGGCGACATGGGCTTTCCGGGCCGGGCGGAAATCGGCCTCCACACCCACATGCAGCTGCGCGCCGGCCAGCTGAAACCAGCAGCCGCCACGAGCGGCCAGTTCGGCGGGTTTGGGCAGTTCCGGCAAGCCGATCAGTTCACCGAAGAAATGCCGCGCCGCCGCCTCGCCACCGGCCGGCATGGCGATCTGGACATGATCGATGGCCGGCAGCGCTGCGCTCATTTTTCGAGGCCGATGTCCGGCGCATCCTCCGCCTTCATGCCGATGACGTTGTAACCGGCATCGACATGGTGGATCTCGCCGGTGACGCCGCTGGCCAGATCGGAAAGGAGATAGAGGCCGGCGCCGCCGACATCCTCGATGGTGACATTGCGGCGCAGCGGGCTGTTATACTCGTTCCACTTCATGATGTAGCGGAAATCGCCGATGCCGCTGGCGGCCAGGGTCTTGATCGGGCCGGCGGAGATGGCGTTGATGCGCACATTCTGCGGGCCGAGATCCATGGCCAGATATTTGACGCTGGTTTCCAGCGCGGCCTTGGCGACGCCCATCACGTTGTAATGCGGGATGACCTTTTCGGCGCCATAGTAGGACAGGGTGAGCATCGAACCGCCGTTGGGCATCATCGCGGCGGCGCGCTGGGCAACGGCGGTGAAGCTGTAAACCGAGACGTTCATGGTCAGCAGGAAATTGTCGAGGCTGGTATCGACATAGCGGCCGCGCAGCTCGTTCTTGTCGGAAAAGCCGATGGCGTGGACGAGGAAATCGATGGTCGGCCATTCCGCTCCAAGCGCGGCGAAACAGGCGTCCATGCTGTCGACCGACGACACGTCGCATTCGAACAGGCGGGCGACGCCCAGCATTTCGGCCAGCGGGCGCACGCGCTTTTCCATCATCGGGCCCTGATAGGAAAAGGCGAGTTCGGCGCCCTGTTCGGCCAGCGCCTTGGCAATGCCCCAGGCCAGGCTCTTGTCGTTGGCCAGGCCCATGATGAGGCCGCGCTTGCCGGTCATGATTCCCATGAAATTCTCCTTGAAGCGCGCCTTAGCGACCAATTGCGGCAAATTCCAGCCGGGCGCGGCCAACAGCGGCATTCAATTGGGCGCCAAGCACCAGGCCAAGGCCAATGATGTAGAAATAGAGCAAGGCGATGATCACGCCGGCAAGGCTGCCGTAGGTGAGCGCATAATTGTTGAACAGGGTGAGCGCGTGCGGCAGGGCGAGCGTGGTCGCCGTCCACGCCAGCGCCGTGACCAGCGCGCCGGGCCAGCAGGGCGCGACGCGAAACAGGCGCGGGCAGAGCAGCGAGAACAGCGCCCACAGCGCCAGGAACAGCAGCCCGGCCGGCACGATGCGTTGCAGGCCCAGTGCCGGGAAGACTTCGGCGGCCATCGGCATGAGGCGAAACACGAAGGTTTCGGCACCCGTCACCAGCACCTGCGCGGCAAAGGCGAGCAGCAGGATGATGACCAGGCCCAGCACCTCGGCAATGCCGATCAGCCGCCAGCGCCAGAATGGCAATTCAGATGGCGTGTCATAAGCTTGCTGAACGATGGTCCTGAGCGTCACCAGCACGCCCGAGGTGGTCCACAGCGCCACCAGCAGACCGAAGGTGACGACCCCGCCGGTGGCCGGCGCGGCCAGCACGTCGCGGATGGCAGGTGCCACGATATCCTCCACCCCTTGCGGCAGCGCATCGAGGAAGCTGTTGACCGCCGCCATGCCGTCGCGGGTGCGGCCGAGCCGGCCGGCGATCGAGGCGATCAGGATGACAAAGGGGAAGAGCGTGACGAGGCTGAGATAGGCGAGATTGCCAGCGTGGGTGAAGCCGTGCTGGAAGGTGCCGCTGGCGGTATCGACGATGATCCGGCGCAGCGGGAGCGGTCTGGACACCAATCCGGCCCCTGTCAGCCGAGCAGATTGGCGCGGATATCGCGGGGATCGACGAAGCTCTGGACGAAATCCTTCAGGCCTTCGTGATCGGGCGGAATGTCGATCTGAACCGTCACCAGGAGGTCGCCGCGAGTGGCGTCGAGCTTGCGGAAGCCCCTGCCCTTCAACCGGAACATCTTGCCCGACGGCGTGCCAGGCGGGATGGAAAGCGACACCGCGCCCTCCGGCGTCGGCATGCGCACCTTGGCGCCCAGCACGGCTTCATCCAGCTTGATCGGCAAGGTGAGCAGCACGTCGTCGCCCTCGCGGGTGAAGGCGCGGTGGGGGGCGATCTCGATGGTGACGATGGCATCGCCATTGCCGCCGGGGCCGGGCTCACCCTTGCCGGCGAGACGCACCTGCTTGCCGGATTCCAGGCCGGCGGGCAGCTTGATCTCGATGGTCTGGCCCGATCGCAGGGTGACGCGCTGCGGCGTCAGCGCCACGGCATCGACGAAGGGCACGGTCAGGCGATAGGCAACATCGGGGCCGCGCACCTGGGTGCGAAAACCGCGGCTGCCCGTGCTGCCGCCGAACGGGCTGCGGCCGCCGAACAGCTCGGCAAACAGATCATCGGCGGCCCCGGCGAAATCGGCACCGCCGCCGCGCCCGCTGCTGCCGAAATCGCGCGGGTTGAAGCCGCTGTCACCGCGGAAACCGCCGCCGGCAAAGGGATTGATCGGCTGGCCATCGGGGCCGATTTCGCCCCGGTCAAACTGGCCGCGCTTGGCGCTGTCCGACAGCAGCTCATAGGCCAGATTGGCCTCCTTGAAGCGCTCGAGCGCCTTGGGATCATCGGCATTGCGATCAGGGTGATTGTCCTTGGCGAGCTTGCGGAATGCCTTCTTGATGTCGGCATCCGTGGCCGACCGCGGCACACCCAGAACGCTGTAGGGATCTCGCATTGTCATTCCGTTGTTGATCTGCCCTGCAGATGCGCAGCGGCTGCCCCATTTGCAAGACCATAGCGACCACAGGCGGCACTGGCCAGCATTGCAGCCCTGCGCCAAATACGGATTCATAATGAAGCGCCTGATTCGCCCGCTCGCCCTGATCGCTTTGCTCGCCGCTCAGCCCGCGCTGGCCTGGGGTGATTATGCCCATCGTCTCACCGCCCGTATTGCCGCGGCACAATTGACCTCGCAGGCGCGCGGCGAGCTTCGACGCTTGCTGCGCGCCGCGCCCCGGCTCGGCACGCCGAGTTGCCCGCTGAACAGCCTGGAGGATGCCTCGGTATGGCCGGATTGCGTGCGCGCCCTGCCCGATGGCCGCTTCGGCTATACGGCGCCCTGGCATTATCAGAACATCAGCGTGTGCGGCGATTTCGACGTGGGCGCCAAGTGCCCGAACGGCGATTGCGTGACGGTGCAGGTGGCGCGGCAGCAGGCGCTGCTCGCCGATCGTGCCCGCCCGGCGGCGGAGCGGCTTCAAGCGCTGGCCTTCCTGGTGCATTTCACCGGCGACATGCACCAGCCGCTGCACATCGGCGACAAGGGTGATCGCGGCGGCAACGATGTGAAGGCGGCCTTCGGCTTCAAGGCGACGCAATTTATGAACCTGCACAGGGTGTGGGATTCGGATCTTGCCGAACGCGCGCTGACAGAGCCGCCGGCGATCACGCCCTTCAGCATCACCCCCGCCCAGCGCCGGCAATGGACCCGCAGCCCGGCTGCTACCCGCATCGCCGACTGGGCGCGCGCCGGCTGGCAGATCTCGCGTGATCTTGCCTATGGCGGCCTGCCGGACGTGCCTGATGCCTGCACCGTGACGGGTGCCGGCCGTGTGGCCATGATCACCCCGGCCTATGTCAGCGCCGCGACGCCGGCGGTGCGCGGACAGGTCGGCCGGGCCGGCACCCGCATCGCGCAACTGCTCAACGAAGCGCTGGCCACGCCTGTGTCCACACGATAGGCTGTCGGCCATGAACCTCGACGACGAGAACGAGAGCAGCAACATCATCGATCGGCGCGGCGAAAGCGGCGGTGGCGGCGGCGGGTTCCGGCTGCCCATCGGCGGCGGCAAGCTCGGGATCGGCGGCATGCTCGTGGTGGGCGTCATCGCCCTGCTGCTCGGCCAGAATCCGCTGGAGATGATTGGCGCGGTGAGCGGTTCCGGCGTTGGCGGCCCCGGCGTGGGCCAGCCACAGGCCGACGCCCCGGCAGCACCGGCGGCGCTGACCGGCGAGCACGACAAGTTCATCGCCAAGGTGCTGGGCAGCACCGAGCGCACCTGGAGTGCGGTGTTCAAGGACCAGGTGGGTGAGCCCTATCCACAGCCCAAGCTGGTGCTGTTCAGCGAAGCGGTGAGCAGCGGCTGCGGCCCGGCCAACAGCGGCATGGGGCCCTTCTATTGCCCGGCCGATCGCGACGTCTATCTGGATGCCAGCTTCTTCGAGGAATTGTCGCGCCGCTTCGGCGCCCCCGGTGATTTCGCCGCCGCCTATGTGATCGCGCACGAGGTCGGCCATCATGTGCAGACCGTGCTCGGCATTTCCGATCAGGTGCAGAAGGCGCGGGCGGGCGGTGACGAGGTGCGCAGCAACGCATTGTCGGTGCGGCAAGAACTGCAGGCGGACTGTTTTGCCGGGGTGTGGGCCTTCCACAACCGCGACCTCTTGGAAGCCGGCGACATCGAGGAAGGCCTGCGCGCCGCCCAGGCCATCGGTGACGACACGCTGCAGCGCCAGGCCGGGCGCGGCGTGAACCCGGAAAGCTTCACCCACGGCAGTTCGGCGCAGCGCATGCGCTGGCTGCAGCGCGGGCTGGAAAATGGCCAGATGAGCGCCTGCGACACGTTCAAGGCGCGCACGCTTTAGATCACCCCAAATGAGTTTGGGGTGGATTTTGTTCAGCCCTTGCGATCCGTGATGGTGATCCGCCCGCGTGCGGTGCCGGCCTGACCGTCTTCCACGGCAATCACCATCGCGTCGCCATCCTCGGTGGTGCCGGTCAGCGTGTTGCCGCTGCGGCTGGGGGTGCGGCCCTGGTCACTGAGCTTGCCGGCATACCAGTCCGCCACCTGCGCGGCACTGCCCGGCGCCGTGAAGCCGAGCACGACGACGCCCTTGCCGTCGCCATCCTTGCCGCTGGCCTGCACGTTGACGCTGGTCAGCTTGGCGCCCGGATAGCGGCCCAGCCCGTCGAGATCGAACTTGGCATCGGATTCCAGCCCCGCCGGCAGGTTGACGGTGCCGCCAATGCCGCCCGGCAGCTTGAGCTCGACGCGGCCCTTTTCCATGTCGGCCTGGATGTTCACCCCGGCGTCGGCAATGCCGGCGGCACCCTTGTCGCCTTCCCATTCGGCATCGACAGTGACGCCCTGCACGGTCTTGGCGGATTCCACCTCGTCCTTGCGGTTGGCGTTGCAGGCCGCGACGGCGGCGCCGCACAGCAGGATGGCAAGCAGGGCATTTTTCATCGGAACGGGCTCCAGTGTGTTGCCATTACAATACAGCAGCAGGCGCTGCTGATCAATGGCCCTTGCGCGGCACCAGATGCAGCGCCCCCGCGATGATCGCGCCCAGCGCCAGCCCGAACAGGCCAGAGCCAGCCGCCTCCACCGCCCAGGTCGCCGCTCCGCCGGCGCCTTCCACCATGTGCATGGCGCTGTGCAGCAGGTCGTGCGGCAGGGTGACGCCCAGCTTGTTCAGGCCATCGACCAGGATATGCCCGCCCACCCACAGCATCGCGGCCAGGCCGACACCGGCCAGCAACTGCAGGAACGGCGGCATGCCGGTAACCAGGCCGCGACCCAGCGCCGCCACCGCGCCGCTTTTCTGCCGCGCCAGATAGACGCCCAGATCATCCGCCTTCACGATCATCGCCACCGCGCCATAGACCAGCCCAGTGATGCCCAGCGCCACCACCACCAGCGCGGCGGCCTGTTCGCCGATCGGCCGTTCCTCGACGCTGCCCAGCGCGATCGCCATGATTTCGGCCGACAGGATCAGGTCGGTGCGGATGGCGCCGGCAACCAGCGTGCGTTCCCTGTCGGCCGGCGCAATCGCTGCATCTTCCAGGGCGGCTTCGTCTTCTGGCGTGAGCTTTTCCCACAATTTTTCCGCGCCTTCAAAACACAGGAAGGCGCCACCCAGCATCAGCAGCGGCGTGATGGCGACAGGCAGGAAATAGGACAGGGCGAGGGCGCCGGGCAGCAGGAACACCAGTTTGTTCTTCAGGCTGCCGCGCGCGATCTTGGCGACGATGGGGATTTCGCGATCGGCCGAGAAGCCGACGACATAGCGCGGGGTGACGGCGGCATCATCGACCACCACGCCGGCCGCCTTGGCCGAGGCCTTGGCAGCAGCGGCGGCCGTGTCGTCAAGGCTGGCAGCCGCCACCTTGGCAATGGCCGCCACATCATCGAGCAGTGCGAACAATCCGCTGGCCACCTGGTGTCACCCTCCGAAAATCGCGGCAATCCGCCGTTCAGCGCCGATCCCGCACGGCCAGAGCGATGGCCGCAAGCACGCCCAGCCCCAGCCCCGCCAGCAGGCCAAGCGACGGCTGGTGTGCCAGCACGCCGAAAACAGCGCCCAGCACCAGGCCAAGGGCGATGAAAATGCCGCCCCCCCGCTGGGGCGGACGCGTGAAGGGAATGCCAGGTTCAGCCATGAACCGCCCCATGCACGAGACAGACGGTTGTGGCCAGAGCCAAGCGCTGCTGTGCCGCGCCTTGCGCTGACCGGGCCATGGGGTAAACCAGTGGTCGTGCCCCGGTTCCTGCCCATCCTGCTTGCCCTGACGGCAGCTGCCGCTCGCGCGCAGGCGCAGCCGGTGCCGCCAGCGCCAGCCCCGGCTGAGCCAGCGGTGGCCGAACCGGCCATACCGGGGCCGGAATCCCCCCTCCCCGATCTGCCCGGCGGCGAGGCGGTGGCCTGGCCTGATGTCGAATCGACCACCGGCGGCGAAGTGGCCGCGCCCGATGCCGCCATTCGGTATCGGGTGGAGGTGTCGGGCCTGGCGGAACTTGGCCTTGAGGATGAATTCCGCGGCCTGTCGTCACTGTGGCTGCACCGCGGGGAGGAGACAAATCTGGCCCAGCTCGGCCGCCGCATTGCCGAGGATCGCGATCTCACCGAGTTGCTGCTGCGCTCCATCGGCCATTATGGCAGCCAGGCCCGCATCACCATCGTGCCCGGTGCCGCCGGACAGCCCAGCCTGATCCGCGTCGCTGCCAAGCCCGGGCCGGTCTATAATTTCAAGGAGATCACCATCACGGCGCCGCCGGGGGCACTGGGGCCCGATCCGTCGCGCATCGTCAGCCGCCTGCTGCCGATCCGGGTGGGCGACGCGGTGGAAGCCGCGCGCGTGCAATCGGCGCAGGATGGCCTGCCGATCCGCCTCGCCGACGCCGGCTATCCATTCGCGCGCATCGCCCCGCCCGACATCACGATTGATCATGCCACCCGCGATGCCGTTCTGCTGCAAAGCGTCGATCTGGGCCGGCGCGGCGTGTTCGGCGCCATCCACATTGATGATGGCGTGAAGGGCATGGACGACAAGCACGTGTCTCTGCTCGCCCGCTTCAAGCCCGGCGACCGCTACAGCAACGCCGGTCGCGAGGATCTGCGCCGGGCCCTGGTGCAAACCGGCCTGTTCGGCGCGGTGGCCATCAAGCCGGGCGAAGGCGCCGTGCGTGATGATGGCACCCAGACGGTGGATCTGGTCATCACCAGTGAGCCGGCGCCGATGCGCACCATCGCACTGTCGGGTGGTTTTTCGACCGGCCAGGGCGTTCGGCTGGAAGGCAGCTGGTCGCACCGCAACCTGTTCCCGCCGGAAGGCGCCTTCACCGCCCGCGCCGTCGCCGCCCAGCGCGAGCAGGTGGCGCAGGTGGAGCTCAGGAAGCGCAATTTCGGCCAGCGCGACCGGCAACTACTGGTCACCGGTGGCTTCTCCTCCAGCCAGCAATTCGCCTTTGCCGCCGAAACGCTGGGCGTGTCGGCGGCGCTGGCGCGCGAGAGCAACATCATCTGGCAGAAGGACTGGACGTGGAGTGTCGGCGCTCAGGCGCTGATCACCAGCCAGCGCGACCGTTCCGCCACCGGCGATCCGCGCCGCACCTTCACCGTGCTGGCCTTTCCGTCCAGCGTGACCTGGGACCGATCGGACGACCTGCTCAACCCATCGCGCGGCTTCCGGCTGACCGGGCGTTTGAGCCCGGAATTCACGCTGCGGAACCAGAGCAATTTCAATTACCTGAAGGCCCAGTTCGAAGCCACCGCCTACAAACCGATCGGCGACAGCCTGGTGCTGGCCGGGCGCTTCCACATCGGCAGCATCGTTGGTGCCAGCCGCGGCGTGATCGCGCCGGATCGCCGCTTCTATGCCGGTGGCGGCGGTTCGGTGCGCGGCTATGTGTTTCAGGGCGTCGGCCCGCGCAATGCCGACAATGTGCCGACCGGCGGCAACAGCCTGACCGAGCTGGCAGTGGAGGCGCGCTATCGCTTCCAGGCCTTCGGGCAGGACCTGGGGATTGTCGCCTTTGTCGATGCCGGTGAAGTGTCCACCGGCACCACGCCGTCGTTTGACCGGCTGTCCCTGGGGGCCGGCATCGGCGCGCGCTTCTATACCGGCTTCGGCCCGGTGCGCGTCGATATCGCGACGCCGGTCAACCCGCAGGCGGGGGACCCGAAACTGGTCTTCTACGTCTCGATCGGGCAGGCGTTTTGATGAAGGGCTGGCGCATCCTGGCCGTCACGCTGCTGACGATGCTGCTGGTGATCGTCGCCCTGCCCTTCGCGCTCGACAGCCAGACCGGCCGGGACTGGGCGGCGCGCCAGATCGGCAGCTACCGGCTGGCCAACGGCATTTCGCTGCATGTCGCGCGCATCGAGGGCAGCCTGTGGGGCACGGCGACGCTGCGCGGCGTGGAACTGCATGATCAGGATGGTCGCTTTGCCGCTGCGCCGGCCGTTGCCCTGGACTGGACGCCGCTGGCCCTGCTCTCCAACCGCTTCGAAGCCGCCGTGCTCGACATTCCGGCCGCCACGCTGGACCGGTTGCCGCACCTCAAGCCTGTCGCCGATCCGCGCATCCTGCCCGATATCGACATCAGGATCGCCCGCGCCCGGCTGGGCCGGCTGGTGATCGCACCCGGCATCGCCGGTCCACGCCGCGAACTGGCGGCCAGTGGCCGGCTCGATCTCCACGCCGGGCGGGCGCTGGTCGATCTTGATGCCAAGGCAAGCGCGGGCGACCTGCTGGCGCTGCATCTCGATGCCGAGCCCGACCGCGACCGCTTTGCGCTTGAGGCCAGGCTGGACGCGCCGAAGGGCGGGCTCGTCACCAACCTCGTGGGACTGGCCCAGCCATTGACCGCCACCGCCACCGGCAAGGGCCGCTGGCTCCTCTGGCAGGGCCAGTTGCAGGCCCGGCTGGGGCCGGCGCCGCTGGCGGACCTTGCGCTGGCCGGCAACGCTGGCCGGCTGAGCGCCAAGGGCCAGATCGACCCGGTGCCGCTGCTCGCCGGGTTTGCCAGGGACGCGCTGGCGGGTGGGCTGGCGCTGGATGCCGCCGCCGTGCCGGATGGCGACCTCACCCGGCTGACCCTATCGCTTGACGGCCGGCAGCTGACCGGGCGGCTGACCGGCCGGCTTGACCGCGCCGCCGAACGCTGGACTGACGCTGACGCGCGGCTGGTGCTGGCCGATGGCAGCCAGCTGGCCAAAGGCTGGGGGGTGAGCGGCGGCGTGGTGACGGCGCGGCTGGCCGGGCCGTGGCTGGCGCCGCTGATCGATGCGCGCCTGATGGCGCGGCAACTGGCCCTGCCCGGCGCGATGACGCTGAATGGCGTGTCGGTCGCCGGGATCGCCAATCTCAACGAAACCATGTCGGCACCGCTGGTGGCCAATGTCGCCAGCATCAGTGGCCTGCCCGCCACGCTGGCCCCGCTGGCCGGCAAGTGGCGCGGCGAAGGCCGCATCGCCTTTGCGCGCGGCGAACTGAAGGGCCAGAATTTTTCCTTGCGCAGCGGGCCGCTCACCGCCGGCATCGGCTTCAGCTGGGCGCCGGCGCGGGCGGCCTGGGGCATGACCATCAACGCCATTGTGCGCGGCTGGGCACTGCCGCAACTGGGCAGCAGCGATGCCAGCGTCCGCGCCAGCCTGAAGCCCGGCCCAGCCAGCAGCATCGCCGGCAGCGGCGATTTCCGCGCCAGCGCCGCGCGTCCGCCGGCCAGTGGGCTCACCAGGCTGACCGGCGGCGGCCTCGGCCTCTCCGGCCGCTTTGCCCTGCTGCCGGGGCTGGCGGTCAGCCTCTCGGATCTCGTGCTCACCAGCCCCAGGCTCAGCGCCAGCGGCCGCGCCAGCTGGAGCAGCGCCCGCTTCACCCTGGCAAGCGCCGGCAAGAGTCTGGATTGGGGCCCGTTCACGCTGGACGGGGAAGGCACGCCGGCGGCGCCGCACTTCATGGCCAAGCTGGCCCGCCCCGGCTATGGCCTCACAGCCGTTGCCGCCCGCATCGATCCGGCAGGCGACGGCTGGCGGATCGTGGGGGATGCGCAATCCGGGCTGGGGCCGGTCACGCTGGCCGCCGGCATTGGCCTGTCGCCCGTCGTGCGGCTGGACATCGACCGGCTAGAAGTTGCCGGCTTTGTCGCCACCGGCCGGCTGGACCAGTCAGCGGCCGGGCCGTTCGCCGGCACACTCGATCTGGCCGGCAAGGGCCTCACCGGCAGTGCCCGCCTGTCGGCCGCCGGCGCAATGCAGGTCGCCGATCTCAGCCTGGCCGGCGACACGCTCAGCCTGCCGTTCACCACGCCTGTCACCATCGATCGGCTGCGGCTGGCAGCCAAGCTAAGGCTGCCGGAGAGCGGCCCCGATATCAGCGCCGATCTCGATCTGGCCGGGCTGGAGCGCGGCAATCTGGTGGTCGAACAGGCGAAGGGCAAATTGCAGATGGCGGCCGGCAAGGGCGATGCCAGCCTGACCCTGTCCGGCAACAGCGGTGAGGCGTTCAATTTGGCCTTCACCGCTGATATCGCGCCCGATCGCTGGCAGATTGCGGGTGGCGGCGATTATGATGGCCGTGCCGCCAAATTGTCAGGGCCGGCCGTGATCACCCACAACGACGCCGGATGGCACCTCGCCCCGGTCACGCTGACCAGCGCGCTCGGCAATGCCGAAGTTGCGGGCGACTGGGGCGACACGAAGCGATTGAATGCCCGGCTCGACAAGGTGTCGTTGCAGATGCTGGGCCTTGCCTATCCGACGCTGAATCTCGCCGGGCGGGTGTCGGGCACCATCGCGCTGGCGCAGAGCGGCGATGCATCGCCCACCGGCACGGCAGCGCTGCGCCTCAACGGCCTGTCGCGCAGCAACATCACCTCCACGTCAACGCCCATCGATGTCGGCCTCAACGCCGCCCTGGGCAGCGGCGGCACGGTGATGCGCGCCGTGATCGTGCGCGCCGGCAAGATCGAGGGCCGCGCCCAGGCTCGCCTTGGGCCGCTGCCGGCGAGCGAGGACGGGCTGGTTGACCGCCTGTTCGATTCCAGCGTCGCCGGCCAGTTGCGTTATGCCGGGCCGGCGCAGGATCTGTGGGGCCTGTCGGGGCTGACCGCGCTCGATGTGCGCGGCGATGTGCAAGTCGCGGCCGACGTGTCGGGCACGCTGGGCGATCCCAAGGTGGCCGGCGTGATCCGCGGCCAGGGCGGCCGGGTGGAAGCACCGTTGTTGGGCGCAGTGGCCACCAATGTCAGCCTTGATGCCCGTTTCACCGCTTCGCAGCTGGAACTGACGCGCTTTTCCGGCAAATCCGGCCAGGGCAGCATCACCGGCGCTGGCGCCATCGATTTGAGCTATGAGCGCAGCTTCCCGATGGATATCCGCATGGTCGCCACCAACGCCGCGCTGCTGGGCCGCGACGACATCTCGGCCACCGGCAGCGGCAATATCCGGGTCGCGACCGACGAGTATGGCGGCGTCGTTTCTGGCAGCCTCACCCTGTCGCGCGCCGATTATCGCGTCGGCCGCACGGCAGTGGCCGATGTGCCGGTGCTGCAGGTGACCGAGAAGAACACCCGCGTGCTCGGCCGGCGCACACTCAATTATGTCGCGCCCACACGCTGGCTGTTCAATCTCTCCATCAAGTCCGATCGCGGCCTGATGGTGACCGGGATGGGCATCAAATCGGAATGGCAGGCTGACGTGAAGCTGCGCGGCGGCGCCACCAGCCCGGAACTCTTTGGCCGGGTGCAGCTTGTGCGCGGCGATTATGATTTTGCCGGCAAGCGCTTCCAGCTGACGCGCGGCGACATCCGCTTTGTCGGCGGCTATCCGCCCGATCCGATCATCAACGTGACGGCGGAAAACAGCGGCAGTGGCTTCACGGCTTTCCTGAACGTCGACGGCACGGCACAGAAACCGCAGATCAAGTTCAGCTCGGTGCCATCCCTGCCCGAAGATGAGGTGTTGTCGCGCGTGCTGTTCGGCAGCCGTGTGACTGATCTGTCGGCGCCGGAGGCCATCCAGCTGGCCGGCGCGCTCACCAGCTTGCGCGGCGGCGGCTTTAACCCGATCGGCGCTGTCGGCAAGGGGTTGGGCATTGATCGGCTGCGCATCCTGCCGGCCGACGTCGTGACCGGCCGGCGCACCACTGTCGCGGCCGGGCAGTACGTGGGCCGCAATGTCTATGTGGAGCTAGCCACCGACGCCGCCGGCTACAACGCCACCAGCATCGAGATCGGCCTGACCCGCACACTGTCGGTCTTGAGCCAGGTGGCGACACTGGGCGGGACCTCGGCCAGTGTGCGCTGGAAGAAAGATTATTGAGGGCGGTTCAGCGCCCGATCAACGCCTGCGCCGTCCGGTCCGCCACCACGTCGGTGGGCAGCCCGCTGGCATCGGCGTCGGCGAACAGGGTCGCCAGGCGCGGCCCGATGGCGTCCACCTGGGCGTTGACCTCATCGAGCGTGATCGCCTCGCCATGAGTGCGGGCGAGATATTCGGCGACCACCGAGATGATGCCGCCGGCATTGATGACATAATCGGGGGTGTAGAGGATGCCGCGCGCCGCCAGCCGGGCGCCGTCTTCTGGCGTGGCGAGCTGGTTGTTGGCGGCGCCGGCAACCACCGCGACATCAAGCGCGTCGATGCTGGACTGGTCGAGGATGGCGCCAAGCGCGTTGGGGCTGAACACATCAGCCTTCACGCCCATGATGGCATCAACCGCGACATGGCTGGCGCCCAGTTCGGCGGCCAGCGCGGCAGCGCGGGCGGCATCGACATCGGCGATGGTGAGGCGCGCGCCTTCGGCTGCCAGCGCCCGGGCCAGCGC
>NZ_WNJP01000289.1 GCF_009733735.1 Sandarakinorhabdus oryzae | reverse complement strand
GCGCAGGGCGCGCTGTTGGGGGACCTCGGCATCGCCGCCCGGGCCGAAGCGCTGAAGCAGGGCAAGCCCCCGCACGCCGCCGGGGCCATCACCGCGGCGCTGCTGCGGCTCACCGCGCCGCAACAGATGGGCGCCATTTTCCGTGCGATGGCGGTCACCGCGCCGGGCTGGCCAGTGCCGGCCGGATTTGGCATGGCAGGGGCATGACGACCCCACCGCTTTCCTACCGCGACGCGACGGCGGCCGATGCCGCCGTGCTCGCCGGCATCGCCGCCGCCACCTTCATCGAGACGTTCGGCCCGCTCTACAAAGCGGATGATCTGGATCGCTTCATTGCCGGCTACACGCCCGCCGCCTATGCCGCCGAGCTGGCCGATCCGGATATCGCCGTGCGCTTCGCCTGCATCGGGGAGGTGGTGATCGGCTTCTGCAAGGTGAGCAGCCTGAAACTCCCCGCCCCCGATCCCGCAATTGGTGCAATGGAATTGCGCCAGCTTTACATCTACAAGCCCTGGCAGGGCCGCAAGATTGCCGATGCCCTGACCGATTGGGCCAAGGACACCGCCCGTGCCCGCGGCGCGTCGGAGATCTGGCTCAGCGTCTTCACCGATAACCCGCGCGCCCGCCGCTTCTACGCCCGCCATGGCTTCGAGGAGGTCGCCCCCTATCACTTCATGGTCGGCGATCAGGCTGACGAGGACATCTTGTGCCGGGCGAAACTGTAGCGTTCCTCACCGTCCCGGCGCTGGCCGGCGTGCGTCACGGGTTCCTCACCCGGCGTGGCGGCGTCTCGCATGGGCTGTTTGCCAGCCTGAATGTCGGGCTGGGCAGCAGCGATGATAAGGGCGCCGTGCAGGAAAACCGCCGCCGCGCCGTCGAGGCCGTGGCCCCCGGCGCGGCACTGGTGACGTTGCACCAGGTCCATAGTGCCACGGTTGTGCCGGTCACCGCCGCCTTCCCCGACGACGCCCGCCCCCACGCCGACGCGATGGTCACCGCCACGCCCGGCCTGGCGCTCGGCATCCTCACCGCCGATTGCGCGCCGCTCCTGTTTGCCGATGCAGAAGCCGGGGTGATCGGCGCGGCGCATTCGGGCTGGAAGGGCGCGCTCGCCGATATCGGCCCGGCCACGGTCGCTGCGATGGAGCAGCTCGGCGCCCGGCGGGATCGCATCGTTGCCGCCATCGGCCCCACCATCGCCCAGCGCAGCTACGAGGTTGATCAGGGCTTCGTGGACCGCTTCTGCGCGGCCGATCCGGCCCACGAAGGCTTCTTCCGTCCCGGCAAGCCCGGTCATGCCCAGTTCGATCTGGAGGGTTTCATCGCGTCGCGCCTGGCCGCCGCCGGTGTGCGCGCCGTGGTGGCGATGGGGGTGGACACCTATCCCGACGATACGCGCTGGTTCAGCTTCCGTCGCACCACCCACCGCAAGGAGCTGGATTATGGCCGGCAATTGTCGGTGATTGCGCTGCCCTGAACGAAAAGCCCGATTCCCTTTTTCCCGCCCTGCCCGTAACGTCCCGCCGTGGACATCTATCTGCCCATTGCCGAGATGTCGGTGAATGCCCTGCTCATCATCCTGATGGGCGGCGCGGTCGGCTTCCTGTCGGGCATGTTCGGCGTGGGCGGCGGCTTTCTCACCACGCCGCTGCTGATCTTCTATGGCATCCCGCCGGCGGTCGCGGTGGCCTCTTCGGCGACGCAGATCACCGGTTCCTCGGTGTCGGGTGCGCTGGCCTATTGGGAGCGCGGCCAGGTTGATGCGCGCATGGGCGGCGTGCTGGTGGCGGGCGGCATTGTCGGTGCCGGCATCGGCCAGGTGATCTTCCGCCTGCTGCAGGATCTGGGCCAGATCGATGTGGTGATCAGCCTGATCTATGTCATCTTCCTGTCAGTGATCGGTGGCCTGATGCTGCGCGATGCCTGGGGCGCCCTGCGCGCGGCGCG
The DNA here is from genome assembly GCF_009733735.1 of Sandarakinorhabdus oryzae. Classification (GTDB taxonomy): domain Bacteria; phylum Pseudomonadota; class Alphaproteobacteria; order Sphingomonadales; family Sphingomonadaceae; genus Sandarakinorhabdus; species Sandarakinorhabdus oryzae. Next base: position 50 of record NZ_WNJP01000289.1, on the reverse strand, counting down.
ATCGGGAGCCGCGCCGCCGCCGCGCCGCACCCGCCACCTGCCCTGGGTAG
>NZ_WNJP01000288.1 GCF_009733735.1 Sandarakinorhabdus oryzae | reverse complement strand
CACCGTCTCCACCGCAAAGCCGCTGCGCTCCAATTGCCGGCCAAAGGCGGCGTCCGGCGCGGCCGACCAGACGGCAAGCACGCCACCAGGCCGCAGCGCCGCGCGCGCATCGGCGAGGCCGCGCGGGCTGTAGAGGCCGTCATTGGCCGCGCGGGTCAGCCCGTCCGGGCCATTGTCGACATCGAGCAGGATCGCATCATAAGCCGCCGTCGCCTGCGCCATGGTGGCGGCAACATCGCCCATGGTCAGCGTGACGCGGCGATCATCGAGGCAGCCGGCGGTGATCGCCGCCATCGGCCCGCGCGCCCAGGCGATGATGCCGGGCACCAGTTCCGCCACCGTCACAAGCGCATCGGCCCCCAGCCGGCCGAGCACGGCGCGCAGCGTATAGCCCATGCCATAGCCGCCGATCAGCAGGTGCGGCGCCTTGCGGGCCGCGATGCGATCACAGGCCATGGTGCCCAGCGCGACCTCTGAGCCGTGCATGCGCGTGCTCATCAGTTCGTTGCGATCGAGCACGATCATGAAATCATCGCCGCGCCGGAACAGCCTTAGCGGTGGCCCGCCCGGCACGTCGGCCTCACCGATCAGTTCACGCGGGATCATCGGGCGGGGCCTGGCCGTCTCGTCATGGTCCGTCCTCCCTGTGCGCCACGGCATGTCAGAAGTGGCACTCGGGCGCCAGCGGCAGATGGCGCGGGCGGCCGGGTCAAGCGGACCAAGAAGGGGGCCTCCGGCGGCAAGGGTCGTAGACCCTTGACCCGTTTGTTCTCGGGTGCGCAGGTAAGTCGGTGGGCCTTCATGCCTGCTTGGTGTGTGGACAACTTTCCATGATCCCAATTCCCTTGAGGCCATTTGCAAATTCGAGAAGACTGCTACGCGTGTAAAGCGCCAAGGGATAATTGAATTCTTTCCTATTTTTATCAGTTATGACTAGGAATGAATTGCCCATTCCCGAAGGAAAGACCGGGTTTTGAACCCATTGGATGTGAAATGAGAAAATATCATCTACAAGGATATGTTTCCTTCGTATGATACCAATTGAAATATATCTAATTATAATTTCGTTGCTTGAGATTCTAATAACTACCCATAGAGCATAGATTAATGAGACGGGTATTGCCATTACCACGCAAGCAATGAACTCTGTTTTGTGAATGGGGATGAAAAAACTTGCAAGAGTGCAGATTAATCCAATCCAAACAGGGAAGCACACCAGAAACACCAAAATTCTATCCCCAACTCGGGGAGAAAAGAATTGCATGAGCTGGTTCCTGCGAGAAGGGACGCCTCAGTAACGAGGAATTTTGTAACTGCCAGCAGCGCCGCGTCAATCGCGATCCCATCCCTAACTCAACAATGGCAAGCCGATGGCGCCGCCAAACAGCACAGCGACCAGCGGCGCCAGTCTGTGTTTCCAGCGATAGAGGAGCAGCAGAGCGGCGGCGGTGATGGCCAGGCTCACCGGCAGATTGGGGCTGCCGGTGGCGGCGGTGCGGGCCAGATCGATGAGGGTGACCACGATGAGCCCGACCACGCCTGCGGCAACGCCTTCGAGGCTGTGGGTCAGGCGTGGATCGTCGGTCACCTGCTCCAGCCGTTCATAGAAGAGCAACGAGAAAGCGAAGGCCGGCAGGAACATGCCGGCGGTTATGGCCAGCGCGCCGCTGAAGCCATCGGCGACGAAGCCCACGAACGTCACGAAGATGACCAGCGGCGCCGGCAACAGGCCCGACAGGCCCAGCCCATCCAGAAAGGCCTGGTCGCTGATCCAGCCGCGCCCCACCGTGTCGGACCGCACGAAGGGAATGGCGGTATAGGCGCCGCCAAAGGTGAGCAGGCCGCCCTTCAGCCCGGCCCAGAACAGGCCGAGCGCGGACGGCGCCGCGGCCCAGCCGAGCGTCAGGCTGGCGGGCAGGCTGAGCGGCGGCAGGGCCAGGGACGCGCCGGCCGCGACCAGCACCAACCCGGCCAGCAGCGGCCGCCCGCCGGCCGCCAATGCGTAACAAAGGCCCGCCACTGGCAA
>NZ_WNJP01000287.1 GCF_009733735.1 Sandarakinorhabdus oryzae | reverse complement strand
CCACTGGAGCGGGCGCTGCCGGTGCGGCAGCAGCCGGCGCGGGCTTCGGCGCGGGCGCTGCGTCCTCGCCGTCCCCAGCCAGGCGCAGGATCACCGCGCCCACCGGCACGTTTTCGGTGCCTTCGGCGACCAGCAGTTCGGTCACGCTGCCTTCGTCCACGGCCTCCACTTCCATGGTGGCCTTGTCGGTCTCGATCTCGGCGATGATGTCACCGGATTTGACCGTGTCACCCGGCTTCACATGCCATTTGGCCAGCGTGCCCACTTCCATTGTGGGCGACAGGGCGGGCATCGTCACATCGATGGGCATGATCAATTGTCCACAAAAAGCTGATCAACCAGGGCGCGCTGCTCGTCGTCGTCCGGATTGTCGATCAGGTCGGCCATGTCGAGGAAATAGGCGGCAGCACCGGCAAGGGGCCCGGAATAGCGGACCTGGGTGCCGGCTTCGGATTTCATGCTCCACGCCACGACCAGCGCGCGCTTGCCGATGGCGTTGATCTTCTTCACCAGCGGCACGAAATCGCCATCGCCGGCCACCAGCGCCACCACGTCGCAACGATCGGACACCGCAAGATCAAAGGCTTCCAACGCCAGCCAGACATCGATGCCCTGCTCCTTGGGCGGCTCGCTGTTGGTGTCGATGCGGGTGAAATGCGGGGTGATGTTGCTGGCGGCGAGGATCTGATCGAACACCCGGTCGTTGCGCAGCGTTTCCTCGACAAAGCTGGCGTTGCGTGCCCGGTCTTCCAGGTCGCGCAGCGTGTAGCGGCCGCGGAAATAATGCGCCTCCACCACCCGGCAGCGATTACGCGACACTTCTTCCATGTCGGCAGCGGCGATGCGGATGAAGTCCATCAGGCCCGACAGCGACAGGCGCCGGCCCACTTCATGTTCAAACTTGTAAAAGGTCGATACGCGGTTGAAATAACTGCCATCGATCATCACGGCGACACGGGTCTGCATGGCACCGGTCACCGGTAACAGACCGCGCGGGCGGCGCTCACGACATCCTCTGCCTTCACCAGCGCCGCCTTTTCCAGGTTGGCGGCATAGGGCAGCGGCACATCCTCGTTGGTCACCCGCAGCACCGGCGCGTCGAGATCATCAAAGCCCTTTTCCATCGCCACGGCCATCATTTCTGATGCGATGGAGCAGGCCGGCCAGCCCTCTTCCACCACCACCATGCGGTTGGTCTTCTTGAGTGACGCGAGCACAGTCGCGGTGTCCATCGGACGCAGCGTTCTGAGATCGATCACCTCGGCATTGATGCCCATTCCGGCCAGCGCTTCGGCGGCCTGCAGGGCCACGCCGACGCCAATCGAATAGCTGACCAACGTCACATCCGTGCCCGCGCGCACGATGCGCGCCTTGCCGATCGGCACGACATGATCGCCTTCCGGCACGTCAAAGCTCTGGCCGTACATCAGCTCGTTTTCGAGGAAGACCACCGGATCCGGCGAGCGGATCGCTGCCTTCAGCAAGCCCTTGGCATCATCGGCGCTGTAGGGCGCGATCACCACCAGGCCGGGCACGCTGGCATACCAGGGGCCATAATTCTGGCTGTGCTGCGCGGCCACCCGGCTGGCGGCGCCATTGGGGCCGCGGAACACGATCGGGCAGCGCATCTGGCCGCCCGACATGTAGAGCGTCTTGGCCGCCGAGTTGATGACATGATCGATCGCCTGCATGGCGAAATTGAAGGTCATGAACTCGACGATGGGCTTGAGCCCGCCCATGGCCGCACCGGTGCCCAGGCCGGCAAAGCCGATTTCGGTGATCGGCGTGTCGATCACGCGCCGGTCGCCGAATTCCTCCAGCAGGCCCTGTGTCACCTTGTAAGCGCCCTGGTATTCGGCGACTTCCTCGCCCATCACGAACACACTGCCATCGGCGCGCATTTCCTCGGCCATGGCATCGCGCAGGGCTTCACGCACGGTCTGGCGGCGGGTGGGGCCGCTGGCGGTTTCGGGCGCGGTCACGGGGGCAGCCACCGGGGCAGCCACCGGTGTGGCGGCAGGCGTTGCCTGAACGGCCGCAACCGGCGCTGCGGCAGGCG
>NZ_WNJP01000286.1 GCF_009733735.1 Sandarakinorhabdus oryzae | reverse complement strand
GGCTGCCGGGGTGGCCGCAGCCAGCACCTGCTCCAGCCGCGCCCGCGTGCCGGGGCTGGCGCCGGCAATGCGGGCGCGGGTGACCGACAGGGCCGGGGCGGCTGGCATCAACGCAGGTTGCGCGCCGGATCGACGCCAACGCCGCTGGATTTCAGGATGACGTCGTTCTTGCCGAAATCATCGATCAAGTCGAGCGGATCATCGACGCTGCGCAGCTTGGCTTCCAGGGCTTCGCGCAGCGCGGTTGTCGGCCGTTCAACCACCACGCTGTCCTTGCCTTCGGCGCTAGTCACTTCCAGTTCGACGGCAAAGGCGGTGGCAAAGCTGCGCGGCGTGACGCCCAGGTTGAAGATCGCCACCGTGTTGGTGGTGCGCCGGTTCTTCAGTGTGGTCGAGCCGGTGCGGCGCTTGTTGGCATCGTAATAAAGCAGCCGCGCATCGGTGAGCGCGTCGAGCCGCAGGCCGCTGGCGAAGATGGTGGTGAGCTCCTTGGTGGAACGGTTCTGGCTGGCGACATAGGCGGTCTTCAGATCCGGCGGCAGCCTGGTGACCGGCGGCGTGCTGGCCCCCGGCGTCGGCGTTGGGGTGGTCGTCGGTGTCGGGGTCGGCGTTGCGCTGCCGGATTTGGCTTCCAGCACGGAAAGCCGCACGTGCAGCGCGGCGCAGGCGGCGATCAGCGCGTTGAAGCTGGCGGCGGTGATCAGGTCGCCGGGGCGCACTGGCGCCAGATCGAGATCGAGCAGCGGGTTGACGACGATGATGCCGCCGCTGGCTGGCTGGCCGGTCGGCGCCGGGGTTGGCGTTGGGGTGGCCGCCGGCGCCGTGCTGACGCCGGTGCCGAGCACGGTCTTGATGTCAACGCCGGTGGCGCGCCGATATTCGGACTTGCTGATGATCATGATGTCGTCATCGGCGCTGTCGCCGGCCGCAACCCGCGCATTCTCGTCGACCGACAGGCCCAGCATGCGCTTGAACTCTGCGCTGCCGGGGGCGAAGCTGCTGTTCTTGAACATGTCTCCGAAGGCCATGGCACGGCTCCTTTCAGGGTGATTCAGGGGATGAGGGCGAAGTTGGCGAAATCCCAGTGGGCGAGGTTGAAGCGGGCTTCGGCCGCCACCGGCAGGTGGCCGCTGGCAAAGATCACGCAGTCGTTGCGCCCCGCCATGCGATCCTGCGCGATGCGATAGAGGAAGAGGGCATGATCGCTGGCGGTGTCGATCGCCGGCGCCGTCAGGCTGGCGCGCAGCAGTGGCTCCACCTTGGCCTGATCGATGTGGAGCGGGCCGCGCACCGTCATGCCCTTGAACCAGGCGATGGCGGCAGCGTCCGACAGTGTGGGCAGCACGCCGGCGGCCGGCAGGAAAGCAAAGCGGTCCCGCGCGCTGACGGCAAGGGCATCGCTGCTGGCCAGCTGGTCGTGGAATTGCGACCACATCGCCTCGCCCAGCACGGCGCGGCGCGGGCGCACGATATCGTCCAGCGCCACGCCTTCGCGGCGCGGGCCGAGCGCGCGGCGCACGCTGTGATTGCAGGTGAAGAGGTGATTGCCGGTGCTGCCCACCGCGATGATGGCCAGCGGCACCTCGGCATCGGTGAGGCCATCCTTGCGCAATGCCTCGATCAGGTCGTCGCGGCGTGGCAGGTTGGCCGGCAGTGGCACCGGCCAGGCCGGCCGCACGCCAACACCAAAGCAGGCATAGGCCAATTTGTTGCGCAGCAAGGGATCGGTGAGCGAGAGGCCGTGCACCTGCTGGCGGATCTCGAGCAGGCGGAACTGCACGCCTTCGGCCACCGCATCGATGGCACAGCGGCCGGGCACATCGCCCATGCCGGACACGGCGGCGCGGCCTTCTTCGCTGAACGCCGGCGCGATAGTGAGCAGCCACAGGCCGCCGGCGCCGATAAAGTCACCGCTGGCCGGCGGCGCGCAATCATCAAACAGGCACAGGCGGGCGGTGGGGCCGGGGGCGGCGGCGGTGGCCAACGCCAGATCGACCGGGCTGGCCAGCCGCAGCACCTGGCCGAGGCGGTTGACGGCAAAGCCGGGTGCAACGCGCGCCGC
>NZ_WNJP01000285.1 GCF_009733735.1 Sandarakinorhabdus oryzae | reverse complement strand
GCCGAGGCGGCGGTGGAGCAAAGCCCCACCAGCATCAACCATATCGGCCAGCCAGACGCCGCTGCACTGCTGGCTCTGGCCATGGGCGGTGAGCATGGCGGTCGCCACCGGCAGCCGCGCCAGCGTGGCGGCATCGAGCGGCAGGCTGGCCGGCAGGGCAGCGGCGGCAAGCAGGGCAAGGCTGGCAGTGAGCGGCATCGGAAAACTCGCGCGTCGTGGGGGCAGGGCCGGCACGATAACCCGGCGGTGGCGATCCGCAACATTGACGGGCCACAGAATCGCGATAGGGGACGGCAGATGACCGATGCACACGCCCCGTTTGATCCGCGCCTGCTGCGCGATGCCTTCGGCTGCTTTGCCACCGGGGTCACCGTGGTCACCAGTCAGTCCGCCAGCGGCGAGCGGGTCGGGCTGACCGCCAACAGCTTCACCTCGGTCAGCCTTGATCCGCCGCTGCTGCTGTTCTGCCCGGCCACGGGGGCGTCGGCGCTGCCGGTGCTGCGCGAATCCGGCCGCTTTGCCATCAACATCCTCGATCTTGATGGCCAGGTGGTGGCCGATCGCTTCACCCGCCGCGGCATCGATCGGTTTGGCGAGCATGACTGGCGGGATTGGGACGGCGTGCCGGTGTTGGCCAGCGCCAAGGCGGCCTTTGTCTGCGACCTGCACGCCGATCACGACGGCGGCGATCATCGCATCATCGTCGGCCGTGTCACCCGCCTCGCCCTCGATCAGGCCCGCGAGCCGCTGCTCTATCTGCACGGCCGCTATCGCCGGGTGCATGTTGGCTGAGACACCGGCCTCTGGCCGCAGCGATGCGGCGGAAACCGCCGCCCTGGCCAAGGGCGGGCGCACCAGTTTCTTCGGCTATGTGCTGCGGCTCGCCGCGCGCTTTCCCTTCCTGTTCATCGCCGGCCGCCTCTATGGCGCCGAAGCCCTGGGCCGCTTTGCCTATGCCACCATGGTGGTGGAACTGGTGGCGATGCTGGCGACGCTGGGCCTGAAGCGCGGCCTTGCCGAAGACCTGGCGCGCCGCCCGCACGACGAAGCCGCAGCCCTGATCGATGCGCTGGCGGTGGCGCTGATCGCCGCGCTGGCTGGCGCCGCCGTGCTGGTCGCCCTGCCGGAACTGCTGTTCCCGGCCACGCACCTGGCGCCGCTCGACCGCTGGTTTGCCGCCATCATCCCGTTCATCGCGCTGGCCGATGTGGCGCTGGCCGGGCTGGCCTATCACCACGATGTCGGCGCCCAGGTGCGCGCCCGCTCCATCATCGAGCCGTGGGTGCTGTCGATTGCCGCGCTGGCGCTGGCCTTCACCGCCTGGAAAAGCGACGGCATGCTGATTGCCTATCTGCTGTCGATGGTGGCGGCGTTCGCTGCGGCGCTGTCGCCGGCGCTGCGGCGCTTTGGCTGGGCAGCGGGCTGGCGCCCCGATCCGGCGCGCCTGTGGACGCTGGTGCGCACCAACGTGCCGCTGGCGGGTGCCGACATTGCCGAATGGGGCGCGCGCCGGCTCGACATCTTCATCCTCGGCCGCTTTGCCTCGGCCGAGATCGTCGGCATCTATTATGTGGCGCAGCAGATTGCCTCGCTGCCGCAACGGCTGAAATCCAGTTTCGATCCGATCCTGGGTCCAGTGCTCACCCGCAACCTGGCCGCCGGCAACCTCGCCAAGGTGGCCAGCCATGTCCGCCAGATCAGCTTCTGGGTGGCGGCGGCCCAGCTCGGCGTGGTGCTGGCCTTCGGGCTGGTGGGCCGGGCGGCGATGGGCCTGTTTGGCCCGGCCTTTGCCAGCGGCGTGTTCGTGCTGGCGGCACTGCTGACAGTGGAATTGTTTGCCGCGCAGGCCGCCGTGGCGGAAAGCGCGCTGATCTACATCGCGCGCGGCCGCAACCTTGTCTGGTCATTGGCCGGGCTGGCGGTGCAGGCGGTGTTGACGCTGATCCTGGTGCCGCTGGAGGGCCCGCTGGGCGGCGGCGTTGGCGCGGCGCTGGCCCTGGCGCTGGCGGCGCTGCTGCAATCGGTGGTGAAATCACGGCTGCTGCAGGCGCGGCTGGGGCATGCCGTCGCCGGCTGGCGCCTGTCGCTGCTGCTGGCCGG
>NZ_WNJP01000284.1 GCF_009733735.1 Sandarakinorhabdus oryzae | reverse complement strand
CCGCCGCGCCGCGCCAGGATGGGCTGATGGTGCTCGGCCCGGCCCCCGCCCCGCTCGCCATGCTGCGTGGGCGGCACCGGCATCGCCTGCTGATCCAGGCCCGGCGCGACCTGCCGCTGCCAGCCATATTGCGCGACTGGCTGGGCGGTGCGGCGCTGCCGTCCTCGGTGCGGGTCGTGGTGGACGTGGACCCCTACAGCTTCGTCTGACGTTCGATCACCGTCAGCCACGGCGCGCCCGACCGGCTGAAGCCGAGGCGCTCATACAGCGTGACCGCAGCCCGATTGTCGGGCCAGCAATGCAGGAAGGGCACATCCCCACGCGCGGCGATGCGGCTGGCGATGGCGTGGGACAGAGCGGCGGCCAGCCCCAGCCCCCGTGCATCGGGATGGGTGCAGACGCCGCTCACCTCGCCAAAACCGGCCGGCGGCATGCGTTCACCGGCCATCGCCAACAGCTGGCCGTCGCGCTTCACGCCGATGAATCGGCCCATTTCGTTGGTGTGGCTGGCAAAGGGGCCGGGCTGGGTGAGCGCGGCCAGCGCCTGCATGGCCGGTGCATCGGCGTCGCCCAGCGGTTCCATGGCAAGGTCGCAAGGCGGTGGCGGGCCAAGCGGGCCAGCGCGCATCTGCAGCAACTGGCCTTGGCGGGTGACGGCAAAACCGGGCGGCGGCGGCACCGGTTCCGGCTCGACGAGCCACAGCGCTTCGCCTGGTTCGGCGAGGGCGGCGAGGTCAGCCGGATCGGCGCCCGGGTCGAGCGCGGCTAACGGCCCGAAGCGGCGATCAAGCCGCACGGCACCGCCGAAACGCACCGCCCGCCCAGCCCAACCGGCGCCAAGCGCCTGCCAGACCGGGCGGGCGAGCGATTGCATCAAGCCAGAGCGGCGCGCCGTTTGCGCAGCGTGGCACCAACCAGGCCAAAGCCAGCGATCAGCATCGCCCAGCTCGCCGGTTCCGGCACGCCGGTGACGATGGCGCCCTGCGAAATGGCCGAGGTCAGGCTGGCGCTGATCGCGTCCTTCTGCTCCGGTGCCAGATTGTCGCCCAGGCGGGTGCTGAAGGTGTGGCTGGCGTCGACAAAACCGCCGCGGTTGACCGGCAGCTGCAGGCCGACGACCACCAGCACCGACTGGCCCGGATTGAGGGTGAGTGAGCCCAGCCCGCACGCGGCCGTGGTGGCGGTGAAGCTGGCATCACCGCCAGTGAGCACGCCGCTGTTGCTGCCGACGCCGAGCACGCCAGGCGTTCCGCAATCGGCATAGAACAGGCTGTTGAACAATTGCTGCGGCGTCGTCAGACCAGCGATGGTCGAAGGATCCCAGATGCCGACATAGCTGGTGAAGATGGAACCGCCTGGCAGCGCGCCACCCGACGGACTGGTGCTGCTGTCCACGATGTGCAGGGCGCCGGTGATCGAAAAATCGGTCGGTGCCGCGCCATTCCACGTGTAGCTCTGGAAGGCGAAGGTGTTGATGTTCATGCGCACGTCGCCGCCGGCCTGGGTGGCGGCGCGGATGGTGGGCAGATCGAGCTCGCCGGTGAAGCGCACATCGGACCAGGCATAGTTGCCGGGCTGTGGCTCGAACATGTTGAGTCCGCCAACGCCGGTGCCGCCACCATATTGGCCGTTCGCAATGCCCTGGCCCGGGCCGGTGCCGTCACAGGCCTGCGTGCCGGAAACGAGATTGCAATTGCGCTGCGTGGCAAAGCTGGCCGAGCCGACGGTTTGCGCAGCAGCGACACTGGGCATGGCAAACGCAGCGACGCCCACGGCAGCCGCGGTAATGAAACGAAACATTTTGACTTTCCCCTGATACTTAAGCGAGCACTAAGAATACAAAATATGGCTGCAATCGCAAGCGCTAAAGCATGGTGGCGTCTGCAGGCAGGCCAAGCAGCACGCGGCCGGCCAGCTCCAGAGTCGGCGGGGCGACCATGACGTGCTGGGTCGCCACATGCGCGTCGCGGAAGCGGCGGTTCAGCGGATGGCTGGCATAGACCGAGGTGCCGCCGGCCAGTTCGTGCATCTTGGCCGCGACGCGCGCCGAGACCTGGGTGAGGCGGGTCGCCGCCAGCCGCAGCCGGGCGCGGGCCGAAAGGTCGAGCGCGTCGCCGGCGACAACCCGCTCCCAGGCCGATGCGATCTCGGCATGGACGA
>NZ_WNJP01000283.1 GCF_009733735.1 Sandarakinorhabdus oryzae | reverse complement strand
GCCGCCGCCCCGCCCAAGCCAGCGGCCAAACCCGTGGCGCGCGCCGCCGCCGCCCCGGCCGATTGGGCCACGCGCTTCGCTGCCACCCCGCAAGGCGGCATCCTGGTCGGCAACCCCAATGCGGCGGTGAAGCTGGTCGAGTTCGGCAGCCTCACCTGCCCGCACTGCCGGCATTTCCACGAAACCGGCTTCCCGGTGCTCCGTGCACGCTGGGTGTCGGCTGGCCAGGTCAGCTACGAATATCGGCCGTTCTCCTTGAACGGCGTCGATCTGATGGCCGGGCTCCTGTTGCAATGCCAGGCCGCGCCCCAGGCCTGGGCGCTGGTCAACCGCATCTATGCCCGCCAGGACGAGCTGATGACGCCGTTCACGCAGATTCCGGAGGCGGAACGCACCCGCATCCAGGGCCTGCCGCCCGAACAGGTTGGCCCGGCGATGGCGATTGCCGGCAAGCTGCCGGAATTCGCCGCCGCCGCCGGCATCCCGCGCGCCCGCTATGATGCCTGTCTTGCCGCCAAGCCGGGCATGGACCGGCTGATGGCGATCCGCGCGGATGCGGTGCAGACCCACAATCTGCAGGGCACGCCCAGCTTCCTGATCAACGGCAAGATGCAGACCGATGTCTTCGACTGGACGGCCTTGGAGCCGCTGCTGACCGCCGCCGTAACCGCTGCCCCCACCCAAAGGACGAAATGATGCGCAATTTCCTGACCATCTCGGCGCTCGCGCTTGCCGTTGCCGCCTGCGGTGACAAGACCGCCGCTCCGGCTGCCGACGCGCCGACTGCGCCGGCCATCGCCGCGCCGGCCGGCCAGAACTGGGTCGATGTCGTTGCCGCCACGCCCGAAGGCGGGTTCCGCATGGGCAACCCAGACGCCAAGGTGAAGCTGGTCGAATTCGCTTCGCTCACCTGCCCGCACTGCCGCGAATTCCACGAAACGGCCGCGGCCACGCTGAAGGCCAAATATGTCGCCAGCGGCAATGTTTCCTATGAATATCGCAACTTCGTGCTGAACGGCCCGGATTATGCCGCCACTGTGCTGGCCCGCTGCCAGGGCGCAACCGCCTTCTTCGGCCTGCTCGACAATTTCTACAACGATCAGGCCGGCTGGACCGAGCCCTTCGGCCGCATTCCCAAGGCCGATGCCGAAGCGCTGGGCAAGCTGCCGGAAAACCAGGCCATCGCCCGCCTCGCCGAACTGGGTGGCCTGGCTGATTACATGAAGCTGCGCGGTGTGCCCCGCGCCAAGTTCGATCAGTGCCTGGCGGATCCGGTCCAGCTGAAGGCGGTGAATGATCTCAGGAACCAGGCGGTGGATCAGTACAAGCTGACCGGCACGCCCAGCTTCATCATCAACGGCACGGTGCAGGAAGGCGTCTTCACCTGGGCCGATCTGGAACCCAAGCTGCAGGCGGCCTTGCGGTAAGCGCCCTTGGAATTTCGCCGCCTTCGCCTTGCGGGCTTCAAGTCCTTCGTTGAACCGGTCGATCTCCACATCGAACCGGGCCTGACCGGCGTTGTCGGCCCCAACGGCTGCGGCAAGTCCAACCTTTTGGAAGCGCTGCGCTGGGTGATGGGGGAGGGCAGCCCCAAATCCATGCGATCGGGCGGCATGGACGACGTGATCTTTGCCGGCACCGCCGCCCGGCCGGCGCGCGAATTCGCCACTGTCACCCTGCACCTGGCCGGCAGCGCCGGCGAGGAGATCGAGGTGCAGCGCCGCATCGAGCGGGGCGCTGGTTCCGATTATCGCCTCAACGGCCGCGATACCCGCGCGCAGGACATCCGCCTGTTGTTTGCCGATTCGGCCACCGGCGCCCACAGCCCGGCGATCGTTGGCCAGGGCCGCATCAGCGCCATCATCGCTGCCAAGCCGGCCGAGCGCCGCCAGCTGCTGGAAGAAGCCGCCGGCATCGCCGGGCTGGCCGTGCGCCGGCGCGAGGCGGAGATTCGCCTGCGCGCGGCCGAGGCCAATGTGACACGGCTCGATGACGTGATCAGGGGCCTGGAGGCGCAGGCGGGCACGCTCAGGCGCCAGGCCAAATCGGCCGAACGCTATCGCAGCCTGTCGGACCGCATCCGCCACGGCGAGGCCGCCCTGCTGCATGCGCGCTGGCATGCGGCGGTCTCGCTGAGCGAACGCGCCCGCCAGGCCGCGGTGGCCGCAGAGACGTTGGCCGCCGAACGCACGCGGCTGGCCGCCCAGCTCACC
>NZ_WNJP01000282.1 GCF_009733735.1 Sandarakinorhabdus oryzae | reverse complement strand
ATCGAGCGGCCGGCCCTCGATCAGCGCCTGCACCACGTCGCGCGCCTGCAGCACGCCGATGATGTCGTCCACGCCGCCGCGCGCCACCAGCAGCCGGCTGTGCGGCGTGGCAGCGAGGCGGGCGCGCACCACGTCTTCGGGGGCGCTGGCATCGATCCATTCCACTTCGCCGCGCGGGGTCATCACGCCGCGCACACGCCGGTCGGCCAGGCGCATGATGCCAGAGATCATGTCGCTTTCCTCGGCCTCGATCACGCCGGCGGTGGCCGCTTCGGCGACGACGGAGCGCAACTCCTCTTCGGTCACTGTCTGATCGGCATCGCGGCTCTGGCCGAGCAGGCGAAAGACGAAATGGCTGGAGCGGTCGAGCAGCCACACGAACGGCGTGGTGGCGCGGGCGAACAGCACCATCACCGGCGCGACCTTCACCGCGATGGCTTCAGGCGAGCGCAGCGCGAACTGCTTGGGCACCAGTTCGCCGACGATAAGCGACAGATAAGTGGCGATGACGATGACGACGGCAAAGCCCACTTCCTCGGCGGCGTTGGTGGGCAGGCCAAACAGCAGCGCCAGCCGGTCCCCCACCGGCCGGGCCAGCGTGGCGCCGGAATAGGCACCATTGATGATGCCGACCAGCGTGATGCCGATCTGCACGCCCGACAGGAAACGGCTCGAATCCTCGGCCAGCGCCAGCGCCGTGCGCGCGCCCAGCGAGCCGCGATCGGCCAATCCGCGCAAGCGCGGCCGCCGCGCCGAGACGATGGCCAGTTCCGACATCGCGAAGAAGCCGTTGAGCAGGATCAGGCCGGCAATGATCGCGGCGTCCAGCCAGGGGAAGGGGGCCATGGGCTCCGGGGCAGGCAACGCGGGGCCAGGGTGCCCGCACGGCTTCCTCATACGGGATGCGCCGCGGCTCTGCAAAGGCCGTTCATGATACGGCCACCCGCCGAGGCCTAGCTCGCTCCCACGCAACAGGAGCATATATCATGAAGACCAACCTCACGATCGGCCTCGTGGCCAGCGCACTGGCACTGGCTGGCTGCGCCACCAATCCCGAAACCGGCGAACGTCGCATTGCCCGTCCGGCCGCCACCGCAGCGGCTGGCGCTGGCGCGGGTGCCTTGCTGGGCGCCCTGCTCGGCGGGCGCAACAACCGCGCTGAAGTGCTGATCGGCACCGGTGTCGGCGCCATCGCCGGTGGGGCCGTGGGCAGTTACATGGACAAGCAGGCCCGCGAACTGAAGCAGCGCACGGCTGGCACCGGTATCGAGGTCGAACAGAAGGGTGACGAAATCGCCATCAAGCTGCCCTCTGGTATCGCCTTTGACACCGGCCAGGCGACCGTGCGCCCCGACATGCGCCCGGCGCTGGACAATGTGGCCAAGACGCTGGCCAGCTATCAATCGACCTTCGTCGATGTGACCGGCCACACCGATTCCACCGGCGGGGATGCCATCAACCAGCCGCTGTCGGAACGCCGCGCTGCCGCCGTGGCCGATTATCTGCAGTATCAGGGCGTGCAGCGGGCGCGCATGGCGACCAAGGGTTATGGCGCGCAATTCCCGGTGGCCAGCAACGACAGCGAAGACGGCCGGGCGAAGAACCGCCGGGTGGAAATCCGCCTCTCGCCGGTGACGCAGGCCGACGTGCCAGCCCGGCCTTAACCCCGCAGCGTCGCGCCCAGCTTCGCCGCCGCCGCCACCACCTTGGCGCTGACCGCCTCGATCTCCGCCTCGGTCAGCGTGGCGGTGGTCGGTTGCAGCGTGACCTCGACGGCCAGGCTCAATTTGCCGGGCGCGATGCCGGGGCCGGCATAACGATCGAACAGGCTGACCCCGACGATCAGCGCCTTGTCGGCGCCGGCGACGGCGCGCAGCAGGCTGTCAGCGGGCAGGCTCTCGTCGACGACGAAGGCGAAATCGCGGGTCAGCGGGAGCAGCGGGCTGGGGGCCCAGGCCTCGCGCTTGCGACTCTTGGGCGGTAGCGCGTCGAGGTAAAGTTCAACGGCCGCAACCGGCCCCTTGACGTCGAAATGCGCCGAGGTGCGCGGGTGGATGATGCCGAAATCGGCGAGCGCCACCTTGCCCAGCACCAGCCGGCCAGCGCGGCCAGGGTGCCACCAGCCGTCAGCCGGAGCGACGACAGCCAAGCGCTGCACCGGTGCGCCCAGGGCCGCCAGCGCGGCGAGGGCCTCGGCCTTGGCGTCATAGGCGTCAGGCCTGGCGGCCGGGCCGCTGCGCCAATCGCGTCCGC
>NZ_WNJP01000281.1 GCF_009733735.1 Sandarakinorhabdus oryzae | reverse complement strand
CCGCGAGGCCAAGCCCGGCACCGGCGAGCCGCTGGCGGTGCTCGGCGTGGCCCCCGGCCCGGCCACGCGCCCGGCCGAAGAGAAGTGACCGGCCCATACCGGCCCATGCCTGCACCCGAATCGGGGCATTGGTGGGAGCCAATCCCATGATGACCGCCGGTCAAACCCCACACAGACTTATCCACAGCCCCTATTGGCCTGTGAAACGACCCAGAACAGGGAGAGAACATCGCCCGAATTGGCCCGTCTTGCCCAAGGATATCCCCATTTAATGGGGCCTTTGCCCATCAGATTCCATTGAGACCCATAAAATCCCATGCTACACCCGTTTTCCACAGCGGGTGAGTCCGCCGTGCTGTCGTTTTTCTGACCCAGGCGGTTCGGGGCGGGAACGGCAGCAACGGCAACCCGCGGCAGGGGTATGGGGTGTCGGGCAGCATTTATCTTGGCTATGGGCTGAACGCGGTTGACGCGAAGAACCGGCTGTCGGTGCCGGCGAGCTTCCGCGACGTGCTCACCGCGAAGACCGGCGGCAAGCAGGTGCTGGTCGGCCCGGGCCATGTTGGCCGCCGCTGCCTGATGGCCTTCGACGCCCAATATGCCGCCGAACTCCACGCCCAGCACGCCGCCCGCCACGCCGATACCGGCACCGCGGCGGCCTATGACGAACGCGCCTTCGTGTTCGGCAGCGCCCAGCCGCACAGCATCGATGATGCGGGGCGCATCGTGCTCTCGCCAGTGCTGCGCAAGATCAGCGGCATCACGAGCCATGTCTGGTTCGTCGGCGGCTATGACTATTTCGAACTGTGGGACCCGTGGACGTTCAAGGCGCAAGCCGGCCTGCCCGAACTGCAGCGCATCCAGATCGAGATGGAGCTGGAAACCCGCGGCCTGCCAGTGGAAGGCCCGGCGGCATGATGGCGGCGCCCCACATCCCGGTGCTGTTGGCCGAGGTGCTGGCCGCCCTCGCGCTGAAGCCCGGCGAGACCTATGTCGATGCAACGCTGGGCGCCGGCGGCTATCTGCGTGCGGCCCGCCAGCAGAGCGTGGCCCATGCCTATGGCTTTGATCGCGACCCGCAGGCGCACGAACTCAATGCCGATCTGGCCGGGGCCAGCGACGTCACCCTGATCCGCCGGCCGTTTTCCGAACTGGTCGAAGGCCTGGCCGATCATGGCGTGACGGCGGTGGATGCCATCGCCTTTGATATCGGCGTGTCCTCGATGCAGATCGACACGGCCGAACGTGGCTTTTCCTTCCAGGCCGATGGCCCGCTCGACATGCGGATGAGCCAGGAGGGCATGAGCGCCGCCGATTTCATCAACACGGCCGATGAGGAAGCGATCGCCGACGTGCTCTACCATTTGGGTGACGAGCGCGCCTCTCGGCGCATCGCCCGGGCCATCGTGGCCGATCGGCCCTTCACCCGCACCAGCGAACTCGCCGGCCTGATCCGCCGCGTGCTGGGGCGCGGCGAGCCGGGCAAGGACCCGGCCACCCGCAGCTTCCAGGCGCTGCGCATCCACGTGAACGACGAGCTGGGCCAATTGGACGCCGGGCTGGTCGCCGCCGAACGCCTGCTCAAGCCCGGTGGCCGGCTGGCGGTCGTCTCCTTCCATTCCGCCGAAGACCGGCGGGTGAAAAATTTCCTGCGCGACCGTTCCGGCAGCGCGCCGGCGGCTTCGCGCCACGCGCCGCTGGCTGCCCCGTCGCGCGCCGCCAGTTTCGAAAAACCGATGAAGGCGGTGCGACCTTCTGCGGCCGAGATCGCCCGCAACCCCCGCGCCCGCAGTGCCACGCTGCGCAGCGCAGTGCGCACCGCTGCCCCCGCCTGGGGCGCCGTCACCCAAGGAGGCCGCGCATGAGGCAGTATCTGTCCGCCCTGCTGTGGATCGCCGGCACCACCACCGTGGTCGCCGCCGCCCAGGTGATCACCACCCGCGCCGCTGCCGAACGCCGCGCCGTCACCCGGCTGAATATCGAACTGGTCGAGAACACCGTGCGCGTGCGCGAACTGGAAGCCGAGTTGCGCACCCGCGCCGGCCTGCCCGAGTTGCAGCGCTGGAACGACGCGGTCTTCCAGATGTCGGCGCCGAGCGGCGGGCAGATCCTGCGCTCGCCGGTGCAACTGGCGAGCTTTGCCGCGCGGCCGGAAGCGCCGCCGCAGGTGCAGTTCGCGGTGGCTGAATCTGGACGGGCAGCACCGGGCAGCATCTTGCCACCGGCGGCCACCGCGACGATGCCGCCGGCCAGCGGGCCCGTG
>NZ_WNJP01000280.1 GCF_009733735.1 Sandarakinorhabdus oryzae | reverse complement strand
GGCGGGCCATTGGAGCGTGCGCCCCTGAGCGGGGCCGGCGTGCGCGCGGCCGCGCTGGTGCGCGATGTCGATCCCTTGAAGGCCAATGCCGCGCGCGTCGCCAGTGGCGATCAGGCCCGGCTGGCGGCGCGGCTCGATTGGCTGCAACGGCTGGAATCACTGGCGACCACCGCCGATGTGGTCGGCCGGATTGGCGCCTTCTTCGATGGCGCGACAAAACTCGCGGCCGCGCCCACCCAGACGGCGGCGCGCACGGTGTTTCTCGACGCCGCCGAGGATGCCGCCGCGGCCTTCGCTGGCCATGGCCGCGACCTCGAGCAGTTGGAAGGCGATATCCGTGCCGAAGCCCGGCTGTCGGCCCGCGCCGTCAATGATCTGGCCGCCGCCTTGGCCAAGGTGAACGACCAGCTGCGCCGCGGCGATTCCGGCGATGTGGCCGCCGCCGGCCTGCTCGACAATCGCGACACCCTGCTGCGCCAGCTGGCCGACGAGGTGCGGATCAGCGTCACTGAAGGCGACCGCGGCGTGGTCGAGGTCAAATTGGGCTTTGGCCCGTCCGCGGTGCAGTTGGTGCCACGCGCCGGCAATGCCAGCCGCATCGGCGTAGCGCCCGATGGCCTGTCGGTGCTGCTCGACCCCGATCATGCGCCGGTGCCGCTGCGCCTGCCCGCCTCCGGCCGGCTCGCTGGCCTGCTGGAAGCGACGGGCGAGATCATCCGCGCCCGCGCCGCGCTGGACGGCAGCGCCGGCAGTTTTGCGACCTTGGTCAATAACTGGCACCAACAGGGCATCGATGCCGCCGGCCAGCCCGGCCAGGCACTCTTTGCCACCACCGCTACCCGCACAACCGTCGGCAAGGCCAACGCTGGCAGCGCGCCGGTGGATGTACAATTGGATGACGGCACCGCGCCCTTCCCCCAGGGCTATCGCCTGATCGCCGAGGCGAGCGGCTTCACGCTGGCCAGGCTGGATGGCAGCGCCAGCATCACTGGCCCCTCCCCGCTGCTGCTCGACGGATTGACCGTCACCATCGGCGCCGGCTGGGTGAGCGGCGACCAATGGACGATCGAGCCGCTGAACGGCGCCCAGGGCCTCAGCCTGCGCCCCGTGAGACCGGCCGAGGTCGCCGCCGCCGGGCGCTGGCAGATCGACGGCCTGCCCACCAACGCCGCACGTGGCCTGCCCGACCTGTTTGACGATCCCGCTGCCCTGGCCCTGCCCGGCGGCGACACCACGCCGCCGCCGTGGCGCATCAGCGTCATCGCCGGCGGCCTGGCCGAAATCCGCGATCCCACCGGCGTCAATCTGCTGGCCACGGTGCCGGCCGATGGCAGCCTGATCGAAGGCCCCGGCGTGCGTTTTCGCCTGCCCGCCGACGCAGCACAGGGCGATCTGTTCCGCATCGCCCCCACACCGCCGGGCGCGCAGGACAATCGCAACCTGCTCGAGCTTGGCCGGCTGCGCACCCAGCCCGGCCCCGATGGCACGATCGAAGCGGTGCTCGACGCCGATCTGGCCGGCATTGGCGCAAAAGTCTCTGATACCAAACGTCTGGAGGCCGCGGCGGCCAGCCTGAAGGAAGATGCCGCGCGCGCCAATGATGCGGTGTCAGCGGTTGATCTGGAGGTGGAGGCCGCCGAACTCACCCGGCTCCAAGCGGCCTATCGCGCCAACGCCCAGGTGATCGGCGTGGCGCGCGACCTGTTCGATCAGATATTGGGCCTCGCCCGATGATCCCGCCGCTTTCCGCCCGCGTCGGCCATGATGCCGCCGTGCGCCGGCTCCGGTCATTGTCGGACCAGTTGGCCGAAGTGCAGCAGCAGATCAGCACGCAAAAGAAGCTGGCCAAACCCGGCGACGATCCCATCGCCTTTGCCCGCGCCGCCACACTGCGGCGTGCCGATGCCGGCGCCGACGTGCAGCGCCGCGCCATGGATGGCGCCACAGCACGGCTTTCGGCCAGCGAAGTGGCGCTGGCCGGCATTGCCGAGTTGGCCGCCCGCGCCAAGGAGCTGGCGCTGGCCGGCCGCAACGGGGCACTGAACACGGATGACCGCAAGGCGCTGGCGGTGGAAGTGCGCGAATTGCTAGCCAGCGCGCGCGGGCTGGCCGAAACGCGCGGGCCCGATGGCGAGGCGCTGTTTGCCGGGGCGGGCACGCCGCCGGCCTATGGCGAGGATGCCGAGGGGCTGGCGACCTGGGCCGGGCTGGGCGTGCCGCCAGAGGTGGCCACCAGCGGCCGGCGCATCCCGGCCGGCATCACCGGCCCCGAAGC
>NZ_WNJP01000028.1 GCF_009733735.1 Sandarakinorhabdus oryzae | reverse complement strand
AGCACGGCCAGCGCCGCGCTGGCACCCACGCCGCTGGCCAGCACCACTGGCCAGCCCTTGCGCGGCAGCCGCCGCACCGCCACCTGGCCATCAGCGGCCGGCGCCTTCACCCAGGCCAGCAGGCCATGGGCCTGCGCGGCAAAGAAGAAGAGCTGCAAACCCGCTACGGCGTAAAGCCGGCTGTGCCAGAACACGCCGCCCAAGATCGCCACCATCGCCATGCCGCAGGGATAGTTCCACACCGATCGCCGCGCCAGAAGGGCGATATTGGCCAGCCCGAAGGCCGCCGCCAGGAGTTCCCAAGGATTCACTTGCCGCCTTAAGCCCTTGGCGGCGGCGTTTTGCAAGCCGCCCAAGCAAAAGGGGGCGCAGCCACTGGCCACGCCCCCCGATTTGCCGAAGTGGCTGCGATCAGAAGCGGTAGCGCACCAGGCCCCCAAAGGTGCGTGGCTGGTTGCGATAGCCCGACAGCGTGCCGGCCTGCGCCACACCCGGGAAGATGGTGGTGACATAGGCCTGATCGGTGATGTTGCGGCCCCAGACGGTGAACTCCAGGTGGCTGTTGAGCGCCAGGGTCGCCGAGGCATTGAGGTTGCTGATCTCGCGCTGCAGCGGCACCGTGCCCTGGGCGATCTGCGTCGGGCTTTCATGCTGGAAGTCAACGTGGAACATCAGCTTGGCTTCATCGCTGATATGCGCCGTGTAATCGCCGCCCACCGACAGCGAGAAGCGCGGCACGCCGGCCACCCGCTGACCGGTCAGATCAACCGGAATGGTCGAATAGCTGCCGGTCACCAGCGCCGCGCCACCCGGGAAGCTGTCGAACTTGCTGTCCAGATAGGTGAAGTTGGCGGTGAGGCGCAGATTCTTCGACGGCGAGAACGAGGTGTCGAGCTCGACGCCGTTCGCCGATTGCTTGTCGGCGTTGGCAAGGATGAAGCCGGTGCCCGAGAAGACATTGCTCTGGAAGCCGGTCAGGATCTGGCGGAAGAGGGCGAGGTTGACGGCAAAGCCTTCCCACTGGCCCTTCATGCCCAGCTCGATCACCGACGCATATTCCGGGTTTGCATAGCGCGAACCGGTGGTGAGGTTGTTGGGCAGGTTGGCGCCCAGCGCGGTGCGGATCGGCGAGGCCGCCGGCGCCGGCGACTGGGCCGGCGAACCGGGGATGAAATCGCTCGCGAACGGCCGCGAATCGAATGACAGGTTCCACGAGCTCGCCTTGAAGCCGGTGGCGTGGGTGGCATAGAAGTTCAGATTGTCATTGGCCTTCCACGACAGCCGCAGCGTGTAGCTGAAGTTGTTGTCCTTGGTGCGGCCATCTTCCACCGCATTGGGGAAGTTCAGGAACGGCGGCAGGAACTGCAACGGCCGCAGCGCCAGGAACGGGTTGAAGGCCGGATTGGTCGCCAGCGTCGCCGGCACGCCAGCATTCACGCCGGCGCGGACCAGATCAAGGCCCGAGAACACGTCGGTGCTGAAGCTGTTGGTGGCCACCCGCTTGGTGTCGTGGGTGAAGTTGCCGCCGGCGGTGAAGGTCAGATTGTCGAAGATGTTCCAATCAACCGTGCCGAAGATCGAGATGGCGCGGTTCTTGTAATCATAATCCTCGAACCGGCCCTGGCCCTGGGTCCCGAAGGCACCAGCCGGCGTGCCAGGCAGCAGAGCGCGCAGGGTGGGCTCCAGCCCGGAATAGTTGCCGCCCGACAGCAGGTTGGCATAGCCCTTGAAATCGCGGCCGAAGGTCAGCGAACCCTGGGCATCGATCTTTTCATCGAAGTAGAAGGCGCCAAGCAGGAAGTTGAGCGGGCCATCGAACTTCGAGGCGATGCGCGCTTCGGCGGTGAAGGTGTTGATGGCGTTGCGGCCATTATTGGAACCGATGATGTCGGCGCTGGTGAAATCGCTGTCCTGGTTGGTGTTCAGGCGCACGCCGCGATAGGCGGTGATGAAGGTCAGATCGAACTGGCCGGCCTTGTAATCGGCCTGGGCCGAAACGCCATAATTGTCGATCTTGTTGGTCGAGCCAAAGTTGGACGTCGAGGTCAGCGCCAGCGGCTGGTTGGAGATGATCTGGCCGCCCAGCGCCCGCACGGCATTGCCGGTCGGGCCATCGACGATGTTGACCACCGAGCAGCAGACTTCATCGATCCGGTCATAATCACCGATGATGCGCAGCTTGAAATCGTCTGACGGCTTGAACAGCAGCTGCGCCCGCACGCCACCACGGTTGCGCTCGTTCTCGTCGCGCTTCAGCGTGGTGTTGTACACATAGCCGTCGCGGCGGTTGTAGTTGCCTGCAAGGCTGAAGGCGATGGTGTCGGTGATCGGGCCGGTGATGTCGGCCTTGGCCACGAGCGCGTTGTAATTGCCGTACGACAGTTCGGCCTGGCCGCCGAACTTGAACTTGGGCTCGGCGGTGACCACCGAAATGATGCCGGCCGAAGCATTCTTGCCGAACAGGGTCGATTGCGGGCCGCGCAGCACTTCGATGCGCTCCAGGCTGGGCAGGTCACCGATCTGGGCGGCAGACCGGCTGCGATAGACGCCATCGATGAACACACCCACCGACGGCTCGATGCCGGCGTTGTTGGCGCCGTTGCCGAAGCCGCGGATGATGAAGTTGGTGTTGGCCGAGGACTGCAACTGGCTGACGCGCAGCGAGGGCACCAGCGTCTGCAGATCGAGCGCGTCGCGGATCTGGGCGGTCTCGATCGCCTGCTTGCCGGTCACCTGCACGGAGATCGGCGTATCCTGCAACGTCTTGGCCTGCTTGCTGGCCGTCACGATGATGATTTCGTCGTCGCCGGCCTCATCGGCAGCAGCGGTTTGGGCGGCGGCGGGGGCGGCCAGCGCGAGGGGGGCAGCAACACCAAGCAAAAGCACAGCACGCAGGGCAAGATTGCCTGCGGTTTCACGAGTCGACATGCGATTCCTTCCCAAATATCGGGGTCTGGCCCAGCTACTCCGGGCCGCCCCTGCAGTGCCCGTTCACCGGGCGACGGCGTTGGGTTACAGATAAGGCACAGATTTTCAACCCCATCTCTGCCTGCATGCCTGTCACTTCTTGCCGGGGCGTGGCTCTCATGCAACGGGTGACAACGTTTCCGCTTCTGCAACAGGGCTGGCCCATGTCTGATTGGGAAATCACCACCGAGCGACTGCTGATCCGGCCGATGCGGATCGAGGAGGCGGCCGACTGGCACCGGATCCGTGCGGCCGCGCCGTTCGATCCGCTGGAACGATCGGTGGAGGAAAGCATCGCGCTGATCGCCGCCATGCAGCGCCGCGCGGCTCCCGATTCCGATGGGTGGCAGCAATTTGCGCTTACGGCCAAGGATGGCACCATGGTTGGTGATCTGGGCATCCGTTTTTCGCCGCCGTGGAACGCCACGGCCGAAATCGGCTTTGCCCTTGATCCGCGCCAGCAGCGCCAGGGGCTGTGTGCGGAGGCTGTGGAAGCCATGGTGCGCCGCCTGTTCAGGAATGGCCGCCGCCGGGTCGTCTCGGTCACCGATGAACGCAACCGCCCGGCCCAGCGCGTGCTGGAACGCTGCTGGTTCCGCCAGGAAGGCCGCTTCGTGCAGAGCTGGCGCGACGGTGATGCCTGGTTCGACGAGCTTTCCTACGCCCGCCTGGCCGAAGACTGATGGCAACACCCACTCCCGATATCGTCTCCGCCCTGATCGGTGCCCCGGTGTCGCGGGTGGAACAATTGTCGGGTGGGGCCTCGTCCGCCACCTTTGCCGTGGATGCGACCAAGCCGGATGGCACGGCCTGGCCGCTGATCCTGCAATGCGCCGCCACCGGCAGCGTGCCGGAAGGCGGCCTGCCGCGGGCCGATCAGGCACGGCTGCAGCAGATCGCCTTTGCCCACGGCCTGCCGGTCGCCGAGGTGGTGCGGGTGCTGGCGCCCGAGGATGGCCTGGGCGAAGGCTTCATCATGGCGCGGCTGCCCGGCGAGGCACTGGCGCCGAAATGGCTAAAACTGCCGGACTATGCGCCAGCCCGGGCCGTGTTGACCGAACAATGCGCCAGCGTGTTGGCCCGGCTGCATGGCCTGCCGGTCGATCTGGCCAGCGGCCTCGCGCTGCCGCGGGCCAGCACCGCGGAATCGCTGCAGCGCATGTTTGCCAATTATCGCCGCTTCGGGGTGGATTCGCCGGTGTTCGACCTGGCCTTTGCCTGGCTGCGCGAACGGCTTGAGGACCGGCCGGCGACCTGCATCGTGCACGGCGATTTCCGGTCCGGCAATTTCCTGGTCGCGCCCGATGGCCTGGTGGCGGTGCTGGATTGGGAACTTGCCCATATCGGCGATGGCCACGAGGATCTGGGCTGGCTGTGCTGCAACGCCTGGCGCTTTGGCGTGTGGGACAAGCCGGTGGGCGGCTTTGGGGCGCGCGATGCACTGTTTGCCGCTTACGAAGCCGCCGGCGGTGGCGCGGTGGACCGCGACCGGGCCGCCTTCTGGGAACTCTATGGCACGCTGAAATGGGGCATCGCCTGCCTGCAACTGGGCGATGATCATGTCTCGGGCCGGCTGCGCAACGTGGAGCGCGCCGCCATCGGCCGCCGCGTGTCGGAAGTGGAGCTGGACCTGATGCACATGCTGAAATTCGGGAGCGTGTGATGGCCGAGCAGATCGAAGCCACCACCCTGATCGAAGCGGTCCAGCTGTTCCTGGCCGAACTGGAGCCCGAACTGAAGGGCCGCCGCGCCTTTCACGCCAAGGTGGCGCAGAACGCGCTGGCCATCGTGGCGCGTGAACTGGCGCAGCAACCGCAGGCGAATGAACAGGCGCTGCTGGCCGGCGTGCTGGGCCACAGCGCATCGCTCGACCGGTTGCGCGCTGATTTGTGCGGCCAGTTGCGTGCCGGCACGATGGGGGAAGCGACTCCGGGGCTGGTGGATGCGCTGCTGGCGGTGGCGCTGGCCAAGTGCGGGGTGGATAACCCGCGCTACGCGACCTTCAAGCGGCTGAGCGCCTGATCTTCGCCGGGGGAGAACAGGCAAAAAGAACGCCTCCGGCGGCAAGGGCCTGAGGCCCTTGACCCACTTTCGTTTGCGGGCGCGCTCGCTTCACAAACGCCCCTCGTGCTGGTGCAGGCCAGCATCCAACGTGCCATCAGGCAATGAATTGCTTATTCTGCTGGGATCGTTGTCGAGATGGAGTATCATGTTGTGAAGCTGAACAAGATTCATCAAGCGTTAGCTTCAGCGCTCAAAAGCGCCGATATCTTTAGATTTGTTATTTCCCATGAAAATAAAATAATCGCCTGCGGTCCCCGCTCAGACATAATGTGCGCATTCTCTCCATACTTAAGACGGCGTGGTGGAGAATACATAATTTATATTGATAACATGATAATTGTTGGCGCGGGCAGCGATTGTGATGAAGAAGAAATTATCAAAAAAAATTGATAATAATGATTTTCTCATTCTGCCTTATATTTTTGAAACAAAAAATCTGAAGGATTTATTCTTCGATGGGCACCAAATCTCGATAGAAGTAATCGAAGCCATGAATTCGCAAATAATGAAACTGTCATTAAGTAAGTCGGAGCTATTTAATATCATCGATTCTGGAGGAAATCATCCAATCTTCGCCTTTCGGAGAGTCTATGGCGAAAAATTTGAACAGAAGATTGTCAGTCATCTGATTTAAATCCGTCGCCTTTAGATGCCTGAGGGGCAGCACATTCTTTTCATTCCAGATGGCCACATTGGATACTGGCCTGCGCAAGCATGACATGGATTTACCGATAGAGCCGGCCAAAAACAAAAGCGGGTCAAGGGCCTCAGGCCCTTGCCGCCGGAGGCTCTCTTTCTTCCTCCGTCAATCCATCACCTTCATCCACCCCCGCAACACCGCCAGATACGTTGCTGGATTATCGAGCATGATACTGTGCGCGGCGTTGGGGATTTCCACGAACTGCGCACCGGCAGTCTCGGCGAAACGGGCCACGGTTTCGGGGCGGGCCTCGTCGTCCGTGCCGGCAACGAACAATGTGCGCGCCGCGTCCAGCTTGGTCAGCAGTGGCCGGCCGTCATAATCCTTGAGCGTGCCGGTGCAGGTGAACTCGGCGCGGCCCCACATGTGATTGTAAAGCCCGGCGGCGAACGGCGCCGGCAGCGCGTCGCGATAGGCAGTGATGGCCGGCGGCGGGATGGTCTGGCGGACATGGGCAGCATAAAAGGCATCGGTGGCGGCCTGGCAGGCGGCTTCGGGCGCCGCACCTTGCGTGTCGCAGCGATCGAGCAGGTCGCGCACCTCGTCGGGCATGCCGGCTTTCAGCAGCGCTGCGTCCTCCAGCCAGATGGAGGTGGAGACAAGCGGCGATTGCAGCACCAGCCCGGCCAGCGCTGCCGGGCGGGAGGCGCCATATTCCAATGCCAGCGTGCCGCCCCAGCTGCCGCCCAGCAAATGCCAGCGCGCGATGCCGAAATGGGCGCGGATCGCCTCGATTTCGGACAGGAAGCGCTCCACCGTCCAGTTGGCCGGATCGCCCGGCCGGTCGGAGCGGCCACAATCAAGCTGATCATAGAGGATCACTGCCCGCTCGTCGGCCAGCGCCGTGGCGTTGAGCCAGCCCCAGTGCGAGCTGCCCGGCCCGCCATGGATGAACAGGATCGGCGGCTTCCGGCCATCCAGCGCGCCGTTGACGCGCACATAGATGCGCCCGCCCTGCACCGGCACCATCGCCTCGCGGTCGGGCGCGATGCGGATGCCGCTGGCGGTGGCGCCTTGCGGCAGCGCCTGGGCCGCCAGTCGCGCCGGCACCAGGCTGGCCAGGCCCGCCGCCAAAAACGTGCGACGCCCCATCATGCCGGCCGCGGCGACTTGCGGCGGAAGCCGGCAGGATCGAGGTGCATGTCGATATCGGGATAATGGCATTCGTCGATGTCCGGCCGGTCGGTGCCGATGGCCAGAAACTGGCAGGGCCGGGCCGAGCGATTCTGCAGATGATGGCCATTTGCGATGCCAGCCGGGAAGCAGGCGATGTCGCCGGGCTTCAGCAGGGTCTCGCCATGCTCCTCGACCAGCACCGCCTCGCCGGCTAGCAACACCAGCAGCTCGTCCTCATGGGTATGCCAGTGGCGCTGGCTCGACCAGGCGCCGGGCTCAAGCGTGACGAGGTTGGCACCGAATTGCGACAGGCTGGTGGCCACTGCTTGCCACGACCGGCCCTGAACGGCCTGATCATGCGGCGACAGATAGGATGACCCGGTTCGCACGGGCAGGGCGGAGAGGTCGATTCTGGGCATCAGGCGCGCCGGCCAACGGCGGGACACCGGTTGCCACCGGTGGGACACGGCCCGGTGCGCCCGGCCAGCGCCACCGTGCGGCCGGCCAGCATTTTCGTGCGGATTCGTACGCTCATCCCCGCCGTTCAAGCACAACCGGCAGCTTTCGGAAACCGTGGACAAAACATTGCGCCACATATTCGGCCTCGCCGACCTGGCGCGGGAACAGCTTGCGGGCGAGGAGTTCTTCCAACAGCACGGCAATCTGCAACTCGGCCAGCCGCGCACCGACACAGCGGTGGACACCAAAGCCGAAGGACAGGTGCCGGCGGGCATTTGAGCGTGTGATATCAAAGGTTTCGGCATCCGGGAACACGCTCTCGTCGCGATTGCCGCTGATGTACCAGACCACGACCTTGTCGCCCTTTTTCACCGGCACGCCAGCAATGTCGGCATCCGCCACCGCCGTGCGGCGCATGTGTGCCAGCGGGGTCTGCCAGCGCAGAACTTCGGAAATCGTGTTGCCAATCAATGAGTTGTCGGCCTCCAGCTTGGCCCACTCGCCATCATAGCGGTTGAAGGCCTCGACCAGGCCGGACATCGAATTGCGCGTGGTGTCGTTGCCGCCCACGATCAGCAGGATGTAATTGCCGGTGCGCTCCTTGAACGGCATGTCACCCATGGCATCGCTGTGGGCCATGGCGCTGATCAGGTCGCCACTGGGCGGTTTTGCCTTGCGCTCGGCCATCAGCGCATCAAGCGCGTGGGTCATGTCGATCAGGTGCTGCTGGCGGATATCCTTGGTGGCGGGATTCAGCGCGGCCTCGATGTCGCCGCCCCAATCGGACCACAGGGTGAGATCGCGGCGCTTTTCCCACGGATAATCGAACAAGATGGCCAGCATGCCGGTGGTCAGTTCGATGGAAACCCGGTCAACCCAATCGAATTCCTCGCCAATCGGCAGGCTGTCGATCAGCTGGCTCGTGCGCTTGCGCACTTCGATGGCCATGCGGGCGATTTCCGATGGGCCAAAGGCCGGCGCCACGACCCGCCGCTGATCGGAATGGCGCGGGCGGTCCATGGCAATGAACTGCGGCAGGTTGTAGTCTTCAAGCAGGTCGATGACGGTGATGCCGCCAAATTCGTGGCTGCTCGAAAAAATGTCGGGCCGGGCTTCGACGGCCATGATGTCGGCGTGGCTGTTGATCGACCAGAACGGGCCAAACGGGCTGTTGGCCTGGTAATGCACCGGCGCTTCGGCACGAAGCCGGGCAAACACCGGCCGCCAACTGTCATTGGCATAAAGCGTCGCATCCGACACATCGATCACGTCGAGTGGAACCTCGGCCAGATTGCCCGGAGCAACAGTCGCCATCACATCCTCCCCATTTTGTGCGCCGCCTTTTGGCGGTCGTTCAGGCGATGCTATGCTGAAACGGCAACAACTGCGAGTCCCCCCGAGATGGCCATTCCGACGCACGGCAATCACGATGCCAGCATTGATCCCACGCGTGATCAGGTGCGCGCTTTGCGTGACCACGGCCGCGACGGGCCGGTGGTGATGATGAACCTGCTCAAGTTCCGCAAAGTTGCTGAATATCCGAGCGAAATGGCCATGGCTCCCTGCTCGGGTGAAGCCGCCTATGCGCTTTACCAGCATGCTTTCACCATTGCCGTTGGCGCCGTTTCTCAGGCCGAAGTGCTCTATGATGGCCCATGCGAACAGGTGTTCATTGGTCAGCCCGGCACCGAAGCGACCGATTGGGACAAGCTGCTGCTGGTTCGCTATCCCACCCGCCAGCATTTCCTGAACATGATGGCCGACACCAGTTACCGCGACGCGCTGGTGCATCGATATGCCGGGCTGGAACGAACCGTGCTGATCCAGTGTGCCGGTTGATCGTGCCTCGCCTGTTGCACCGCAGCGCAGGCGCGGTATGAAGGCCGGCACGAATGACCGTCCGCCCGCCTGGCTGCAGAGCCGGGACGAGGAATCGGGCCAGACCAAGGGGTGATCAATGGCTTCACGTCCAACAGCACCGGTGCCGCGGCCCTTGTCACCGCACCTCACCATCTGGAAATGGCGCGTGCACATGGCGGTGTCGATCCTGCACCGCGCTACCGGCCAGGCACTGGCCTTTGGCGCTGTCCTGATCTTCGCCTGGTGGCTGGCAGCGCTGGCCAGCGGGCCAAGCTATTATCGCCTCTTCCTCGATCTCATCATGTCGCCTGTCGGCGTGCTCGTTGGTTTCGGCCTGACCTGGTCGCTGTTCCAGCACATGGGCAGCGGACTCCGCCACTTCATCATGGACTCTGGCGAGGGCTATGACCTGGTCACCTCGCGGCGCACGGCACTGGCGACCTTCGCCTTTTCCACCATCGCGACCCTGGCCTTCTGGGCCTGGATCCTGCTCGGCAAGGGATATTGAGCATGGGCAATGGGACCCAATTGGGCCGTGTGCGTGGGCTGGGGGCAGGCGGCGGTGCCGTGGTGCATCACTGGTGGCTGCAGCGGGTGACGGCGGTGGCGAGCCTGTTCCTGGTGCTGTGGTTCGTGGTCAGCCTCGCCCGACTGCCCAGCCTGGATTATGCCTCCATGGTGATGTGGATGCGTCAGCCGCTGGTGGCAGTGCCGCTCTGCCTGCTGGTGGTTGCTACCTTCTGGCATTTCCGCCTGGGCGTGCAAGTGATGCTGGAGGATTACCTCCATGGGTCAAAGCGCGTCATCGCCTTGCTGGCGTTGAACTTCTACACCTTTGCTCTCGCTGCCCTGGCGCTGTTTTCGGTGCTCAAGGTTGCCCTGTCTGCCGGTTGATTGGAACGTCACGTGCCCGAAGCCTATCAGATCATCGATCATGTCTATGATGCCGTCGTGGTGGGGGCCGGCGGCTCTGGCCTGCGCGCCGCCATGGGCATTGCTGAAGCCGGGCTGAAAACCGCCTGCATCACCAAGGTCTTCCCAACGCGCAGCCATACGGTGGCGGCGCAGGGCGGCATCGCCGCCGCGCTCGGCAACATGGGGCCGGATCACTGGACCTGGCACATGTATGACACGGTGAAGGGGTCTGACTGGCTCGGCGACCAGGACGCGATCGAGTATCTGTGCCGCGAAGCGCCGGCCGCCGTTTACGAACTCGAACATTTCGGCGTGCCGTTCAGCCGCACCGAAGCCGGCCGCATCTATCAGCGTCCGTTCGGTGGCATGATGCAGAACATGGGTGCCGGCCCGGCCGCGCAGCGCACCTGCGCCGCCGCCGATCGCACCGGCCACGCCATGCTGCACGCGCTCTATCAGCAGAGCCTGAAGTACAGCACCGACTTCTACATCGAATATTTCGCCATCGATCTGATCATGCACGACGGCGCCTGCAAGGGCGTCATCGCCATCAACATGGAAGATGGCAGCATCCACCGCTTCCGCAGCCACCAGACGGTGCTGGCCACCGGCGGCTATGGCCGCTGCTATTTCTCCGCCACGTCGGCTCACACCTCCACTGGTGACGGCGGCGGCATGGCGATCCGGGCCGGCGTGGCGATGCAGGACATGGAGTTCGTGCAGTTCCACCCCACCGGCATCTATGGCGCCGGCGTGCTGATCACCGAAGGCGCGCGTGGGGAGGGTGGCTATCTCACCAACAGCCAGGGCGAGCGCTTCATGGAACGCTATGCCCCGTCAGCCAAGGATTTGGCGTCACGTGACGTGGTCAGCCGCTCAATGGCGATGGAAATCCGCGAGGGCAGGGGCGTTGGCGCCGAGGGCGACCATATCCACCTCCATCTCAATCACATCGATGCCGCCGTGCTGCACCAGCGTCTGCCCGGTATCAGCGAAACCGCCAAGGTGTTTGCCGGCGTGGACGTAACCAAGGCGCCCATCCCGGTGGTCCCGACCGTGCATTACAACATGGGCGGCATCCCGACCAATTATCACGGCGAGGTCGTCACCCTGAAAGATGGCAATCCGGACAGCGTGGTGCCTGGCTTGTTTGCCGTGGGCGAAGCCGCCTGCGTGTCCGTCCACGGTGCCAACCGGCTCGGCTCCAACAGCCTCATCGATCTGGTGGTCTTCGGCCGCGCCACGGCGCACCGGATTGCCGCCATCCAGACCGCGAACGCCCCGCACCAGGCGCTGCCCAAGGACAATGCCGATTTCGCGCTGGGCCGGCTCGATGGCTTCCGTCACGCCAAGGGCGGTTCCACCACTGCCGAAGTGCGGCTTGCGATGCAGAAGACGATGCAGGCCAATGCTGGCGTGTTCCGTACCAGCGAAATCCTCGACGAAGGTGTGCGCAAGATCGACGCCGTCTATCAGCGCATGGCTGACATCGGCACCACCGATCGCAGCCTGGTGTTCAACACCGATCTGATCGAGACGCTGGAGCTCGACAACATGATCGGCCAGGCCGTGCTGACCATGCACATGGCCCAATCCCGCCACGAAAGCCGCGGCGCCCACATGCACGAGGATTTCCCATCGCGCGATGACGACAAGTGGATGGTGCACAGCCTTGGCTGGTTCCGCGATGGTTCGGTGGAACTCGCCCAGCGCCCGGTGCACACCTACACGCTGTCGGACGAGATCGACTATATCAAGCCGAAAGCGCGGACCTATTGAGATGACGGCGCGCTGGTCCCTGTCGGCAGCGGGCCTGGCGCTGGCAGCGGTGGCGCTGCCGGCGCAGGGCGCTATTGCGCCGGAGGAGTTGGCGCCGGGTGTGACCCTGGTGGCGGGCACCTTCGTGCCCGGCCATCAGCCCGACGGTAACAGTGTCATCCTGCGGGGCAACAAGGGCTTGGTGGTCGTCGACACGGGTCGCCATGCCGAGCACAGCGACGCCATCCTGGCGGCAACGGCCGGGATGAACCGGCCTTTGGTGGCCATCATCAATACCCATTGGCACCTTGATCATGTCAGCGGCAATCCGCGGCTGCGGGCAGCTGCACCAGGGCTGACGGTTTATGCCAGCAGCGCCATCGATGGTGCGCTCAAGGGCTTCCTTGCCGAAAGTGCCAAGGCCGCCGAAGCCGCGATTGCTGCCGGGGAGGTGCCGGCGGACCTGGTCCCGGAGGTGCGCGCCGATATAGCGACCACCGCCAACGGCGCCGCCCTGCGGCCGGACAAGGTGGTGAACCGTTCGCAACGGCTGAAATTGGGCGGCCGCACGCTCGATGTGCACCTGGCACGCACGGCGGCCACCGCCGGCGATCTGTGGCTGGTGGACACCCGCACCCGCTCCTTGCTTTCCGGCGATCTGGTCACCCTGCCGGCGCCGTTCCTTGATACGGCCTGTCCGGGCGGATGGCGGGCAGCGCTGGCCGACATCAGCAACGTGCGCTTTGCGCGGCTCATCCCCGGTCACGGCCCGGTGATGTCCCGGCCCGATTTTGACCGTTGGCGTCGTGCCTTTGATCGCTTCATCGATTGCGCAAAATCCTCTGCTGATGAGGCCGATTGCGCACAGGGCTGGACGCAGGATCTTGGTACGATGCTGCCGGGTGGTGAACAGCGCCGCGCTACCGAAATGACCCGCTATTACGTCCAGGTGTTACGGGCGAACGCGGGCCGCAATCCCAATTGCAATCTGGTTTGAAGGCTTACCCAATGGCGGAATTCACTCTCCCGGCGAACAGCGTCATCAATGGCACAGGCAAGTCCTACTCGGCACCGGCCGGAGCGTCGCGGACAAAAAGCTTCAAGATCTATCGCTGGAACCCGGATGACGGGCAGAACCCACGCTATGACAGCTACAGCCTCGATCTCGACGCCACTGGGCCGATGGTGCTGGATGCGCTGATCAAGATCAAGAACGAGGTGGATCCCACGCTCACCTTCCGGCGCTCGTGCCGGGAAGGCATCTGCGGCTCGTGTTCGATGAACATCGACGGAACGAACACGCTTGCGTGCACCAAGCCGATCGAGGAGGTGAAGGGCGAAGTGGTGATCACGCCACTGCCGCACATGGAGGTGATCAAGGACCTGGTCCCTGATTTCAAGCATTTCTATGCCCAATATGCCTCGATCAAGCCGTGGCTGCAGACCGTCACCCCAGCGCCGTCGGGCGAGGAGCGTATCCAGTCCCCGGACGAGCGTGAGAAGCTGGATGGGCTGTATGAGTGCATCTTGTGCGCCTGCTGCTCCACCGCCTGCCCAAGCTATTGGTGGAACAGCGACAAGTTCCTCGGCCCGGCCATCCTGCTGCAGGCCTATCGCTGGTTGGCCGACAGCCGTGACGAGATAACGGGTGAGCGTCTGGACGCGCTCGAGGACCCGTTCCGGGTTTATCGCTGCCACACTATCATGAACTGCGCCAATGTCTGCCCCAAGGGGTTGAACCCGGCCAAGGCGATTGCAGAGATCAAGCTGATGATGTTGGAGCGCGCGGGCTGAATCCCAACGCTTCCTCGCTGCTTCCTCCCTGTCACGGCAGCTTCGCTTGCCGGCTTCCCATCGCTTTGGTAAGTTGCCTCCGCAGTGCTGGCCCGTGCCAGCCGTATATGTGGCATGATTGGTGGGACCGTGAAGCAGATCGAACGTGCCGAATGGCCTGACCGGGTGATCGCGTGACAGCAATTACCTTCACCACGCGCGCGGCCATGGATCGCAAGTCGGCGCGCATCCTGCCGCAATACAACAGCCTTCATCATCGGTCGTGGTGGAAACTGGCGTGCGTCGCGTTCACGGCGCTGTCTCTGTTCCTGATCGTCTACACCGGGTTCCTGGTGGCTGTCGGTGGCACGCTCGCGGTGCGTTTCGTCGCCTTCCCGATCGGTATCATGGCGATGCTCGGCCTCTGGCTGCTCCCCGACGTCAACAAGGCCGACGAGGCGCCCTTCTACAAATTGCTCGCGGCCTACATGGTCATGATGGTGGCATGGCCGACTTATGTTGCCATTGCCATTCCTGGCCTGCCATGGGTGACACCTCCACGCGTGATTCTGGGTCTGCTGCTGATAGGCATGCTCACCCATTTCCCGCAGATCGCCGAGGCCCGTCGCAAGGCGATGGATCTTTTGGGCTATGACAGGTTGGCCTTCCGCCTGTTGGCCCTGTTCCTGATCATGGAAGCGGTGGTTGTGCCCTTGGCTGTCAACCCGCTGGACGTCGTGAACTATGAAGTGGTTCAGGCCGTGCAGGACGGCGCAGCGATGGTCGCTGCGGCCTGGGCGTTCTCAGATGTGCGCAAGGTCTCCCGCCTGGTGCAGGCCCTGGTGCTGGCCTTCATCTTCACCATGTTGGTGACGATTCTCGAGAACTGGATGCAGCATCCCCCCTGGCTTGGTTATATTCCCAGCTTCATGAAGGTCGATCCGCTGTTGCTGGAGACCTATATGGGGCCACAGGCCCGTATCGGGGACGGGCGTTACCGTATTCGCTCCACGTTCGGTATCGTGCTCTATTTCAGCCAGTATTTCGCCATCATGATCCCGCTGCTGCTGTATCGCATGTGGTACATGAAGGGTTGGCAGCGGCTGGCTGCGATCGCGTTGGTGCCGCTGATCCTGCAAACCGTGTGGTTCACCAATGCGCGCAGCGCGTCCATCGCGTTCCTGATTGGTCTGTTTGGTTTTGCGGGCCTGGTCATGGCTCGCCAGCTGTTCTTTCGCGGCAGAGGTGACTCCCTGAAGTCCGGCATCATGGTCGCCCTGGTCCTGCTCGGGGTGGCGGCAATGGCCGGGGCGATCGCGAGCAGCCACCGGCTGCAGATGTACACGATTGGCGGATCCCAGCATACGGGCAGCAACGAGGTGCGCGATCAGCAATGGGCCGGTGCCTGGCGTGCCATTGGCCGGAACCCGATTGGTGTTGGCATGGGCGTGCCCTTGCCAGACGTCGGCAAGGTGTCGGCCAGGGGCATTGCCGTGGTCGACTCCTACTATATCAACCTGCTGGTCGGGGTGGGTCCGTTGGGCTTCATCGGCTTCATGGGCTGCCTCGCCCGCCTCGCCTGGCTGGGCGTGATGACCTTCATGCGCGCAAAGGATGAGGTTGAGGAACTGGCGGGCGCACTGTCACTCAGCGTGCTGAACTTCATTGTTTCAGCCTATGTGATCAGCTATTCCGACAATAATTATCTGGTGTTCACCATCGGCGTCGGCATTCTAGCGCTGCACCGCCATCAGCAGAAGCGGCTTGCCAGCGAGGGCGCCACGCCGCCTGCGTTGCCGTCGCCATCAACCGCTCTCGTCCGCCGCTGAGGAGCGCTGTCAGACTTCGCGTTGGGAGCATCGTTCTTGGATCTTGCCTGCATCCGGCTCGCCACCGCCCCCAGTCCGCTTATTTCGGTGGTGATGCCAAGTTATAACCGTGCAGGCCTGATCGGGCGGACCATCACCTCCGTGCTGGCCCAGACGCTTGGGTCGTTCGAACTGATCATCGTTGATGATGGCTCCACCGATGACACGCTGGGCGTGCTGGCCGCATTACCGGATCCGCGCATCGCCATCTATCAGCAACGCCGCAACGCCGGCGCGCCGGCCGCTCGCAATGCCGGCGTCGCTATGGCGCGCAGCCCGCTGGTGGCCTTTCAGGACAGTGACGATGAATGGGCGCCAGACCTGCTGACCGCCCATTTCAAGGCATTGACCACGGCTGACGTCTCCTTCTGCCAACTTGATCAGCGCTATGGGGAGGCCCGCGCCCTGTACCCGCCGCCAGGCTGGCAGCTTTCGGCCGATGTCTATGCCCAGCTGCTTGCCACCAGCCACATCTCCACCCAGACACTGGCAATGACGCGGGCAATCTTCGATCAGGTTGGCGGCTTTGATCCTGCCATGCCACGCTTCCAGGACTGGGACCTGGTGCTGCGGCTCGCTCAGGCCGGTGCCCGGTTCCGCTACATCCCCGAGCCGCTGGCCATCGCCCACGACAGCCCCGACAGCCTGACCCGCAGCGTCGAGAAAGGCATCATCGGCCGTCGTCGCCTGATCGAGAAACACGCGGACGCGCTGGCCAGCCAACCTGTCGCCCTGGCTCGCCACCACTACATCATGGGCTCGCAATTGCGCCGTCTGGGGCGGTTCAGCGAAGCACGCGCCCAGTTCGCGACCGCGCTGGGCCTGGCGCCGGGAGACTGGCGTTCCGCCGGGCAATGGCTGCTGGCAGCCCTGCGCCGCTAAGGCTTGCCGCCGCCGCCCACCGGCGCTAACCGCAGACCCATGTCTCGCGAAACATTCACCGAGGGCCCAAATGCGGGCTGGACCTGCTGGCGGCGTGATCCCGATGGGCGCTTCGCCTCGATGCTGGGCGATTTCTTCTTCCGGGAGGGCCCGCGCGGCGTCGAGTGCCGCATGGAAACGGCGCGCAAGCATTCGAATGGCCTGGGTTATCTGCACGGCGGCTTCATCATGTCGTTCATCGACATGGCGATGTTCGCCTTCATCTTCCGCCAGCTCGAAAATTCGGCCGCTGTCACCCTGTCGTGCGCCACCGATTTCCTGTCTGCCGGGATCGTCGGCAAGCCGATCGAGGCGCATGGCGAGATCCTGAAGGAAACCGGCAAGATGCTGTTCGTCCGTGGTCTCGTCACCCAAGACGGCGTCAACCTGGCCAGTTTCACCGGCACGATGCGCAAGATCCCGCGCGCCGCCCGCCCCACCGGCGAAGGCCATGCGGCGCGGCCGGGAGAGACGCAGGTTGACTGACCTCGCGGCGCGCTATCGCGAGCTGCTGGCCGCCGGCGAACTCAAGCCTGATGCCGCGCAGGCGGCGGTGGTGGCAAAGCTGGCGGCGCTTGAATCCGCTCTGCAGCAGCCTGTGGAGGCGCCCGGCCTGCTCGGCCGCCTGTTCGGCAAGGCAGCCGCGCCGATACCAAAGGGCCTCTATATCTGGGGCGGCGTCGGCCGCGGCAAATCCATGGCGATGGATCTGTTCTTCGCTGCCTCCACCGTGGCCCCCAAGCGCCGTGCCCATTTCCACGAATTCATGGCCGAGGTGCACGGCGCCATCCACGCCCGCCGCCAAGCTGGCGATGCCGACCCGCTGATCAGCGTCGCCAGCCAGATCGCCGCATCGGCGCGTCTGCTCTGCTTTGACGAGATGCAGGTGAAGGACATCGCCGATGCCGCCATCCTGTCGCGCCTGTTCACGGCACTGATGGAGAAGGGGGTGACGGTGGTCACCACCAGCAACCGGCCGCCGCATGATCTCTATAAGGATGGCCTCAACCGCCATTTGTTCCTGCCGTTCATCGATCTGATCACCGCGAAACTGGACGTGGTCACCCTCGATGGTCCGACCGATTATCGCCTCGCCCGCCTGTCGGGCACGCAGACCTGGCATGTGCCGAATGGGCCCGACGCCACCGCCGCCTTGTCGGCCGCCTTCTTCCGAATGACCGATTACCCGGTGGAAGACCGGGCCCATGTGCCGACCGCGGAACTGCCGCTGCCCGGTGGACGCAGCCTGCATGTGCCCAAATCGCTGAAGGGCGTCGCCGTATTCAGCTTTGCGCGCCTGTGCCGCCAGCCGCTAGGTGCAGCCGACTATCTCGCCATTGCTCGGCATTATCACACGGTCTTCATCGTCGGCATCCCGAAGCTGGGGCCGGAGAACCGCAACGAGGCGATCCGCTTCATCCATCTGATCGACGCCCTCTACGAGCACAAGGTCAAGCTGGTCGCCGCCGCCGATGCCGCGCCGGACCAGCTTTATCCGGCCGGCGATTCCAGCTTCGAATTCGAACGCACCGCCAGCCGGTTGATGGAAATGCAATCGGCGGACTATCTGGCGCTCGGTCACGGCGGATAAAGCCCGAAAAATATATAAATTCAGAAAGTTGCTTGCCTTTTTGAATTTTGACACTTTTGACGTTTCGTATCGAATTGGGAATTTTTCAACCGCACGCAAAGCCTACAGGCAACACGTCCTGGCACAGCCTTGATGACAGGCTTTGCCCGTGTAGGACAGGGCCGCCGCCTGCCTCTTTTCACCGGATAAGGATATGCTGCGGTTGCACAGTGCGCCGCCGCGCTCTATCCAGCCTGCGACATTCTGACCGACTCATTTGAAGGAAAGGCCTCACCCCATGGCTCGCAAGAAAATCGCCCTGATCGGCGCCGGCAACATCGGCGGCACGCTCGCCCATCTCGCCGCGCAGCGCGCGCTGGGCGACATCGTGCTGTTCGACGTGGTCGAAGGCGTGCCGCAGGGCAAGGCGCTCGATCTGGCGCAGTGCGGCCCGGTCGAAGGCTTTGACGTCTCGCTGAAGGGCAGCAACGATTATGCCGATATTGCCGGTGCCGACGTGATCATCGTCACCGCCGGGGTGGCCCGCAAGCCGGGCATGAGCCGCGATGATCTGCTCGGCATCAACCTGAAGGTGATGAAGGCCGTGGGTGAGGGCATCAAGACCCACGCGCCCGGCGCCTTCGTGATCTGCATCACCAACCCGCTTGATGCCATGGTGTGGGCGCTGCGCGAATTCTCCGGCCTGCCGCACCACATGGTCGTCGGCATGGCCGGCGTGCTGGATTCGGCGCGCTTCCGCCATTTCCTGGCTGATGAGTTCAAGGTCAGCGTGCGCGACGTCAACGCCTTCGTGCTTGGCGGCCACGGTGACACCATGGTGCCGGTGATTGAATACAGCACGGTGGCCGGCATCCCGGTGCCCGATCTGATCAAGATGGGCTGGTCCACCCAGGAGCGCATCGACGCCATCGTGCAGCGCACCCGGTCGGGTGGCGGTGAGATCGTCGCGCTGCTGAAGACCGGCAGCGCCTATTACGCGCCGGCCACCAGCGGCATCGAGATGGCCGAGGCGTACCTGTATGACCAGAAGCGCTTGCTGCCCTGCGCCGTGAACCTGACCGGCCAGTATGGCGTGTCCGATCTTTATGTCGGCGTGCCGGTGATCATCGGCGCTGGCGGCGTCGAGCGCGTGGTGGAGATCAACTTGTCAGACAGCGCCAAGGCCAATTTCCAGGTGAGCGTCGATGCGGTGAAGGAACTGCTGGCCGCCTGCAAGGCCATTGATAATTCGCTGGCTTGAGGCCCGTATATACGGTATATACGGGCCATGCCGACCCATATCGCCCGCACATTCATGTCTGGCAACAGCGAAGCCGTGCGCCTGCCCAAGGGCATCGGCTTCGGGCCGGGCAGCCAGGTGCGGATCGAGCGGGAGGGCAACCGGGTGGTGCTGACCTGCATCGAAAGTGAGGCCGATCGCTGGCAGCGCGACGCGACCAAGCTGCTCGACGATCTGCGCCGCTTGCGCAGCCGCGAGGTGGTGGAGCGCGACCGCCGCGACCCTGACTGGTGGCCGGAGCGGCCCGGGCTTTGATCCTGATCGATACCAGCATTGCCATCGACCTGCGCGATGGCAACGAAGTGACCACCCTGCTGGTGGCGGCATTGCCGGAGCGGCCCTATTTCTCGATGATCACCCGCATCGAGCTGGAAGGCGGCGTGTACCGCGATCCGAACTTCGCCGAGTTCCGCCGGCGATTGCTCGATGCCTTGCTGCTGCGCTTTCCGGTCGTGAACATCGGTGACGCCGATCTGGCGGCCTATGGCCAGATCATCGCCCGCTGCGGCTTTGACCAGCGCCGCATTTCGGACCGGTTGATTGCGGCCCAGGCCATTGCCCGCAATGCCAGCCTGATTTCGGCCAGGCCTGACAGTTTTTCCGACATTCCGGATCTGAAACTGGTCGCTTGGTGAGGCTTGCCCGCATCATGCTGCACCGCCATAACCACAGCGCACCGATTCCCCATTCACGTCACGACCCAGGGCAGATTGCATGAACATCCACGAGTATCAGGCCAAGGAACTGCTGGCCAAGTTCGGCGTTCCGGTGCCGATCGGCTTTGCCGCGATTAGCGTTGACGAAGCGGTGGCGGCCTCGGCCAAGTTGCCGGGCCCGCTCTATATCGTGAAGGCGCAGATCCATGCCGGTGGCCGCGGCAAGGGCAAGTTCAAGGAACTGCCCCCGGAAGCCAAGGGCGGCGTGCGCCTGGCCCGTTCGGCGGACGATGTGCGCGCGGCCGCGACCGACATGCTGGGCAACACGCTGGTGACGATCCAGACCGGCCCGGCCGGCAAGCAGGTCAACCGGCTCTATGTCACCGATGGCGTTGATATCGCGAAAGAACTCTATCTCGCCATGCTGGTCGATCGTGCCAGCGGGCGCATCGCCATCGTCGCCAGCACCGAAGGCGGCATGGACATCGAGGACGTCGCCCACCACCACCCCGAAAAGATCCACACCATCACCATCGATCCAGCCACCGGCGCCATGCCGCACCATGGCCGCGCCGTCGCCGCAGCGCTGGGCCTGACCGGTCCGATCGCCAAGCAGGCCGAGACGGTGACGCTGAAGCTCTATGATGCCTTCGTCGGCACTGATGCCAGCCAGATGGAGATCAACCCGCTCGCCGTGACGGAAGACGGCAAGCTGCTGGTGCTCGATGCCAAGGTCGGTTTTGACTCGAACGCACTCTATCGCCACCCGGACCTGATGGAGCTGCGCGACCTGACCGAGGAGGACCCGGCCGAAGTCGAAGCCTCCAAGTACGACCTCGCCTTCATCAAGCTGGATGGCAACATCGGCTGCCTGGTCAATGGCGCCGGCCTCGCCATGGCCACCATGGACATCATCAAGCTGAACGGCGCCGAGCCGGCCAACTTCCTTGATGTCGGCGGCGGTGCCGACAAGGAGAAGGTGACCAACGCCTTCAAGCTGATCCTGAAGGATCCGGCGGTGGAAGGCATATTGGTCAACATCTTCGGCGGCATCATGCGCTGTGACATCATCGCGGAAGGCATCATCGCCGCTGCGAAGGAAGTGCAGCTGTCGGTGCCGCTGGTGGTGCGCCTGGAAGGCACCAACGTCGAACTCGGCAAGGAAATCCTCGCCAACTCCGGCCTGCCCATCGTGTCGGCCGACAATCTGGGTGATGCGGCGGCCAAGATCGTCGCCGAAGTGAAGAAGGCCGCCTGATGTCCATTCTCGTTAATGCCAACACCCGCGTCATCACGCAGGGCTTCACCGGCCGCCAAGGCACGTTCCATTCGGAACAGGCCGTCGCCTATGGCACCAAGGTCGTCGGCGGCACCGCGCCGGGGAAGGGCGGTTCCACCCATCTCGGCCTGCCGGTGTTCGATACCGTCGCCCAGGCGCGCGAAGCCACTGGCGCTGATGCGTCGGTCGTGTATGTGCCGCCGCCTGGTGCGGCTGACGCGATTTGCGAGGCCATTGCGGCTGAAATCCCGCTTGTGGTGTGCATCACCGAAGGCATTCCGGTGCTCGACATGGTGCGGGTCAAGCGGGCGCTGCAGGGATCGAAGACCCGGCTGATCGGGCCGAACTGCCCCGGTGTGCTGACGCCCGGCGAGTGCAAGATCGGCATCATGCCAGGCAATATCTTCCGCAAGGGCTCGGTCGGCGTCGTCTCGCGGTCCGGCACGCTCACCTATGAAGCCGTGCACCAGACCACCAACGTGGGCCTGGGCCAGACGACGGCGGTGGGCATCGGCGGCGATCCGGTGAATGGCACCAATTTCATCGATATGCTGGAAATGTTCCTCGCCGATGATGCCACCCAATCGATCATCATGATCGGCGAGATCGGCGGCGATGCCGAGGAACAGGCGGCGCAATTCCTGATCGACGAGGCGAAGCGCGGCCGCAAGAAGCCGATGGTGGGCTTCATCGCCGGGCGCACCGCGCCTCCCGGCCGCCGCATGGGCCATGCCGGCGCCATCGTGTCGGGCGGCAAGGGCGATGCTGAAAGCAAGATCGCGGCGATGGAAGCCGCCGGCATTCGCGTGTCGCCCTCGCCGTCGCTGCTTGGGGAAACGCTGGTCGAGGTGCTGAAGGGCTGAGCCCCTTCAATCGCGGCTGAAAATCACCGCGCATGTCGGCACTGCATGGCCGGCATGCGACAGTTTGTCATGACATGACCAGCATGTGCCGTTAAACAAGGCAGAATCGCGAGTTTGAGGACTGTCACGATGGATATGGACGCCCTGCTGCCCGGCCCGGAAGATCGGCCGGCGCCGAGTTGGGCCCGGCCGAACTGGCCGATCCTGCCGGGCGACGAGCTGACGCGTGGGCTCGATGCCGCCGGCATGTTTGCCGAAACCCCTGCAAAGACAGCGGGTCGGGCGGCGGCGGCCGCCGCGGCTGCCGGCGCCAGCCCGGAAGACATCGCGCGCGCCGCCCAGGATTCGATCAACGCCCTGATGCTGATCCGCACCTATCGCGTGCGTGGGCATTTGGCGGCCAATCTCGATCCGCTCGGCCTTGCCACCCGCGACCTGCCGGCCGATCTGACGCCGGGTTATCACGGCTTTGGCACCAATGATCTTGATCGCCCGGTGCATATCGGCGGCGCGCTCGGTCTGCAGATGGCCACGATCCGCGAGTTGGTTGGCATCTTGCAGCGCAATTACTGCGGCAATGTCGGCCTGGAATATATGCACATCAACGACGTCGAGGAGCGTCGTTTCCTGCAGGAAAAATTCGAAGGCCGTGACAAGGAAATCCAGTTCACGGCCAATGGCAAGCGGGCGATATTGAACAAGCTGGTTGAAGCCGAGCAGTTCGAGAAGTTCCTGGGTCGCAAATATGTCGGCACCAAGCGGTTCGGCCTCGATGGCGCCGAAGCCATGATCCCGGCGATGGAATCGATCATCAAGGTCGGCGGCGCGCTGGGCATCACCGAAATCGTGTTCGGCATGCCCCACCGTGGCCGGCTCAACATGCTGGCCAACGTGCTGCAAAAGCCGTTCCGCACCATCTTCCACGAATTTGCCGGCGGCTCGTCCAACCCGGATGACGTGGGCGGTTCGGGTGACGTCAAATATCACCTCGGCACCAGCACCGATCGCGAATTCGATGGCAACAAGGTGCACCTCAGCCTCGTGCCCAACCCGTCGCACCTGGAAGCCGTGAATCCGGTGGTGCTGGGCAAGGTGCGGGCCATCCAGACCATCATCGGCGACAGCGCCCGCAAGCAGGTGCTGCCGATCCTGCTGCACGGCGATGCGGCCTTTGCCGGCCAGGGCATCGTGGCCGAATGCTTCGGCTTCTCCGGCCTCAACGGCTACAACACCGGTGGCACCATCCACTATGTGGTGAACAACCAGGTCGGCTTCACCACCAGTCCCCAATTTGCGCGGTCGTCGCCATATCCGTCGGATGTGGCCAAGATCGTGCAGGCGCCGATATTCCACGTGAACGGCGATGATCCCGAAGCCGTGACCTATGCCACCAAGGTCGCCACCGAATTCCGCCAGCGCTTTGGGCGCGACGTGGTGATCGACATGTGGTGCTATCGCCGCTTTGGCCACAACGAAAGCGACGAGCCGAGCTTCACCCAGCCGCTGATGTATGCCGCGATCGGCAAGAAGCGCACGGTGAGCGAGCTTTACGCCGAGCGCCTGGCCCGAGAGGGCGTGCTGCCGGGCGATGGCTACAAGGCGATGATCGACTCCTATGTGTCGATGCTGGAAGACGAGTTCGAGGCCGCCACCAGCTTCAAGGCCAATGTGGCGGACTGGTTCGGCGGGCGCTGGGCCGGCCTGGGCAAGCCCAAGGAAGCCATCGACAGCCGCCGCGCCGCGATGACCGGCGTGTCGATGACCGAACTGCACCAGTTGGGCAAGCAGCTCACCACCGTGCCGGATGGCTTCAATATTCACAGGACCTTGGCGCGCGTTCTTGATGCCAAGGCGGAGATGTTCTCGACCGGCGCCAACATCGATTGGGCCACGGCCGAGGCCCTGGCCTTCGGCTCGCTGCTGAAGGACGGCTATGGCGTGCGCCTGTCGGGCCAGGATTGCGGCCGCGGCACGTTCAGCCAGCGCCACGCGGTGTGGACCGACCAGAAGGACGGCAGCCGCTACATTCCGCTGAAGGCGATGGACCCGCGCTTCGAGGTGCTGGACAGCCCGCTGTCGGAATTCGGCGTGCTTGGTTTCGAATATGGCTATGCGCTGGCCGATCCGAAGAGCTTGATCCTGTGGGAAGCCCAGTTCGGCGATTTCGTCAACGGCGCCCAGACCATCATTGATCAGTTCATTGTGTCGGGCGAAATCAAGTGGTTGCGCGCCAATGGCCTCGTCATGCTGCTGCCGCATGGCTATGAAGGGCAGGGGCCTGAGCACAGCTCGGCGCGCCTGGAACGCTTCCTCAGCCTGTGCGCGGAAGACAATATCCAGGTCGCCAACTGCACGACGCCGTCCAACTTCTTCCACCTGCTGCGCCGGCAGATGCTACGCGATTTCCGCAAGCCGCTGGTGGTGTTCACGCCGAAATCGCTGCTGCGCCACAAGCGGGCGGTGTCGACTCTGGCCGAAATGGGCCCGGCGACGACCTTCCACCGTTGCCTGGATGACCTGGCGCCGTGTGAACCGAAGAAGATCAAGCGCCTCGTGCTGTGCACCGGCAAGGTCTATTATGACCTGCTCGATGCCCGCGAGAAGGAAAGCCGCGACGACGTC
Organism: Sandarakinorhabdus oryzae; assembly: GCF_009733735.1. Lineage (GTDB taxonomy): Bacteria > Pseudomonadota > Alphaproteobacteria > Sphingomonadales > Sphingomonadaceae > Sandarakinorhabdus > Sandarakinorhabdus oryzae. The sequence goes on along the minus strand of NZ_WNJP01000028.1, from coordinate 669 downwards.
TATCTGCTGCGGGTCGAGCAGCTCTATCCGTTCCCGGGCGACGTTGTTGCTGAATATGCAGGGAAATTCCCCAACCTCGAAACCGTGGTGTGGGCCCAGGAAGAGCCGCAGAACGGCGGTGCCTGGAGCTTCATCAACCCGTTGATCGAGCAGGCCGTGGGCAAGCGCCCGGTCTATGCCGGTCGTGCCCCGGCGGCCGCCACCGCCACCGGCCTTCTGAAGCGCCACAATGCCGAACAGGCCAAGCTGGTCGCCGAAGCGCTGGGCGCGACGACCACCGAAGTGAAGGCCGCGATCCGCGGCGGTCTCAAGAAGAAGTAAGAAAGACAAGAGCATGGCAACCCCAAGTGCTGTTGATGTCATCGTGCCCGCGCTGGGCGAGTCCATCACCGAGGCCAGCGTTGGCCAGTGGCTGAAGCAGCCCGGTGACGCCGTGGCCGCCGACGAGGCCATTGTCGCGCTGGAAACCGACAAGGTGGCGGTGGAAGTGCCGTCGCCGGTGGCCGGCGTGATGGGCGAGCAATATTTCAAGCCGGGTGACACGGTCACCGTTGGCGCCCTGATCGCCCGCATCGAGGCCGGAAACGTGTCCAGCGGTGCCCCGCCGGTGGCCGCGCCGGCCCCGGTGGTGGCCGCGCCCGCGCCGGCAGCGCCCGCTGTTGCCCCGCC
>NZ_WNJP01000279.1 GCF_009733735.1 Sandarakinorhabdus oryzae | reverse complement strand
CGGTGGTGGTGGTGGCGGCGGTGCCGCCGGCATCGCGGCGGCCGCAGCCGAACTGCAGGTGGCGGCCCAGAACGCCAGCGCCGGCGCACCGGAACTGGGCGCGTTCGTCGCCCAGGTGGCCAGCGGGTCCAGCAATGCCGCTGAAACCCAGCGCACCAGCGAGATCCGCGCCGCCTACAGCCAGATGGTCGCCGCCGATTGCGCCCGCGTGTTCGGCGAAGGCTATCCGTTCGGCAAGGGCAGTGATCTGGCCCCGGCCGACGTGTCGCGCGTCGCGTCCCAGATGTCGGGCTTTGCCCGCGACACGCTGGGCAGCCTGCTCGACCGGCCGGGCGGCAAGAAGGCCTGGGGTTGGATTGCCGAGCCGACCGTGCGCAGCTTCCGTGCCACCTCGGCTCGGCAGTTCCAGCGGGTGGCCGATGTGGAAGCGTTGATGGGCGGCAATCTCGTGCTGCGCGTCTCCGCCATGCCGGGCATCAAGGGCGGCGTGCGGCTGCGCACCGGCGGCGTGCCGATGGACCTGGTGCCCGGTGGCGCGCCGGAACGCTTTGGCTGGTCGTCTGCCGGCAGCCAGATCGCCGAACTGGCGCCGCTGCAGGGCGGTTCCGCCCCGACGCTGCGCGAGGAAGGCCCGTGGTCGCTGTTCCGCCTGCTCGACAAGGGCCGCAAGCAATTGCTTGGCAATGGCCGCTATCGTTTCTTCTTCGGGGCGGAAGCGGCGGTGGACGTGGAGGTGGTTTCCGGCCCGGATCCGTTTGCGGCAGACGGGGTGTTTGCCCTGCGGTGCCCGGCGGCGCTGTGATGGGGAGGGGCTGATGCTGGCTGCCGGCCTGTTCGGCAAGGTGCCCGCGCACGGCGATTTCGTCTGGCGCGGCTGGTCTGACGGGCTGGTGGCACGGCTTGATCACTGGCTCACCCAGGGGTTGTCGTCCCTGCGCGGCGCGCTGGGGGAAGGGGCCTATGCCGAAACCATGGCCAATGCGCCGCTCTGGCACTGCTGGCTCACCGGGCCGGCGGGCGAGTGCTTGCACGGGGTGATCACGCCCACGGTGGATTCGGCCGGCCGCATGTTCATGCTGGTGGCCGGCGTGTCCGGCCCGGCGGCCGACGTGTGGGCGGTGGCGAGCCAGCATCCGGCTTTTGCTGCCACGGCCGAAGCCGCCGCCTATGACGCGCTGGCCGGCGGGCTGGATGCCGATGGGCTGGCCAGCCGGCTGGCCGAAGCGGTGCCGGCGGTTGACGGCGTTGGGCGTTTCCTCGCCTCGCTCTCCTGCCCGGCCAGCAGCGCCTTCTGGGTGCCCAATCCAGCCGCCGGGCCGCCGGTGGCGCTGCCGGCGGAGGCGCTCGATGCCGGTACGCTGGACCATCTCGTGCGGGGAGCCACCGCCCATGCGGCTTAGATACCGGTCTGCCATGCGCACCCACACCGGGCTGGTGCGCAAGCTGAATGAGGATTCGGGCCTGGTGCGCGATGACGTGGCGCTGTGGCTGGTTGCCGATGGCATGGGCGGCCACAGCCATGGCGACTGGGCCTCGCAGACTTTGGTTGGCCACCTCGCCGAGGTTGATCTGTCAGGCCCGGTGAGCGAGCGCGGCCCGGCCATCGTGGCGGCGATGAACGCCGGCAATGCTGCGATCGTCGATGCCGCCACCAAGGCCGGCAGCCAGATGGGCACAACGGCGGTGCTGATTCATCTCGAAGGGCCGGAACTGCTCTGCCTGTGGGTGGGGGACAGCCGCGCCTATCGTTTCCGCCGCGGCGGGCTGCAGCAGATCAGCCGCGATCACAGCGTGGTGCAGGAATTGATCGATCGCGGCCTGCTCGATCCCAGCGAGGCCGAAACCCACCCGATGGCGCATGTGCTGTCGCGCGCAGTGGGCACCGAGGCCGAACTGAAGATCGAAGCCATTCATGATCAGGCCATGCCGGGGGACCAGTATCTGCTGTGCAGCGACGGGCTGACCAAGGTGGTGCCGGAAGAGACGATCGCGCGGCTGCTGCGGCTGCCGTCGCCCAACGCCGTGGCCGATCGGCTGGTTGCCGAAACGCTGGCGCACGGCGCCCCGGATAATGTAACGGTGATCGTGATCTCCGTGGAGGAAGTCACCGAATTGATGCGGATCGACGAATGAGCACTGAGGACGAGACCCCCGAAGCCCCGAAGCCGCCAGCAGCCCCGGCCGGCGGCGAGCGGACGGTGATCGCCTCGCCCGATGCGCTGGCCGCCGCGTTGGCCGGACAGACGCCGCCGCCCGAAGCCGCGCCGTCGCAGCCACCGGTCTCT
>NZ_WNJP01000278.1 GCF_009733735.1 Sandarakinorhabdus oryzae | reverse complement strand
GCGGCGCCGGATTCGGCCGGGTCGCTGATCACCGCGGCGTCGGCAGGCGCCGTGCCGGGCGGGTAGTGGATGGCGGCGACCTCTGCGGCGTTGGGGGCCGGCGCGGGCGGCACCTGCCAGGGGCCGACGACATTGCCCTGCGGCGTCAGGCCGGCGAACGGGAAATGGAACGCGGGCCAGGCTGCGGCCTGGGCGGCGGTGACGGCGACCTTGGCGGTATAATGGGTGGTGATGGCTTCGAGCGGGTGGGGCGCGTTCGGCGGATCGGCGGGCAGCGCCTTCAGCGCATCGAGCAGATTGGCCTTCATCGGCTTGATCACGTCGCCGAGCGGCGTGTTCGGCGGCTGCTGCGAGGTGAAGATCAGGCCATCCTTCAGGGCGTTGGTGAGCGGATCGCCGGGCACGGCCGCCACCAGCCAGTCATAGACCGGGCGCTGCCGGCTGCCGACGGCGGGCGGCGCACCGCCGGCGATGGCGCGCGCCACTTCGTTCAGGTGGGCGGCGATCCAGCGCCTGAGATCGAGCAGCAGCAGCCAGCTCTGCATCTGGAAATCGATGTTGCTGGCAAAGGCGCGCAGGCGGCATTCATCGCCCTTCGTCTTGTCGAGTGCCCCGGCGGCGCGGGTGGCCGCGGTGATCATCGCCTTCCACGGTTCGAAGACGGTGAGCCGGAGATCGGTGAGCCGGCCCATGACCGAGGGTGTTGGCGCCGGCACCGGCGGTGGATCGAGCGCGGCGCGCTGGCCGGCGGCAAGGCTGACCACAGTCGAATTGATCGGGCCGGACAGATAGGCTTCGCGGCGGCCGACCGGGACCAGCCCGGCCCAAAGGGTGCGGTTGCGCCCTTCGCTGTCGGCATGGCGCAGCGGGAACAAAGGCAGCAGCTCCTCGCCCGGCGCCAGACCGTCGTTGACGCGCTGCCAGCGGCCGCCGCCTTCATCGGCGATCCAGGCATGTTCGTTGCCGCTGATCAGCCGGCGCAGCACGAAGCCGACGCGTTCATGGCCGCCAGCAAGCTGGTGTTCGGGCAGGCCGGGCAGCGCGCAGGCGAGGGAGCCGGCGACGAGATAATGGCGCTGGTGGGCCGGCTGCCACAGCTTGAGCGTGGCGGTTACCGGCGGGATCGGGCTGGGCACGCGTCCAAGGAAGCGCTGACGGCGGTTGGCCTTCATCACGGCGGGCAGCGGCACATGGCGGGCGGCATCGGCGCTGGGATCGCTGGCTTGAGGGGGATCGCGCCAGGTCTCCGGCCGGGCGACCAGATCGGCGATGCGGGCGGGATCGGTGTCGAGCAGATGCAGCACCCGCTCCATGAAATCATCATCGGCAAAGCGCAGGATCTGCGGCCGCACCGATTGGCTGGCGCCGCGCCACAGCGGGCGAGGGCTGGCCCAGGCCAGATCGTGATGGAGCGGCTTCACCAGATGTTCCCCGCGCCGGGCGTGTAGGTGGTGGCGATGCAGGTGGTGGTGATCAGCGTCTGGCACTGCACCACGCCGGAAAACTTCGCCATGCCGGCATCGACCTTGACGAGTCCCGCCGACACATCGACCTGCGGCGCGTTCACCGTCACCTTGGCCGCCGCGGTGATGGTGATGCCGGATGTTTCCAGCTTGATGGAGTTGCCGTTCGAATCCTCGATGGTGATGGCGCCCGGCCCGTCCTTCAGGGTGATCTTCTGGCCGCCGGGGGTTTCGAGTTTCAGCTGCTCCTGGCCCTGGGCATCGTCGATGGTGATGGCGACGCCGTTGCGGCTCTTGATCTGCTTGATGTTGTTTGCGGCCGAGGCGCTTTGCGGGGGCGAGTCCTGGCCGTTCCACAACCCGCCCAGGATATAGGGCCGGCGCGGATCGCCCATTTCGAAGGCGACCAGCACTTCGTCATCGACTTCGGGCAGGAACCAGCTGCCGCGGTCGCTGCCGGCAAACAGGGTCGCCATCCGCGCCCACAATTCATAGCCCTGGCTGCCGCCGGCATCGGGCGCCCACGGCAGACGGATCTGGATGCGGCCCTGGCCGTCGGGATCCTGGATATTGGCGACGACGGCCGGCATCACGCCGAGCCAGCGCCCGCCCCAGCCGGTGGCAGCGCGGTCCATCGGGATGGCATCGAGCGGGCTCATGACGCGCGTCCGATGCCGGGCCGTTCGCAGGCAAATTCGCTGCGCAGCCCCGATGCCTGGTCAAAGCGGTGGGTGACCATGGTGGCGCGATACTCGCCGTCGAACAGCGGGCCGAGGCCGGTCAAGGCCAGCGCCGCGCCGGGGGCCAGTGCGGCGCGGGTTTCGGCGACGCCTTCGCCCGTCACGAAGCGGCGGGCCTGGCGGGCGAACTGGGCGT
>NZ_WNJP01000277.1 GCF_009733735.1 Sandarakinorhabdus oryzae | reverse complement strand
GGGGGCCGTGATCGCCGGCCAGCCGCTGGCCACCACGCGCGCAGTGCCAGCCGCGCCCAGCGTCAACGGCTGTTCGGCCGCGCGCTGGGCGGTTGCGGCAGCGCCAGCCTCGTTGCCATCGCCATCCAGCGCGGCGAGGCCGGGCTGCACAGCCTCAGCGTTGAACTGCCAGCCCTCATAGCCCGGCACTTCGACACTGCGCGGCACGACGCGGGTGCGCAGCGTGACCGGCGTGCCGCCCGCTGCGCCGCCCGACAGGTAGGACAGCGCCAGATCGAGCGGCAGGCTGCGCGGCGCGACCGGGATCGCCTTGGGCCCGCTGATGCTCGCCCGGCTGGTGGGCAGGCGATATTCCTCCACCTGGAAGCGGCCGACGCTGCGTTGCTCCTGGCCAGCGGTGTCGAGGCGCAGGTCCCACTCACCGGCCGGCGCGCTGGCCGGCAGGTCAATGTGGCCAACCGGGTCGCCGCCATTGTCGAGCGTCACCTTCAGGCTGGTGTCGCTGGCCCAATGATGGGCGGTCAAACTGAAGGCAGCCTTGGCCGGCCGCCTGAAGCCGGCATCGCTGCCGCTGCGCTGGAACAATTTGAGATTGATACGCTCGCCGGGTTTGGCGAGCGTGCGATCGAGCACGGCATGGGCGAGGCGCCCGCCTTGCCAGTCCCCGGCGGGCAGGTTGAAATCAAACGCCTGGATGCCGCGGCCCCAGTTGGACAGGGCAAAGCTGTAATCATCGCCGGTGCGGGCCGAGATGATCAGCGTCGGGGTCTGTTCACGATAGCAGCCCGTATAGCCACTGGGGCGCGGCAGGCCGGCAGGGATACGGGCACGGCCCTGCGCATCACTCTTGCCCTGCCACAGCAATTGGCCGGAGCAGGCGTTGGACACGCGCAGCGTGGCGCCGGGCACTGGCGTCGCATCCGAAAGCCGCGTCACCCAGGCGAGACTCGCACCGTCGCCCCACTGGAAATGCACGGCCATGTTGGTGACCAGCGCGCCGGTGGCGACATGGCGGACGTTGCCTGCTCCCAGCAGCGCCGAACCCAGCAAGGGGGAGGCGATTTCGACCACGTGGAAGCCGCGCGTTTTCAGCGGAATACCCACCACCTGCATGGCGCCATCCCGGCTCCGCGTCACGTTGAAGCGCCGGCCCGGTTCGCTGGCATCGATCAGCGGCTGGCTGCGCGTCGTCTCGATGCTGCGCCGTTCACCATTGGCCAGCGGTTCGTCGCGGAAGGTCCGATCCTCGGCATCTTCCAGCCGGCGCAGCCAGCGGGCGATCGCGGCATCGTTGGTGGTGCTGATACTGCGCGTGGGCAGCGTGAGCGCGCTGGCCGGCAGCGGGTTTTCGACGCCGCGCAGAGTGACCGGCAGCACGCCGCCCTCCTCGGCTTCCAGGATCCCGAACGTGCCGGCAAACTTGGCCAGCGGCGGATAATCGGCGGTGGTGATGGCGAGCGGGAAGCGATTGGCGTTGGCGAGTTTGCGGCCGCTGTCGTCAGCCAGGCCGGCGGGCAGGGTGACGCGATAGTTGGCCCGTGCCGGCAGCGGCCCCTTGAAGCGCACTTCCTGCAGCATGTTGCTGCGTTCGGCCGGCAGTTCCGGCGCGATGCTCTGGCTGCCGGTGACCAGCCGGGCCTGCAGCGCCACCGCGCGCGGCACCGGCGCGGTGAAAGCGACGCGGATCGAATCGAGCGGCGAACAGGCGGCGCCGGCGTTGACCCGCGTGCATTCGATCCGCGCCGTGAAGGCCTGGCGCACCGTGAAGCGCTTCTGCCAGTCGCTGCCGGCGGTCAGGCCGTTGGCGGCGGCGACTGCCTTGCCCCACAAGATCGTCACCTTGCCGCCGGGCGGCAGCAGCCGGCGGCATTTCAGCGCCGTGATGCTGGCGCGGGTGGGCGGTGCGCTGCCATCGTCATAGGATGGCGCGCGCCAGCCGGCCTGTTCCAGGAAGCTGTTCAGCTGATAATTGCCGCGCGATCCCTTGATGATGGCGTCGCGCGTGGCATCGGGCAGCGGATCGAGCGGGATCTTCTCGCCCACGCCGTCGATCAGGCAGGCGGCCTGGGCGGCCAGGCTGGCCGGCGTTGGCGGGGCTTCGCTGGCGATCAGGAAAATCTGGTCTTCGGCCAGCTCTTCATAGTCGGGCGTGATGGCGCGCACGCTGGGCCCGGGCGTGGTGAAACGGAACGGCCCGGCGGCGGGCAGTGGGCGGCCGGCCAGATCCTTCAGGCCCGGCGCCAGGCTGAAACTGCACGCCCGGCCGCCCGGCAACGCCGCCGCCAGATCGATGGCGTAGCGCTGCGGATCGAGCCAGTGGCCCGCGCCGCCGGCGCCGCAA
>NZ_WNJP01000276.1 GCF_009733735.1 Sandarakinorhabdus oryzae | reverse complement strand
GGCCTGGGGCGGGCACACGCCCGGCTGGCGGGCATCGACGTGTTCGAAGGCCGGGCCGCCGACGGGCTGGCGCGGGTGGAGCGCGCGGCCGCGGCGGCAGTGAGCAATGATGATCTGATCGAGCTGGCCTTTGCGGCGGCCAATGCGCTGGATGCGATGGGCAAATATGCCGAGGCCTTTGACCAGGCCGATGACGCCAACCAGCTGCAGAAGCACACCACAAAGCTGTTCCACCGCCAGGCCGATGTGGCGGCGCAGATCGACGCGATGATCCAGCTGTTCCCGGCCGAGCGGCTGCCGGCGGTGACCACCGACATTGCGCCGATCTTCATCTGCGGCCTGTTCCGCTCCGGCTCGACCCTGCTGGAAACGCTGCTGGGCCGCCAGACCGGCGTCACCATGGGCGGCGAACTGGCCTATACGCCGTGGTTCATGACGCAATATGGCCAGCATATCACGCCGGCCACGCTGGCCGATGCAGCGGAGCGGTTCCGCAGCGATTACAGCAGCTTTGCCAAGAGCGTGCTGGGTGATGCCCACGTCTTCACCGACAAGCGGATGGACAATTTCCTTTATCTCGGCCTGATCAAGCGCGCCTTCCCGGCGGCGAAGATCGTGCATGTGATGCGCGATCCGATCGACAATTTCCTGTCGATGTATTTCCTGCCGTTTGCCGACAGCCTGACCTATGCCAATGATTTCGACGACATGTTGCATTACTACCGCCAGTATCGCCGCCTGATGGCGCACTGGCAGGCCTGTTTTGGCGACGACATCATCCCCGTCCGCTATGAAGCGCTGGTGGCGCAGCCCGAGGCGGTGATCGTCGATCTGGCGCAGCAACTGGGACTGGCGGGCAGTGTGGCGCCTACGGGTGAGCAGATCATCCGCACGGCGAGCGTGTGGCAGGTGCGCCAACCGGTGCACGGCCGCTCACGCGGCCGCTGGCGCAATTATGAAGCGCAGATCGGCGAGATTGCCGCCATCCTGCGCGCCGAATACCCTGAGTTCAGCGAATAAGCGGATTTGGCAGGGTCATCGATATCCCCTGCGTTTGCGCGACATTTTTGGCCCAGATCGCCACCTTGCCAATCTCGTCGGCGTGGGCGGCCTCGGCAGCGCGTTCGCGCTCCCTTGCCGCGGCGTCGAAATCGGTACCGTGCTTGCTGTGGCGGGTGAAGGCCGGGCCGGCGACCACGGCGGGCACGTCCAGCGCGATGCCAAACAAGTCACCAAGCGCCGCCATCACCTCGGCCGGGCGGGCGGTAATCTGGTCGCTGTTGAGGGTGCGCACCCGGTCACCGAGCCGCTCCGCCAGCCGGCCGAACAGCCGATGCTGGGCCAGCCAGCCCATCGCCGCCACCTGCAGATCGGATTGGCCGAGATAATCGTCCGGCCCGAAACCGAAATCATGCAGGCCCTGGCGCATCTGCTTGATCAGCAGATCGCGCACCCACAGTCGGCCATCGAGGCCCTTGCGGGTAATAGAGCCGAGATAGACAGGCAGCGGCGCATGCAGCAGCAGCGCCCGCGCCTTGGGCCGCAGTTGCAGCGTGCCGGCGATGAGCGCGTTGGCGATGTTGCTGGGCTTGACGACGATGGCTTCCCCCGGGCCGAACGGGCGGGCGAGCAGCGCCAGCCCGGCCTCCATCGCCTGCGCCAGCTGCGGACCCTTGGCGCCGCGCAGCTGCCAGCCCGCCAAGTCGTTGAACAGCATCGGTTCCTTCAGGCCCATGGCGGTGCCCGGCAGATCAAAGGCGCGCGCCAGCACCGACGACAGGCAGAAGGCGGAATGGAAGATGAAGTGGATCGGAGCCTGGGCCGTGGCCGGCAGGGCAGTGCGCGGTGCCACCTCGACCGGGGCCAGCCCAAGATATTCCGGGGTCAGGAACGTGGCGCGGGCATGATCGTCACGGGTCAGGTGGCGGAACTGAAAGGCGTCGGCGGCTTCGTCGAAACGCCACGGGAACCACAGCGGATCAGCGGCCAGTTGCGCAACGGTCGTCATACCCCCTTCTGGCCGGCTGGCCTTTGCCTGTCCAGCCGGTAGAAGAAGCCCATGGACCTTGCCGCCACCAGCCAGATCGACAGTGCCGCCCGGCCGGCGGTGATCAGCGAGCAGGCACTGGGCAGCGACACGCTTCGCCGGCGGGGCGCGGTGCTGGCGGGCGAGGCATTGGCGGACTGGCCGTGGCTGGTGGCGTCGCGCCGGGGGCTATCAGTCTCCGGCCTGGGGGGAACGCTGGTGACGCTGGACGGCCTGCGGCTGGCGCCGGGGCCGGGCGGCGTCGTGGACCTGACGTTGCTGCCATTGGGCCTGATCGACGGCGCGCGGCTGAGTGCCGGCGGGTCCGGCGTGG
>NZ_WNJP01000275.1 GCF_009733735.1 Sandarakinorhabdus oryzae | reverse complement strand
GGGCGCTGGCCGAAACGCTGGCCACCAGCCTCGCACCGCTGGGCGTCATGCTGCATCTGCAGACCGCGCGCAGCGGCGGCTTCGCGGCGGCGCGGCGGCTGGGGCAGCATGATCTGGCGCTGGTCGAACAGGTGGCGCGGGTGCCCGATGTTGTCGCCTGGCTGGCGCAGTGGCGCTGCGGCCGTGCCCGGCCGTGCAGTGCGGCAGCCGATCAACTGCTCGACCAGGCGGCCAGGGCCGGCAACGACCTGACCGCGCGCCAAACGGCGGCGGCCGCAGCGGAGACCGCGCTGATGGCCGATCCGGCGTTCATCCCGCTGCTGCGGCCAGTGCGCTGGGCGTTGGTGGCGGGTGATCTGACCGGCTATCAGCCCAATCTGCTCGGCCGCCACCCGCTGGGCCGAATAGCGTCGGGTGGGAGCTGACCCTCGGCCTGCAACCTTTCGGGCCGCCGCTGCGAATGACGGGCATGCGCGGCCTTCCCCTCCCTTGCCATGACCAGTGACGAAGCCACGCTGGCGCGGCTGATGCGGGAGAGCCAGGGCGGCAATGCCCAGGCCTATCGCCAGCTGCTGGGCCTGGCGGCGCCGCTGTTGCAGCGCTGGTTCCGGCGCAAGGTGGCACCGCACGAACTGGATGATCTGGTGCAGGACACGCTGCTGGCGGTGCACCAGCGCCGGGCGAGCTGGGATCCGGCGCGGCCATTCCTGCCGTGGCTGGCGGCGATCGCGCGTTATCGCTGGGTCGATCGGCTGCGGCGCTCGGCGCTGCGCAACCATGATGCGCTGTTCGACGATATTTCGGTGGAATCGGGGGAATCGGCGCTGATCGGCCGGCTGGGTTGCGATCGGCTGCTGGCGCTGCTGCCGGCGGGTCAGGCCGCGGCAATCCGGGCGATGAAGATCGACGGCCTGTCGGTGACCGAGGCAGCGGCACAGCTGGGCCAATCGGAATCGATGGTGAAGGTGAATGTGCATCGCGGCCTCAAGAAACTGGCCGCGATGGTGGACGAGGATGCATGATGGTTGAGTCTTCCCCCCCAACCCGGCTCGACGCCCTGCTGGATCAGCTGGCGACCGATCTGGAACCGGTGAAGCCGCTGGACGACCGGCCGACCGCCCTGGTGCTGGCCGGCCTGTTCGCGGCGGCGGTGGCGCTGGTGCTGGCCTGGCTGGGCCCGCGCCCTGGGCTGCTGGGCGAGGACGTGCAACCGATGTTCATGCTGCGCAGCGGCACGCTGGCAGTTCTGGCCGTGGTGTGCGTGGCGGCGGTGGTGGCGCAGGCGCACCCCGGTGTTGGGCGCAACAGCCAGGGCTGGAAGGTGGCGGCCGCGATGGCGGCGCTGTTTCCGCTGGTGGGCGCCGTGGTGGCCTTCACCGATCCCGCCCATGCGCGGGCGATGATGATGATGCCGACGGGTTGGCAGTGCCTGCGGATGAGCCTGATGACCGGCACGCTGTGCGCGGTGCCGATGGTGCTGCATCTGCGGCGCGGGGCGCCAGTGGCGCCGGAACGGGCCGGGCTGCTGGTCGGGCTGGCCTCGGGCAGCCTGGGCGCGCTGGCCTACAACCTGCACTGCCCGTTCGATAGCGTGGTCTATATTGGCCTGTGGTATGGCGTGGCCATCGCTGTTGCGGCGGTGGCGGGGCGCCTGGTGGTGCCCCGCCTGATCCGCTGGTGACCGGTTAGCCCAGCCAAATCGTCAGCACTGCTTCACGGAGCGGCGGCCGATCTCGCGGCCGACCAGGGCACCGCCACCGGCGACCAGCGCGGTTTCACCCAGGTTGCCGCCCAGAAGCGCGGTGCCGGCACCGGCGATCACTGCGCCGGCCACGGCCCCGCGCGCCTTGGCGCGCTTCTTGGCGCGCTGGCAATCGGCGAGGCTGTTGTAGCGCTTGCCGTTATATTCATAGAGCACGGGACGGCTCTGCCCCGACTGGGCCAGCACCGGCGTGACGGCCGGCATCATCAGGCCCAGCGAAACCGCGATCATCAGGGGGGTACGCATGCTCATTCTCCTCTTGCATCGCCACCCGTGCGGGGCGCATGCTGGTTGGTGCAGCAGCATGAGCGTGATTGCCACAACCGGCAAGCGCCACCACGGGTTCAGCCAATGTTCAAACTGGCAAGGGCAAGGTGAATTCATGATGAAGCGAACCGTCCTTTCCGCGCTGGCCCTTGCGGCAGCCACGTCCGCCACGGCGCAGACGGCACCCCTCGGTTATGGCGACTACGCGCCCGACATGCGCGAGGCCGCCGAGGCGGCGGCGCTGCCGCCCATGCAGATGGATCAGCGCCTGGCGCCGGCGCCCGGCGATTATGCCGGGGCTGAATTGCCGGCGGGCTGGCAGCCGGCATCGGCC
>NZ_WNJP01000274.1 GCF_009733735.1 Sandarakinorhabdus oryzae | reverse complement strand
CACCACCGCCGCCACCCCAGCCGGAACCGCCGCCACCGCTCCAGTTGCCGCCAATGCCAGGGCCCCAGATGATGACCGGGCCGCTGCGCCGGCCGCGCGCGCCGCGCCGCGAGGCGATGATCACCCAGACGATGATGATGATCAGCCAGACCAGCGCGCCCCAGCCGGGGCCATCATCCTGGCCCGCGGTGTCGGCCTTGGCCTGGGCGGCAAAGGCGGCCTGCTGGTCGGGTGGCAGCTGCAGCAGTGCGATCAGCTGGTCGGCGCCGGCTTCGATGCCGCCGGCCATGTCGCCGGCCTTGAAGCGCGGCACGATCACCTGGCGAATGATGCGGCTGGAGACGGCATCGGTGAGCACGCCTTCCAGGCCATAGCCAACCTCGATGCGCAACTTGCGCTGCGCCGGCGCCACCAGCAGGATGGCGCCATTGTTGGTGCCTTTCTGGCCGATGCCCCAGGCCCGGCCGAGCTGATAGCCATAGTCGTCGATCTCATAGCCCTGGAGATCGGGCACAGTCGCCACCACCAGCTGGGTGCCGGTCGTATCCTCCAGCGCCTTCAGCTTTGCCTCCAGCGCCGCCACCCGGTCGGCCGGCAACACCCCGGCCGCATCGGTGACGCGGCCGGTGAGTTTCGGGAAAACGGGCTCGGCCGCCGCTGGCAGCGCCATGAGCAGGGCCCACAGCGCTGCCAGCAACACCATCAGGGCCGGCAGGTTGTTCCGGCGCAACGCCGTCATTGGTCGTGCTCCCCGAACGGGGGTTTCAGAACTTCACCTCGGGCGCCTTGTCGGCATTCACGGTCGTGGCCTTGAACGGCGCAATCGGCTGCGCGCCATAGACCACCTTGGCGGTGATCAGCGTCGGGAAGGTGCGGATCTCGGTGTTATAGTCCTGCACGGCCAGGTTGTAGTCGCGCCGGGCCACCGCGATGCGGTTCTCGGTGCCTTCCAGCTGGCTCTGCAGCTGCAGGAATTGTTCGTTGGACTTCAGGTCCGGATATTTCTCCACCGTCACCAGCAGCCGGCCGAGCGACTGGCTGAGCGCGCCCTGCGCCTGCTCGAACTGCGCCAGCTGGGCCGGGTCGGACAGCTTGGTCGGATCCACCGTCACCTGCGTGGCGCTGGCGCGGGCCTTGGTCACGCTTTCCAGCACGTCCTTTTCCTGGGCGGCATAGCCCTTCACGGTGGCAACGAGGTTGGGGATCAGGTCAGCGCGGCGCTGATACTGGTTCTCGACGTCGGCCCACTTGGCCTTCACCGCCTCTTCCTTGGCCGGAATCGTGTTGACGCCGCACCCCGACAGCAGCAGCGCCGTGCCGGCCAGAGCCGCCAGTGCAGCGGGACGACGAAGGGCGTTGGTCATGGAAAAAGTCTCCAATGGCAGCGGCTTGCGCAGGCCGCGGATTGTGTCAGACTATTGGTGGCGATTGCGCATTGCCTGACCCAAGATAGTGCGCGCTGACGGATTTCAACAGGGGGGATACCATGTTGCAGGAATTCAAGGCCTTCATTGCCCGCGGCAATGTGCTCGATCTGGCCGTGGCGGTGATCATCGGCGCGGCGTTCGGCGCGGTTGTCACCAGCTTCACCGAGGACATGGTGATGCCGATCATCGGCCTGGTGTCGGGCGGCGCCGACTTCACCAGCCTGTTCGTCGTGCTCGGCGACATCCCGGCCGATTACAAGGGCAGCCCCACCGATTATGACGCCCTGAAGAAAGCCGGTGTCGCCCTGTTCGGCTATGGCAAGTTCATCACCGCCTTCATCAACTTCGTCATCATCGCCTTTGTCATCTTCCTGATGGTGAAGGCCGCCAACAAGGCGATGGCGCCCAAGGCCGCCGAGCCGGCGCCGCCAGCCGAGCCGCCCGGGCCAACGCCGAGCGAAGCCCTGCTCGCCGAAATCCGCGACGAACTGCGGAAAGGCCGCGGTTGATCAACAGCCTCGCCGGGCTGCTGGATCTTGTGCCCCTCGCCGCCATTCCGGCGGTGCTGGTCATCTTCTTCTTCCTGTCTGCGGAGACCGGCTTTGCCTGCCACCGGCGCTTTGGCGGCGGCCAGGGCGCCGCCGAGGACGAAGCCCAGGTGCTATCCACGGCCCTGCTGGTACTGGCGCTGCTGCTCGGCTTCACCTTCTCGATGGCGCTCGACCGCTATGACGAGCGCCGCCAGCTGGTGGTGCAGGAAGCCAACGACATCGGCACCGCCTGGCTGCGCGCCGGGCTGATGCCGGCGCCGCACGGGCCCGCGCTGCAAGCCGTGCTGGCCGATTATGCCCGGGTGCGGGTGACCAGCCCGCTGCCTTCGGAAACCGCCAAGCTGGCGCGCGCCGCGGCCTTGCGCAACCGGGTGTGGGCGCTCACCGCCAG
>NZ_WNJP01000273.1 GCF_009733735.1 Sandarakinorhabdus oryzae | reverse complement strand
CGGCGGCGGTGGCGGCGGCGGTGCCATCACCGGTTCGGGAGCAGCGGCGGCCGGCTTGGCCGCCTTGGGCTTGGCCGCAGACTTGGCCTTGGCGGCCACCACTTCCGGTTCGGCGACGGGCGCGGCCGGCTTGGCCTTCGCCTTGGGGCGGAAATCCTCCAGCCGGTCAAAGGCTTCGGCCAGCAGATAATAGACGGTGACACGGTTCTTGGTGGTATCGGCCTTCATCCGCTCACCCACCTTGGCGATGGCAGCATCGAGCACGGCATCCGCCGCGGTCAGGCCGAGCTTCTTCTTCAGGAAATTGGCCTTGACCCGGTCGGTCTCGGTCTTGTCCGAGAAGGAGACGAGAGCGGAATCGCGGTTCCGGAGCGCAATCCCGCAATAACGCACGATGCCGGCGATGATGTCGCCATCGGCATCCGGCACATATTTGCGCACGTCGATTGCCCAATCTTCGGCCATGGTCATGTCCCCCGGTCTTAAACGTCTCCGTGTGACGACGCTAATCAGCGAATCGCCTCGCGGCAATCCGGGTGACCGCACCGCTGGCATCACTCGCCGCAGTCGGCTATGCGCACACTCGTGCATGGCAAGACCATCCTTCTGATCGTGGGCGGCGGCATCGCGGCCTTCAAGGCGCTCGAGCTGGTGCGCGAACTGCGCCGCGCCGGTGCCCGCGTCCTGCCGGTGCTCACCGAGAATGGCACCCGCTTCGTGACGCCGCTCTCCCTTTCGGCGCTGGCCGGGGAAAAGGTGCGCACCAGCCTGTGGGACCTCGAGGACGAGGCGGCCATGGGCCACATCCAGTTGAGCCGCGCGGCCGATCTGATCGTCGTCTGCCCGGCGACCGCCAGCCTGATCCAGCGGGCAGCGGCGGGCGCGGCCGATGACCTGGCCACCACGCTGCTGCTGGCGACCGACACACCGGTGCTGATGGTGCCGGCAATGAACGTGCGCATGTGGCTGCATGCCGCCACCCAGCGCAATGTCGCGACGCTGCGCGGCGATGGCGTGACGGTGATGACGCCCGACGATGGCGAGATGGCCTGCGGCGAGTTTGGCCCCGGCCGCCTGCCCGACGTGGCGGCGATCATGGCGGCGATTGCAGCACAGTTTGGCCCGAAGCCGTTGTTGGGCCGGCATGCGCTGGTCACCGCCGGGCCGACGCACGAGCCGATCGACCCGGTGCGCTTCATTGGCAATCATTCCTCCGGCAAGCAGGGCTTTGCCATTGCCGGCGCGCTGGCCAGCCTGGGCGCGCGGGTGACGCTGGTGGCCGGGCCGGTGCATCTGCCGTCCCCGGCCGGCGTGACCCGCGTTGACGTGATGACGGCGCGTGACATGCAGGCGGCCTGCGAAGCCGCCCTGCCCGCCGATATCGCCGTGATGGTCGCCGCTGTTGCCGACTGGCGGGCCGACGCCGCAGCCCGGAAGCTGAAGAAGGACGGCCAGCCGCTGCCGCCGCTGCAACTGACCGAGAATCCGGACATATTGGCCGGCATTGGCCAACACACCCGCCGGCCGGCACTGGTGGTGGGTTTCGCCGCCGAGACGCATGACCTGATCGCCAACGCCGCCGCCAAGCGGGTGAAGAAGGGCGCGGACTGGATCGTTGCCAATAATGTTTCAGATGGCGTGTTCGGCGCTGATTCAAACCATGTTCATCTTGTCACCGCCACAGGCGCGGAAGATTGGGGCGCGCAGGCCAAGCAGGCGGTCGCCACGACGCTTGCCAACCGCATCGCCGTGCATTTTTCAGGATCCGCATGATCACGATCCCGCTGACCATCCTGCCCCATGGCGAGGGCCTGCCGCTGCCCGCCTATGCCACGCCGGGCGCCGCCGGCATGGATGCGGTGGCCGCCGTGACGGAAACGGTCATGCTGGCGCCGGGCGCGCGCGTTGCGGTGCCACTGGGGTTCTGCATGGCCATCCCAGAGGGCTATGAAGTGCAGGTACGTCCGCGCTCCGGCCTCGCACTGAAGCACGGCATCAGCGTGCCCAACAGCCCCGGCACCATCGACAGCGATTATCGCGGCGAGGTGAAAGCGCTATTGATCAATCTTGGCCAGGAGCCCTTCGCCATCGAGCGCGGCATGCGCATCTGCCAGCTGGTGCCGGCCGCCGTGACGCGGGCAACGCTGGCGGTGGTCGATGTGCTTGACGACACGCAGCGTGGCGCCGGCGGTTTCGGTTCCACCGGGGTCCACGTGTGAACTTCTCCGACGACGAGCTGGAACGTTATGCCCGCCACCTGGTGCTGCCGGAATTCGGCGGGCGCGGCCAGGCGGCGCTGGCACGGGCGCGGGTGGCCGTGGTTGGCGCCGGCGGGCTGGGCAGTCCGTGCCTGCTCTATCTCGCCGCCGCCGGG
>NZ_WNJP01000272.1 GCF_009733735.1 Sandarakinorhabdus oryzae | reverse complement strand
CGGCCGCGCGCGTGCCGCGCGCGGACTCGCGCAAGGCCGGCCGGGCTGGCTGCCGGCCGCAAGCCGGCAGAACAGCTTCGACGGCGTGGCTCCGCCACGCCTTTTCCTTCCTTCCTTGACTCCCCTCTGCGGACTCGGCGGCTCTGCCGCCGGCCGCACTCACATCCGCCCCTTTTGGCAATTCCCACCCCCAACCCCTCCCGCAAGCGGGAGAGGAGCCGTGTGCGCTGATGGCGCTTGTCATCCACCAATCCCCACCGCAATCTCCCCACCACAGGGGGACCCGCCATGCCGCTTTCCGACTACAACCTCACCGATTTCTCCGCCGGCCCCTACACAAGGCCCGTCTATCGCCGCGGGCAGGGGCCGGCGGTGATTGTCATCCACGAAATCCCAGGCCTGCACGATCAGGTGATCGACTTTGCCGACCGGCTGGTGGACGCCGGCATGACCGTGTTCTGCCCCAGCCTGTTCGGCACGCCGGGCAAACCGGTGACCACCGGCTATGCCTTGCAGCAGATGTTCCTCAACGTCTGCATCCGGCGCGAGTTCGCGGCCTGGAAGGACGGCCGCTCCAGCCCGATCGTCGACTGGTTGCGGGCGCTGGCGCGGACGGCGCATCAAGAGTGTGGCGGGCCCGGCGTCGGCGCCGTCGGCATGTGCTTCACCGGCGGCTTTGCGCTGGCGATGATGACCGAACCCAGCGTGATCGCCCCCGTGCTGAGCCAGCCCAGCCTTCCCTTGGGCGGCGCCAAGCAGGGCAGCATCGATGCCACCCCGGCCGAAATTGCCTGCGCGAAGCAGCGGCTGGCAGCCGAGGACCTGACCATCCTCGGCCTGCGCTATCGCGGCGATGCGTTCGTGCCCGATGCCCGCTTTGAACGTTATGCCCGCGAGTTTGGTGACCGCTTCGAGGATGTGACGCTGGAACCCGAACATGCGCGCCAGGGCACCGGGCGGCCACCGCATTCGGTGCTTACCATCCATCTGCCCACCGAAGGCCCCGGCAAGGACGCGGAAACCCGGGTGATCGCCTTCTTCGGCAAGCGTCTGGGCCTTGTTGGCCCTTGATCTGGTTGCGGGAAGCCGCCAAGTCTCACCCCATGATCCGCGCCCTCATCGCCCCCATCGCCCTCATTGCCACCGCCGCCACCGCCCAGCAGACGGTGCTGCCTGGCGGCACCCGCGTGACGGACGTGAAGGTGGGAACTGGCGCCATGGCCGAGCCAGGTCGCGCCGTGGCGGTGCACTACACCGGCTGGCTCTATATCGATGGCGGCAAGGGCAAGCAGTTTGACAGCAGCCGCACCACCGGCCGGCCGTTCGTGTTCACGCTGGGCCAGGGCGAGGTGATCCTGGGCTGGGATGAAGGGGTGGCGGGCATGAAGGTGGGTGGCAAGCGCGCGCTGATCGTGCCGCCGGCCGCCGGCTATGGCGAAAATGGCGCCGGCGACGTGATCCCGCCCGGCGCCACCTTGATCTTCGAGGTCGAACTGCTGGGGGTGCAGTGAGCGCCGGCCGGCCATGAGCCCGCTTGATGCCCTGCCAGGCCAGCGCGTGCTGGTGCTGCAGGGCGGTGGCGCGCTTGGCAGCTACCAGGCCGGGGTGTTCACGGCGCTGGCCGGCACGGGCTGTTGCCCGCACGCGGTGGCGGGCATCTCCATCGGCGCCATCAACGGCGCGCTGATCGCCGGTAATCCGCCGGAGCGGCGCGCCGAGCGGTTGCGGGCGTTCTGGGAGCGGGTGACCAGCGGGCCGGCGTCGCCCTGGCTGATGCCAGCGCAAGCCAATCCGGTTGCCGATCTGGTGCGTCATCAGACCGAGGCGGCGGCCACCCAGCTGCTGGGCGCCCCCGGCTTTTTCCGACCGCGCTGGCCGTGGTGGCCGCAGTGGTGGCCCGGTCAGACGTCGCTTTATGACACCAGTGAACTGAAGGACACGCTGAACGAACTGGTCGATTGGGATCTGCTCAACAGCGGGGCGGTGCAGCTGGCGGTGGGTGCGGTGAATGTCGAGACCGGCAATTTCCGCTATTTCTGCACGGCGCGGGAACGGCTGGACGTGCGCCACATCATGGCCTCGGGCGCCCTGCCGCCGGGGCTGCCGGCCGTGGAGATCGATGGCCAATATTGGTGGGACGGCGGCCTCGTCTCCAATACCCCGCTCGATCATGTGCTGGCCGACGATGACGAGACGGATCTGGCCATTTTCCAGGTCGATCTCTTCCCGGCGCGCGGCCCGCTGCCGACCAGCCTGGCCGACGTGGAGGAGCGGGCGGCCGACATCCGCTTTTCCAGCCGCACCCGCTTCACCACCGATGCTCAGGCGCGGCTGAACGGCCCGCGCGAAGCCTGGGCGCGGCTGGCGGCGCGGCTGCCGGCTGAACTGCGCGACAGCGCCGA
>NZ_WNJP01000271.1 GCF_009733735.1 Sandarakinorhabdus oryzae | reverse complement strand
GACCCAGGGCCAGCAACCGGCCGCCAGCGCGCCCCTGCCGACCCAGCCCACGGGGGGTTCACTGGGCACCAGCGGCTTCGTGCCCGGCGCCAGCATCGGCCGCGGCCAGGCGGTGATCGCGCGTTATGAAGGCGCCAACGCCATCGTCATCGCCGCCCCCGCCGACGTGCAGCGCCGGCTGGGCGAGGTGATCCGCCAACTCGACGTGCGCCGCGAACAGGTGCTGGTCGAAGCCGTGATCGTCGAGATCAGCGACATTGCCGCCCAACGGCTGGGCGTGCAGTTCCTGCTGTCGGGCACCGGCGGCTCCAATATCCCCTTCTCGGTCACCAACTACAGCAATGCCGCGCCCAACCTGCTGGCGGTGGCCGGCGCGATCGCGGCGGAAAAACGCTATGGCCAGGACAATTCCACGACGGTCGCCCTGCGCAACGCGGCGGTGAACAGCCTGTTGAACGCCAACGGCGGCCAGTTCGGCTTTGGCGGCAATCTCGGCTCGAACGCGGTGTTCGGTTTTGTCATCAACGCCGTGAAGGCCGACACCGCGTCCAACGTGCTCTCCACCCCGTCGGTGATGACGCTGGACAATGCCCAGGCGCGCATCCTGGTGGGCCAGAACGTGCCGCTGGCCACCGGCCAGGCGCTGTCGAACAACTTCGACAACGCGTTCCGCACCGTGCAGCGCCAGGACATCGGCATCGCGCTTGACGTGCGACCGCAGATCAACGCCGGCGGCACCATCAAGCTGACCCTGCGGCAGGAAGTGAGCAGCATCGCCTCCTCGGTCGTCACCCAGAACATTCCCGATCTCATCCTCAACAAGCGTGAGATCACCACCACCGTCACCGTGGATGATGGCCAGATCCTCGCGCTCGGCGGCCTGATCGACGAGAATGAGCGCCGTGCGATCGAGAAGGTGCCCTTGCTGGGCGACATCCCGATCCTGGGCAACCTGTTCCGCTCCAAGTCACGCAACCGCACCAAGACCAACCTGATGGTGTTCATCCGCCCCACCATCATTCGCGGGGCCGCCGATGCCGCGCAGCTGACCGGCGAGCGTTACCAATATGTCCGCGCCGAACAGGCCCGCCGCGAAGGCACGCAGGACACCAGCCTGGATGCGCTGGTGCGCGATTATCTGAAGGCGCCGATCCCGGGTGCCGCCCCGCCACAGCCACAGCCTCCCTCGTCGCCACCGCCGGTGCCGCCCAGGCCATGAGCCAGCCGACGCTCTCTTATGCCTTTGCCAAGGCGCAAGGGGTGATCGTCACCGCGATGGGCGAGGTGGCGACGGTGGCCCGGCGTGCCGGCAGCCCGCCGCAAGCGCTGATCGAGGTGCGGCGCGTCGCCGGCCGTCCGCTGGCCTTGATGGAGGTCGATGATGCCGGCTTCGATCGGCTGCTGCAGGATCATTATGCCCGCGCCACCTATGCCGGCGAAGCCGATGAACTGGCCGGGCTGGCCGATGATCTGCCCTCGGCCGAAGACCTGCTGGCCAGCGACGATGAAGCCCCGGCCATCCGGCTGATCAACGGCCTCATCGCCGAAGCCGCCCGCCTGAAAGCGTCGGACATCCACATCGAGCCCTTCGAAACCGCCTTGGTGGTGCGCATGCGCGCCGATGGCGAACTGAAGGAAATGCACCGCCTGCCCCCTGGCGTCGCGGCGCTGCTGGTCAGCCGCATCAAGGTGATGGCACGCCTCGACATTGCCGAGCGCCGGCTGCCGCAGGATGGCCGCATGGACCTGGCGTTGGGCGGCAAGCGGCTCGACGTGCGCGTCTCCACCCTGCCGGCGCGCGGCGGTGAACGGGTGGTGCTGCGCCTGCTCGACAAGGAAAATGCCGGCATCGATCTCGCCGCACTTGGCATGCCGGCCGCCATCGAGGCCGACTTCCGCGCCGCGCTGGCGGCGCCCAACGGCTTGGTGCTGGTCACCGGCCCCACCGGCAGCGGCAAGACGACGACGCTCTATGCCGGCCTCAAGCTGCTCAACGACGGCCGCCGCAACATCCTGACCGTCGAAGATCCGGTCGAGTATGCCGTGGATGGCATCGGCCAGACCCAGGTCAACCCAAAGGTCGGCCTCAGCTTCGCCGCCGGTCTGCGCGCCATCCTGCGGCAGGATCCTGACGTGGTGATGGTCGGCGAAATCCGTGACGCCGAAACCGCCAGCATCGCCGTGCAGGCGGCGCTGACCGGCCATCTCGTGCTGTCGTCGCTGCACACCAACGATGCCGCCAGCGCCATCACCCGCCTGCGCGATTTTGGCGTCGAGCCCTTCCTGCTCGCCGCCACGCTGCGCGCCGTGGTGGCGCAGCGGCTGGTGCGCCGGCTCTGCCCCGTCTGCCGAACGGCGCATCCGGCCGATACCGGCACTGCCGCCGCCGTGGGTATCGCCGCCGGCAGTCCGGTCTGGCAGGCCCCGGGCTGCGATGCCTGCGGCCACAGCGGCTGGCAGGGC
>NZ_WNJP01000270.1 GCF_009733735.1 Sandarakinorhabdus oryzae | reverse complement strand
GCGCCGGGCGGTCTTCACCCGCACCTTGCCGCCGCGCGACCGGCCGCCGGGGCCGCTGGGACCGGCGCCGCTCACTTGCCGGCCATCCACACACCGTCGCGCATCATCAGCGTGCGCAAGATGCCCTCGCGGATGCCGCGATCGGCCACGCGCACCTGCCCACCCGGCCAGCGGGACAGAATGGCTTCGAGGATGGCGCAGCCGGCGACGATCAGTTCGGCGCGGTCCGGCCCGACACAGGCGATGCGGGCGCGTTCGGCGACGCTGGCCAGCCCGATCGAGCGGCACAGCGAGGCCAGGTCCGGGGTTGCTACCGCACAGCCATCAACCCGGCGCCGGTCATAGCCCGGCAGGCCCAGTTGCACGCTGGCGAGCGTGGTGATGGTGCCCGACGTGCCGAGCAGTTGCACCTCGTTGATGCCGCGCGCTGCCAGCCGACCAGCGAACTTGTCCAGCCAGGGCCAGACCTCGCCCAGCATGCGATCATAGGCGTCGATCCGGTCAGCCGCCTGCGGCCATTGCGGCTCGGTCTCCGCCAGGCTGACGACACCCCACGGCATCGAGATCCAGTCGAGAATCGCCGGCGGCGCGTCGCCAATGCCCGAGGAAGAGACCAGCATCAATTCGGTCGAGCCACCGCCGATATCGAACACCAGTGCCGGCGGGCCGTCGGCATCGATCAGCACATGGCAGCCCAGCACCGCCAGCCGCGCCTCCTCGGCCGGGCTGATCACGTCGAGCGCGATCCCGGTTTCATTGTAGACGCGCTCGACAAAGGCCAGGCCATTGCTGGCGCGGCGGCAGGCTTCGGTGGCGACATTGCGGGTGAGGCGCACGTCGCGGCGGCCCAGCTTGTCGGCACAGGCCGACAGCGCCGCCAGCGTGCGGTCCATGGCGGCGTCCGACAGGCGGCCGGCTTCCAGCAGCCCTTCGCCCAGCCGCACCACCCTGCTGTAGGCATCGACAACGGTGAAGCCGTCCGGCGATGGCCGGGCAATCAGCAGGCGGCAATTGTTGGTGCCCAGATCGAGCGCGCCATAAGCGCGCGACCGGCGTTGCTGCGCGGGGTGAGCCCGGTTGCGGGCCTCGTTTCGGGGAGCGGTGCCGCGGCGTTCGCCGTCGGCGGAATCAAGCGGGGCCGGCATCGGCAAGTCCAGTCAACATCAACCACCTTGGCCGTGTCGCCCGCACCGGGTGACCGCCGCAGCAGAACCTGACACCACGCTAGCCAATATATGGGTCAAACGCAAATGACCCTGCCGCGCCGGCACCTCGGCCGGTCGCCCGACCAACCCGGCCCGCTGCCCTGTTGACCGGGGCCGGCCAAGCCGCTAAATGCCCGCCCTCGCTGGCTGTTGCCCCGTCGTCTAAAGGTAAGACTCCGGACTCTGACTCCGTTAATCGAGGTTCGAATCCTCGCGGGGCATCCAGCGGCCTCCCCTTCTCGGCCAATTCACCCCGCGTCCTGCGCCTGGCGCGGCAGGTGCAGCACGACAATCAGGCCCGGCCCGGCGTCGTCCAGGGTGACCGTGCCGCCGTGCAGCCGCGCCACTGCCTGCACCAGTGCCAGGCCCAGCCCCATGCCGGCGCCGCCCACCTCCTCACTGCCACGCGCCGGATCGAGCCGGCCGAAACGGCTGAGCGCGACCTGGCGTTGATCGGCGGGAATGCCATGGCCGTCGTCAGTCACCACCAGGTCAACACCGTCACCGGCCAGTCGCGCCGCCAGCGTGATGTGCGTGGCGCCGGCGGCGTGGCGCAGCGCATTGTCGATCAGATTGGCCAGCGCCTGCTGCACCAGCGGCCGGTGCAGCGTGACCAGCACCGGCGCGCCCGCCGCCACGTCCAACGCGACGCCGGCATCCTCCGCCGCCGGGCCGAAGATTTCGGCGACATCATCCAAGAGGGCATGGGCATCGCTGCGGGTGAAATGCTCGCGCCCCACCCCGGCTTCGGCGCGGCTGATCTGCAGCGCTGTGGCCAGCAGTGCCAGCAGCCGGTCCATCTCGGCCGACATCACGTCCAGCGCCGTCTCGGTCTCCGCCGGGTTGGCGCGCGCCGCTTCCAGCCGGGCGCGCATCCGGGTGAGTGGCGAGCGCAGATCATGCGCCAGCGAGTCCGACAGGATGCGCAATTCACCGACCAGCAGCTCAATGCGATCGAGCATGGCGTTGATCGATCCGGCCAGCCGGTCAAAGGCATCGCCGCTGCCATCGCGGGCGGCGCGCAAGGTGAGATCACCGCCGGCCACCTTGCCGGCCACCGCCGCCACCGACGCCAGCCGGGCATTGGCCAGCCGCCCCAGCCAGATCGCCAGGAACAGCGCCGCCGGCAGGGTGAAGATCAGCGCCGTCGATGCTGCCCGGCCCACGGCGTCGGCCAGGCTGCGGCTGCCCGAGGCAGCGCGCCCGGCCAGCAGCACATGGCCCGCATCGAGCCGCGTCACCAGCACCAGATAGGCGCCGCCGGCGAT
>NZ_WNJP01000027.1 GCF_009733735.1 Sandarakinorhabdus oryzae | reverse complement strand
GGGTGGCCGGGGGCGGCGACCGGCGCCAGCGGCACGCCGGGCAGCGCGCGCTGCACCAGCTGCTCGTTCACCCCATCGAGCGCGCCGCCGATCGCCAGCGTCGCCGAGCCATCCAGCAGCCGCGCCTGCACCGCACCCAGCGCTTCGACGTGCAGCCGCAACGCCAGCGTCGGGAAGCGCGCCTGCAGTGCGGTCAGGCCGGCGACGAGCGTTTCGATCGGGAACATCACGGTGACGGAGAGCGACAATTCCGCTTCCTGCCCCTCGCTGAGCGCCGCAACACCGGCCCTGAGCGCGCTGACATTGGCCAGGGTCTCGCGGGCATGGGCCAACACCAGCCGGCCGGCATCGGTGAGGCGCGGCCGCCGCGTGGTGCCGCGGCTGAACAGCGGCAGGCCCAATTGCGCCTCCAGTCCGTCGAGCTGATAGGCGATCACCGATGTGGCACGGCCCAGCGCGCGGCCGGCAGCGGCCAGGCTGCCGTGATCGGCGATGGCGACCAGCACCGCCAGCTGATCGAGCGTCGGAGTGCCGATCTGCATATCGAATATCCTGAAAAGCGATTTCGATATTATCCAGATTTTCAGGACAAAGGCGAGGGCCTATCTCTGCTTCCATGCCGGCTCACCCGGCGATCAGGGAGTGACTGCAATGCCCAAGATTCTGGTTCTCTATTATTCGACCTATGGCCATATCGAAGCGATGGCCAACGCGATCGCCGATGGCGCCCGCGCTGCTGGCGCGCAGGTGGACATCAAGCGCGTGCCCGAAACCGTGCCGGATGCGGTGGCACAGGCCGCCCATTTCAAGACCGATCAGGCCGCCCCCGTGGCGAGCATCGACGATCTGCCGAATTACGACGCCATCATCATCGGTGCGCCGACCCGCTTTGGCCGCCTGCCGGGCCAACTCGCCGCCTTCCTTGATGGCGCCGGCGGCCTGTGGGCGCGCGGTGCCTTGAATGGCAAGGTGGGCGCCGCCTTCACCAGCAGCGCCACCCAGCACGGCGGCAACGAGACGACGCTGTTTTCGATCATCACCAACCTGCTGCATTTCGGCATGACCATCGTCGGCCTGCCCTACAGCCACCAGGGCCAGATGCGCATCGATGAAGTGGTGGGCGGCGCGCCCTATGGCGCGACCACAGTGGCCGGCGGCGACGGCAGCCGCCAGCCCAGCGAGACCGACCTCGCCGGCGCCCGCCACCAGGGCGAGCAGGTGGCGAAGGTGGCCGCCAAGTTGTTTGGTTGATGCTTCCGGGCCGGGGGCGTAAAGACCCCGGCCCATGAGCACCACCTTCACGCTGGACACCTCGACAAGCCGCGCCCACCCGGTGCCGGAGCCGGTGCGGCGGTTGACGGTGCCGGCCATCAGCAAGCGCAAGGGCGGCGAGCCGATCGTCATGCTCACCGCCTACACGGCGCGCATGGCCCAGTTGCTCGATCCGCACTGCGATCTGCTGCTGGTTGGCGATTCGCTGGGCCAGGTCATCTATGGCCTCGACACCACGGTGAAGGTGACGCTGGAGATGATGATTGCGCACGGTGCGGCCGTGGTGCGCGGCAGCTATCGCAGCGTTGTGGTGATCGATCTGCCGTTCGGCAGCTACGAAGAAAGCCCGGAAACCGCTTTTCGCACCGCATCGCGCGTGATGCAGGAAACCGGCGCGGCCGCCGTGAAGCTGGAAGGCGGCGCAGTGATGGCGCCGACGGTGAAGTTCCTGAGTGAACGCGGCATCCCGGTGATGGCGCATGTTGGCCTCACCCCGCAGGCGGTGAATGCGCTCGGCGGTTACGGCGCGCGCGGCCGCAGCGAAGCCGAGGCCGCCAAGATCCTCGATGATGCCCGCGCCGTTGCCGAGGCGGGCTGCTTCGCTCTGGTGGTGGAAGGCGTGGTGGAGCCGCTGGCCCGCGACATCACCGCTGCGGTGGCCTGCCCGACCATCGGCATCGGCGCCTCGCCCGCCTGTGATGGCCAGGTGCTGGTGGTGGACGACATGCTGGGCATGTTCGAGCGGGTGCCGCGCTTCGTCGAACGTTTTGACGATCTGGCCGCGCGCATCAGTGATGCCGCCGCCCGCTATGCCGGCGCCGTGCGCGAGCGCCGTTTCCCCGGTGACGCCCAGCTTTATCGGTAAGTCTTTACCTTTGGGACGGCGTCGGGCATTCACGCCCCGGCAAGATTTGCGGGTGCAATGCCCGCCCTCAGGAGCATGACGACCTTGGCCAACACGCCTGCCAGTCCCGAAGATGCCTTTCTGCGCGAAGTGGATGAGGAGTTCCGCCGTTCGCAGCTGATGGGGCTGTGGCAGCGCTTCGGCATGCTGGCCATCGCCCTGCTCGTGCTGGCGCTCGGCGCACTGGCCTTCTGGCTCTATTGGCAGGATCGCCAGCAACAGGCCGCCGGTGACGCCGGCGCCGCGCTGACCCGTGCCATGGAGCAGATGGACGTGGGCGAAGGCGCCCGCGCCCGCCCGGTGCTGGAAGCGATGACCCGGGATGGCCCCGGCGCCTATTCGGGCCTGGCGCGCATGGTGCTGGCCAATGATGCGCTGGCTGGCGGTGACAAGGCCAAGGCGCGCGGCCTTTATCAAGCGGTGGCCAGCGACACCGCGCTGCCGCAGCCGCTGCGGGATGCCGCGCTGGTGAAAGCGGTGCGTGTCGGCTTTGACGAGATGCGCCCGGCCGACGTGGTGGCAAAGCTGAAGCCGCTGGCGGTTCCGGGCAATGCCTGGTTTGGCGTGGCCGGCGAACTGGTTGCTGTCGCCCATTTCAAGGCCGGCAAGCCGGAGCTGGCCAAGCCGATCCTGATCGCCATGGTGAAGGACGAGGGGCTCAGCCCGTCGTTGCGCAGCCGCGCGGCACAGCTGGCGATTGCCGCCGGCGTTGATATCGCCACGCTGGGCCTGAATGCCCAGCCGGCGCAATAAGGGGCGAGACGTGACCGACCGCAACATGCTGCGCGCTTCTCCCACCCGCACGGCCGTTCTCGTGCTGATGGCCAGCCTGGCGCTGGCGAGCTGCAATGTCTTCAAGAAGGGCGACCGCCGCCGCACCCCGACCATCGGGGAGCGCATCCCGATCCTCAGCTTTGAAACCCGCGCCGAAGCGGAGACCGAGCTGAAAGACACGGCCATCGTGTTGCCGGCGCCGGAAACCAATGCCGAATGGGCCCAGCCCGGCGGTTCCGCCACCAAGGTTGGCGGCCACCTGGTGCTGGCCGAACAGCCGGCCGAGGCCTGGCATGCCGGCATCGGCAAGGGCAGCAGCAAGACCGCGCGGCTGAACGCCGCCCCGGTGGTCGGCGCCGGCAAGGTCTTCACGGTCGATATCATCGGCCAGGTCAGCGCCTTTGATGCCAAGACCGGCGCCCTCATCTGGCGCTCGGAAGTGAAGGTGCCCAAGCGGGGCAGCCGCACGGCCTTTGGCGGCGGCGTTTCCTATGGCGATGGCCGCGTCTATGTCGCCACCGGCTATGGCATTGCGCTGGCCTTTGACGCCGAAACCGGCAAGCAATTGTGGGAACGCGCCCTGGTGCAGCCGCTGCGCGGCGCGCCCAGCGTCGCCGGCCCGCGGGTGTTCTTCCTCAGCCAGGACAACCAGCTGCACGCCCTGGATGGCGCCACCGGCGAGGTGCGCTGGACGGTAACCGGCACGGTGGAGCCGGCCTGCATCCTGGGCGCCGGCGCGCCGGCCATCTCGCTCGATACGGTGGTGGCGGGCTTCTGCTCGGGTGAATTGAATGCCCTGCGCGCCGAAAATGGCCGCACCGTCTGGCAGGACCAGCTGGCCCGCACCGGCCGCTCCACCGCCATGGCGGCGCTGGCCGATATCGACGGTTCGCCGGTGATCGACCGCGGCCGCGTCTTTGCCATCGGCCATGGCGGCCGCATGGTGGCGCTGGAACTGGCCACCGGCCAGCGCGTCTGGGAACGCAATTTCGCCGGTGTGTGGACACCGTGGGCGGCGGGCGAATTCCTCTATGTCGTCACGGTGGAAGGCGAGGTGCTGTGCATCACCCGCACCGAAGGCAAGCTGCGCTGGGTCAGCCGGCTGCCGCAGTTCCGCAAGGAAAAGAAGGCCAAGCCGGCCAAGCCGGGCCGCAAGCCGATCCCGGCCAAGCAGAAGGATCCGATCCAGTGGGCCGGGCCGGTGCTGGCCAGCGAGCGGCTGTGGATGACCAGCTCCAACCGCGAGCTGGTGGCGATGGACGCCTATGAGGGCAAGCGCACGGCAACGATCAAGCTGAAGGCCCCGGCCTATCTGCCGCCGGTGGTGGCGGGCGGCATGATGTATGTGCTCACCGATGATGGCACGCTGACAGCCTATCGTTAAGCGGCGCGCGCTGCTACAGCGCGCGCCATGTCCTCTGCCAATATCCTTGATTTCGACGCCGATGCGCCGCGCGTGGCCATCGTCGGCCGGCCCAATGTCGGCAAATCCACCCTGTTCAACCGGCTGGTCGGCCGCCGCCTGGCGCTGGTCGACGATCAGCCCGGGGTCACCCGCGATCGCCGCGAGGGCGCCGCCAGCCTGTTCGATCTGAACTTCGTCGCCGTCGACACCGCCGGTTTCGAGGACGGCAGCGATGAAAGCCTGTCGGGCCGCATGCGCGCCCAGACCGAAGCCGCCGTGGGCCGCGCCACGGTGGCGTTGCTGGTCTATGACGCCCGCGCCGGGGTGACGCCGCTTGATCGCCACTTTGCCGCCTGGCTGCGGCGGCGCGGCGTGCCGCTGGTGCTGGTCGCCAACAAGGCGGAAGGGCTGCAGGCCGAAAACGGCATCAACGAAGGCCATGAACTCGGCCTGGGCGAACCCATCGGCCTGTCGGCCGAGCATGGCCTGGGCCTGGCGGACCTTTACCAGGCGCTGACCCCGCATCTGGCCGCCAAGGCGGAGGTGGCCGATGATGACGATTCCGCGCCTGCGGATGAGGACAGCGAACTGCCCGAGCCGCCGCCCGGCCCGCTGAAGCTGGCCATCGTCGGCCGCCCCAATGCCGGCAAGTCCACGCTGATCAACAAGCTGCTGGGCGAACAGCGGCTGGTGACCGGCCCGGAAGCCGGCATCACCCGTGACAGCATCGCCATCGATTGGGACTGGGTGGACCGCGAGGGCGCCGCCCACCCGGTGCGCCTGATCGACACCGCGGGCCTGAGGAAACGCGCCAAGGTCATCGACAAGCTGGAAAAGCTCTCGGCGGCCGACACCAAACTTGCCATCGATTTTGCCGAGGTGGTGGTGCTGCTGCTCGATGCCACCCTGGGCCTCGAGGCGCAGGATCTGCGCATCGCCGACAAGGTGCTCTCCGAAGGCCGCGCCTTGATCATCGCGCTCAACAAATGGGACGCCGCGCATGATCAGAGCCGGCTGTTCCAGGGCGTCAGGAAGGCGCTGGATGATGGCCTGTCGCAGATCAAGGGTGTGCCTTTGCTCACCTGTTCGGGCGCGACCGGCAAGGGACTCGACACGCTGATCGAGGTGGCGATGACGACGCGGGCGCGCTGGTCACGGCGGGTGCCCACGTCGGCGCTCAACCGCTGGTTTGAAGCCGCCATCGATCGCAACCCGCCGCCGGCGCCGGGCGGCGTGCGCATCAAGCTGCGCTATGTCACCCAAGTGGCGACGCGGCCGCCCACCTTCGTGGTGTTCGGCAACCGCACCGAAGGCCTGCCGGCCAGCTACACACGCTATCTCACCAACAGCCTGTCGAGCGACCTCGATTTCGGCGGCCTGCCGATCCGGCTGAGTTTCCGCGGCGGGCGCAACCCGTTCCACAAGAAATAGGGGCGGCTGCCCCGCGAAAGATTGAGGGCAGGGCAATGAAACTCCACGGCTATTGGCGCTCGACGGCGGCGTGGCGGGTGCGGCTGGCGCTGGGGCTGAAGGGCCTGGCCTGGGAGAATGTGGCGGTCAACCTGGTGGCCGGCGAACAGCGCAGCGCGGCGCACCTGGCGCTCAACGCCCAAGGCCTGGTGCCGGTGCTGGAGCATGACGGCGCCGTGCTGACACAAAGCCTGGCCATCATCGAATATCTGGAGGAGCGCTTTCCTGCGCCGCCGCTGCTGCCCGCCGATGCCATCGGGCGGGCACGGGTGCGCAGCGCGGCGCTGACCATCGCGGCCGAGGTCCACCCGCTCGGCAACCTGCGCGTGCAGCGCTGGCTGCGCACCGAAATGGGCCAGGACGACGCGGCGGTGACGCGCTGGCTGCACCAGTGGATGCGCGACGGCCTGGGCAGTCTTGAAGCCTTTGCCGTCCAATATGGCGGCAAATTTCTTTATGGCGACACGCCGGGCCTGGCCGATCTGTGCCTTGTACCGCAATTGTACAACGCCCGCCGCTTTGCGCTGCCGCTGGACGATTTTCCCCACCTGACAGCGGTCGAGACGCGGCTCGCCGCGCAGCCATGGGCACAGGCGGCCCACCCCGACGCCCAACCCGATTCACCTTGAGTTATCACCAGATTCCAGACGAACGGTGCAACCGGATGGATTGCAAACGCGTAGGATTGGGGTAAAAGTCTGGCAGTTTGGAAATCTACGTCATCTTCCGGGGGTACTATGTCTGCTCGTCGTCAAAACGGTCTGGGCTCAACTGTCTCGGGTGCGACGCGTTCCCACATTCGCGACGCCAGTGCGTCCCGCCGCATCGGCCTGTCGGTCGCAGCGCTGATGCTCGCCGGTTCGGCGCTGGTGCCGGCCCACGCGCAGGTTGCCGATCTGGGCGGCCTCACGGTTTCGCGCAATGATTTCCAGAGCTTCAGCTCGCCCGGCGTCGGCATCACGCCGACCGAGATCACCAACGGCAATTTCCGGCTGACGACCACGGGCAACCTCAGTTTCAGCGGCGATTTCACCGACAGCCTGGGCGTGTTCGCCTTCAATAAGCGCGGCACCGGCTCAGTGACGCTGTTTGGCGTCAACACCCACAGCGGCTTGACCAGTGTCACGGCGGGCAGCCTGATTGCCGGCTCGACGACGGCGCTGTCGCCCTTCTCGCAATTGAGTGTCTCCGGCAGCGCGACCACGGTCTCGATTGTCGACCTCAATGGCTTCAGCAACACGGTTCGCAACCTCACCGGCAACGCCACCGGGGTTGTCACCTCGACGGGCGGCCCGGCGACGCTGACAGTCAATTCCACAGTCAACTCGGTCTTCAACGGGGCGCTGCAGGGCGATCTGGCGCTGGTCAAGATCGGGTCCGGAACGCTTGATCTGGCCAATGCCAACCCGGCGCTGGCGTCGAGCAATTTCACCGGCGGCGTCACGCTGGCCGCTGGCGCACTGCGCGTCGGTTCAGACCAGGCGCTGGGCACCGGTGTGCTCACCGTGACCGGCGCCGCGCGGCTCGGCACGTCGAACCTGACGCCGCGCACACTGGCCAATGATATCGTCCTGCAGGCCAATCTGACCGCTGACCTGGCGGCGGGCCGGTCGCTGACGCTCGATGGCGTGATCAGTGGCAATGGCAGCCTGACCAAGATTGGTGTTGGTCAGGGCCTGCGCCTGAATGGCGTGAACACGTACAGCGGTGGCACGACCCTGTCGGGCGGCGTCGTCTTCCTGGGCAACAACAGCGCGCTGGGCACCGGCAACGTCGTGCAGACGCAGACCAGCTATATCGGCCAGGGCAACCCCGGCGACAGCCTGACGATCGCCAACAATTTCAGCAGTGCAACCAGCGCGCTGCAGATTTTCCTGCCGGATCCCGGCGGCGTGTTCACCTTCAGCGGCAACATCTCCGGTGCGGCCAATATCAACCTCATCACCCCATTGGCGCCCCAGTTCGGCGCGGGTGGTGGCACGGTGGTGTTCAGCGGCAACAACAGCCTGACCGGCGTGTTGCGCCTGCAGGGCCCTGGCGCCGTGGGCATCGGCAGTGCCGGTGCGGTCAATTCCATGACGGCCATCCGGGCGGAAACCGCTGGCACCAGTGTTCGCGTGCTGGCCGACAACCAGACGATCACGACCCGGCTGATCAGCTATTCGGGCGCGGGCCCGATTTCGACCACGGTCGATATCGGCAGCAACAATGTGAACTGGGCTGGCGCGCTGCGGGATGGCAACACTCCCGGCGGCGACACGCTGGCCATCGTCAAGACCGGCACCGGCATCTTCACGGCGTCGAATGGTGACACCAATCCGTTCAACAACAACATCCTTTCGGGTGGATTCTTCGTCACCGAGGGCACGTTCAACCTCACCGGTGGCCAGTCGGGCGCGATCGCCGTGTCGAGCGGCGCGGCCCTCACGGGCACCGGTTTCCACACCACCGGCACCGTCACCATCGCCGATGGCGCCACCCTGTCGCCGGGCGATGCCCTGGACGGGCCAAATGCGATCGGCACGCTGTCCGTCGGCAACCTGACGCTGGGCGGCACGTCGACCACCATCCTTGATCTGGGTGCGCCCAGCATCAACACCACAACGCCGATCAACGATCTGGTGATCGTCAGTGGCAATCTCGATCTTGGCGGCACCTTCAATTTCAACATCCTGCCGGGCTTTGGCGTCGGTACCTATCGCCTGATGACCTACGGCGGCGCGCTGTCGGGCACGGCATCGCTTGGCGTGCTGCCGGTGGGCTACAACTACACGCTCAACACCGGTGGCGGCTTCGTCGATCTCGAAGTCGCGCTGATCAATCTCTATTGGGATGGTGCCGGTCCGTTCGGCAACGGCACTGTTGAAGGCGGTTCCGGGACCTGGAACGCCGGCAACAGCAACTGGACTGATTCCACTGGCACCGTCAGCAACGCCTGGATCAACGGCGGCCTTGCCTTCTTTGCCGGCACTGGCGGCACTGTCACGGTTGACGGCAATTTCACCCATGCGGCGCTGAACTTCCTGGTTGATGGCTATGTCCTGAACGGCGCGGCTGGCGCCAGCCTTGGCGCCGACGCCGGCACGATCAGCGTTGCCGATGCTGTGAATGCCGTGATCAATGTCGATCTGGTCGGCACCAACGGCCTGACCAAGTCCGGCAACGGCACGTTGGTGCTGGGTGGCAACAACAGCTTCACCGGCGGCCTGACCATCGATACCGGCACGCTGGCCATCACCCAGGCCGCGGCGCTTGGCGCCGATGCCGTCACCATCAACGGCACCTCGGTGCTGCGCTTCGATGCGGCGATGACGGTTGCCAACAATATCAACAGCATCAGCGACCAGTACGAGCTGAACACCAACGGCAATGATGTCACGCTCACCGGCTCGCTGCTCGGTGGCGGCGCCTACAAGCGTGGCGACGGCACGTTGACGCTGGCCAACAACGTCAACACGCAGCCCGGCGAACTCTGGGTCGAAGGCGGCACGCTGAACATCACCGGGGCGGTGCAGGGCATCGTGCAGGCGTTCACCGGCACCAGCGTCACGGGCACGGGCGCCGTGGAAGGTGATCTCTTCATCAACGACGGCGCAACGCTGAGCCCGGGCGTTGGCGGTGCTGGCACGCTGACGGTCACCAACCTCCAATTCTCGAGCGCGGCCAACGCCGTGTTTGATCTGGGCGACATCACGGTTGCTGGCGGCAGCAACGACCTTGTGGAAGTTGACGGCGGTCTCATCATCAATGGCACGCTCAACGTCAATCCGCTGGCGGGCTGGAACATCGGCACCGGCGCCTATCGCCTGTTCAACTATGCAGGCTCGCTCACCGACGATGGCCTCAACCTGGGTGGCATCCTCACCACCCCGCCGGCCGACGTCAGCTATGCCATCGACACCGCGACGCCTGGCCAGGTCAACCTGCTGGTCAGCTATGCCGCCGGTGCGGCGTTCAACTGGGATGGCAATGGCGCGCCGGTCGATGGCGTGATCACGGGCGGCGCCGGCACCTGGGGTGCGGGCACCACCAACTGGACCAACAGCGACGGCTTCTTCAACCTCGCCTATGTCGACGACGTCACCACCGTCGCCAATTTCGGCGGCGTGGCGGGCGGCGGCGCGGTCACCGTCAACGGCACCCGCACCTTCGGCACAATCAACTTCAACGCCGATGGCTATGTGCTCGGCGGTGGTGGCGATCTTGTCATCGACAATGGCACGATCAACGTGGCGAGCGGTTCGGCGACGATCAATGTCGCGATCAGCGGCGTCAACGGCCTGACCAAGGGCGGCAGCGGCAATCTCGTGCTCGGCGTGGCCAACAGCTATGCTGACGGCACCAGCCTCGATGCCGGCACCATCACGGTCGCCAACAATGCCGCGCTGGGCACCGGTGCGCTGGCCATGGCCGATGGCACCACGCTGGCGGCGGGCGCAGATGGGCTGACCGTCGGCAACGATATCGAGCTGAACGGCGCCAACACCATCGATACCGGCGCCAATAATCTTACCCTGTCCGGCACAATCGTGGACCAGTTCCCGACGCTGTTTGCCGGCGCCTGGCAGGTTGGCGACGGCCCGTCGTGGTCGGGCTCGCCGCCCAATGGCCCGCTGGCCTATACCGGCCAGGAGGCTGCGGCGCTGCTGTTTGGCGGCGCGCCGGGTGACTATGTCATTTCGACCGCCGGCGCCAATGTGGGCCTGATCAACAATCAAGCCTGGTATTCGATCATCGGCTTCGGCTCCGCTGCCCTGGCCCAGGATTATTTCAGCAAGTATCTCGGCCTCTATTATGGCCCGACCGACGGCTATGGCTCCGATGCGGGTCAGCCGGCTTCCGCCTATGTGAACGACAACGCCAACGGTCCGGGCTTCACCAACTATGCCTTCCTCGCCGGTGTGCCCGGCCAGCTGATCAAGATCGGCAGTGGTTCGCTGATTCTGCAGGGCAGCAACAGCTATTCGGGCGGCACGCTGCTCAATGCCGGCAGCATCCAGCTTGAAAACAACAATGCGCTGGGCAGCGGCGCGCTGACCATGGCCGACGGCACCACGCTGATCGCCGGTCTCGACGGCCTCGCCGTTGGCAACAATGTCGTGACGCTGGGCAATGGCACCATCGATACCGGCGCCAACGCCTTCACGCTGTCGGGCGTGATTTCGGGCGCGGGTTCGATCACCAAGATCGGCAGTGGCAACCTGAGCCTTTCGGGCGCCAACCTCTATGCCGACGGCACCGCGCTCAACGCCGGCATCATCACCGTTCTCAACAGCAGCGCGCTGGGCACCGGCACGCTGACGATGGCTGGCGGCACCACGCTGGCCGCCGGTGCGGACGGGCTGAATGTCGGCAACGCCGTCGTCACCAACGGTGTCGGCACCATCGACACCGGGTCCAATTTCTTCACCCTGTCGGGCGTGGTCTCGGGCGCCGGCAGCCTGACCAAGATCGGTGGCGGCACGTTGGCGCTGAATGGCGCCAACAGCTATGCTGGCGGCACCAATCTTGATGCCGGCACGCTGCAAGTGGGCAGCAACACGGCGCTGGGCACCGGCGCGCTGGCGATGGCGGGCAGCACCACCCTGCAATCGGGCGCGGGTGATTTCACCCTGGCCAATGCCATCAGCCTGAACGGCACGGCCTCGATCGACACCGTCGCGCAGACGTTGACGCTTGACGGCACGGTCTCGGGCGGCGGCCTGATCAACAAGGTCGGCACCGGCACGCTCGTGCTCAACGGCAACAACAGCTATTCCGGCGGCACGCTGATCATCGAAGGCCAGGTTCAGGTCGGCAGCAACAGCGCGCTGGGCAGCGCCAACGCCCTGTTCTTTGGCGGCACCGGCCTGATTGCCGGCGCGGACAATCTGACGATCGGCAACAACCTGCTGTTCAACGGCGCGACCACCATCGACACCGGCAGCTTCCAGCTGACCGCAGCGGGCGAATTGATCGGCCCCGGCGGCTTCGACAAGCTTGGCAGCGGCACGCTGGTGATCAGCACCGGCGGCGATCTGTCCGGTGCGTCCACCGTGTCGGCCGGCACGCTGGCGGTGACCGGCACCCTCAGCAACGCGGCCTTCACGCTCGGCGTCGCGGATGGCGCGACGCTGGATGGCACTGGTACCATTGCCGGCTCGGTCAGCCTGGCCGATGGCGCCACCCTGTCGATCAACAGCCAGAGCCCGGGCGTCTTCACGCTCGGCAACCTCTCGCTGTCGGGCGGCAGCCTGCTCGACTTCCAGCTGGGTGCGGCCAACACGATCGGCGGCCCGCTCAATGATCGCCTGGTCGTGACCGGTGATCTGGTGCTGGACGGTTTGCTCAACGTCAGCGAAACGGTTGGCGGCGCCTTCACGCTCGGCATCTACAACCTGATCAGCTACGGCGGCACCCTCACCGACAATGGCCTGGCCATCAACGGCGTGCTGCCCAATGGCCTGACCGGCAATGTGCAGATCAATGGCACCGCGCAGCAGGTCAACCTGATCGTCGCCGGCCCGGGCAGCATCGTGCTGAACTGGGATGGCACGGATCTCACCGGCGCCACGGCCGGTGCCCAGGGCGGCAACGGCGTGTTCAACGCCACCAACACCAACTGGACCGGCGAAGCTCCCGGCGAGATCAACGCCGCCTGGCAGGACAATGCCATCGGCATCTTCGGCGCCACCGGCGGATCGGTGGACGTGGCCAGCGACCTCAACTTCGGCGGCCTTGCCTTCCAGGCTGATGGTTATGTCTTGAATGATGCCGGCGGCAGCCTCAACACCAACGGCACGATCGGCAGCTTCATCGGCGTCGATGGCGGCCTGACCGCAACCATCAATGCCACCATCGGCGGCAGCGGTGACCTGTTCAAGCAAGGCGCTGGCGTGCTCGTGCTGGGCGGCACCAACACGCTGACCGGCGACATCAACCTGCAGAACGGCACGCTGGCGGTGACCAGCGATGGCGCACTCGGCCTGGGTGCGCTGGTCTTTACCGGCGGCACCACGCTGCGCGCTGATACCGGCGTGACGCTGGCCAACGCCATGACCCTGAATGGGCTCAGCAACATCGACAGCAACGGCAACACGCTGACGCTCGATGGCCTGTTGTCGGGTCCGGGCACGCTGGTGAAGGGCGGCCTCGGCACGCTGGTGCTGAACGGCGCCAACAGCTACGCCGGCGGCACGCAGCTCAATGTCGGCACCGTGCAGGTGGGCGACAACGCGGCGCTGGGCACCGGTACGCTGACCATGGCTGACGGCACCACGCTGCTGGCGGGTGTTGATGGCCTCAATGTCGGCAATGCCGTCGTCACCAATGGTGTTGGCACAATCGACACGGCGGCCAATGTCTTCACCCTGTCGGGCGTGATTTCCGGTCCGGGCTCGCTGGCCAAGATCGGCAGTGGCAATCTGGTGCTGACCAACGCCAACAGCTACGCCGGCGGCACCGCGCTCGATGCCGGCACCATCACCGTTGGCAGCAACACGGCGCTGGGCACTGGCACGTTGGCCATGGCCGATGGCACCACCCTGGCGGCGGGCGCCAATGGTCTCAATGTTGGCAACGCCATCACCACCGCTGGCGTGGGCACCGTCGATACGGCGGCCAACAACCTCACCCTTTCGGGCGTGATTTCGGGCCCCGGCTCGATCGACAAGATCGGCAGCGGCAACCTCACGCTCACCAACAGCAACAGCTACGCCGGCGGCACCGCGCTTGATGCCGGCACCATCACGGTGACCAACAGCAACGCGCTGGGCACCGGCGCGCTCACCATGGCCGATGGCACCACGCTGGCGGCCGGCGCCAATGGTCTGAATGTCGGCAACGATGTCAACATGACCGGCGCCAACACCATCGACACCGGCGCCAACAATTTCACCCTGTCCGCCACGCTGGCTGATGCGGTGATCGCCGGCGGCTTCTTCGTCGGTTCTTGGCAGGTCGATCAGGGCCCGACGTGGAACGGTTCGCCGCCCGATGGCCCGCTGGCCTATACCGGCCAGGAAGCCGCGGCGCTGCTGTTTGGTGGCGCACCGGGTGATTATGTCATCTCGACGGCCGGGTCGGATCCGAACCTGATCAACTTCCAGGCCTGGTATTCGGTGATCGGCTTTGATGCGGCGCTGTTTGCACAGGATTACAGCCAGAAATATCTCGGCCAATATTATGGCCCGACCAGTGGCTTCACGTCCGGCAACCCGAACGAGGCCGCCTCGGCCTATGTAAGCGACAACGCCATCGGCCCGGCCTACACCAACTATGCCTTCGCCGCCGCTGGCGGCGCGCCCGGCCAGCTGGTCAAGATCGGCACCGGCACGCTGATCCTGCAGGGCAACAACACGTACAGCGGCGGTACGCTGCTCAACGTCGGCAGCATCCAGGTCGAAAACAACAATGCGCTGGGCACCGGCGCGCTGACCATGGCCGATGGCACGACGCTGATCGCCGGCATCGACGGCCTTACCGTGGCCAACGACGTGACCACCCTGGGCGTCGGCACGGTGAACACCGGCGCCAACATCTTCACCCTCTCGGGCGTGATTTCGGGCGCGGGTTCCATTGCCAAGACCGGCAGTGGCAACCTGATCCTGACCAATGCCAACACCTACACCGGCGGCACCGCGCTCAACGCTGGCACCATCACGGTGACCGACAATGCGGCGCTGGGCACCGGCACGTTGACGATGGCCGGCGGCACCACGCTGGCAGCCGGCGCCGACGGGCTGAATGTCGGCAACGCGGTCGTCACCAACGGTGTTGGCACCATCGACACGGCGGCCAATGTCTTCACCCTGTCGGGCGTGATTTCGGGGGCTGGTTCGCTGGCCAAGATCGGCAGCGGCAACCTGATCCTCACCAACGCCAACAGCTATGCGGGGGGCACGGCCCTCAATGCTGGCACCATCACGGTGACCGACAATGCGGCGCTGGGCACCGGCACGTTGACGATGGCCGGCGGCACCACGCTGGCGGCCGGCGCCGACGGTCTGAACGTCGGCAACGCGGTCGTCACCAACGGTGTTGGCACCATCGACACGGCGGCCAATGTCTTCACCCTGTCGGGCGTGATTTCGGGGGCTGGCTCGCTGGCCAAGATCGGCAGCGGCAACCTGATCCTCACCGGTGCCAACAGCTATGCGGGTGGCACCGCGCTTGATGCCGGCACCATCACCGTTGGCAGCAACACGGCGCTGGGCACCGGCACGCTGACGATGGCTGATGCCACGACACTGGCGGCGGGTGCAGATGGGCTGACCGTTGGCAACGCGGTCGTCACCAACGGTGTCGGGACCATCGACACCGCGGCCAATGTCTTCACCCTGTCGGGCGTGATTTCGGGGGCTGGTTCGCTGGCCAAGATCGGCAGCGGCAACCTGATCCTCACCGGTGCCAACAGCTATGCGGGTGGCACCGCGCTTGATGCCGGCACCATCACCGTTGGCAGCAGCACGGCGCTGGGCACCGGCACGCTGACCATGGCCGATGCGACCACCCTGGCCGCGGGCGCCAACAACCTGGTGCTGGCCAACGCCGTCACCATGCTGGGCAGCGGCAATGTCGACACGGTCGCCTTCACCCTCACGCTCAATGGCGTGATCGATGGCGCCGGCCCGCTCAACAAGGCGGGCAGCGGCACTCTGGTGCTGGGCGGGGCCAACAGCTACGCCAACGGCACCAACCTCGATGAAGGCACGATCACCGTCACCAACGACAGCGCGCTGGGCACCGGCGGGCTGGTGATGGCCGACGGCACGACGCTGCTGGCCGGAGCTGCCGGCCTGGCACTGGCCAATCCGATCACCATCAACGGCACCAGCACCATCGGCAGCCAGGCCTTCATCTTCACGCTTGATGGCGTGATCGATGGCAGCGGCACGCTGGCCAAGACAGGCACCGGCACGCTCGTGCTCAACGGCGTCAACAGCTATGCTGGTGGCACCACGCTGTCGGCCGGCACCATCCGCGTCGGCAACAACAGCGCGCTCAGCACCGGGGCACTGGCCATGGCGGCTGGCACCACCTTGCAGGCCGGTGCGGCCGGCCTCAGCCTCACCAACGCCATCGGCCTGAACGGCCTTGGCACGGTCGATGTCGCCGGCCAGACGCTCACCCTGGGTGGCGTCATCTCCGGCACCGGTCCGCTCTCGGTCATCGACAGCGCCGCGGTTCCGGCCGCTGCGCTGGTGCTCACGGGCATCAACACCTACACCGGCGGCACGGTCATCACCGGCACCACAGTTGAGGTCAGCCAGGATGCCAACCTCGGCAACGCCGCGGGCGGCATCACCATGGCGGCCGGCACGCTGCGCACCACGGCCAGCTTCACGACGGCGCGCAATGTGGTGCTCGGCACCGGTGGCGGCAGCATCGATACGGGTGCCAACACGCTCACCAGCACGGGCATCATCAGCGGCACCAGCCTCACCAAGCTGGGCGGCGGCACACTCGTGCTCAATGGCGCCAACAGCTATGCCGGCGGCACCACGCTGACGGCAGGCACCATCCAGGTCGGCACCAACACGGCGCTCGGCACCGGGGCGCTGGCCATGGCCGGTGGCACCACGCTGGTCGCGGGCGCCAACAATCTGGCGCTGGCCAATGCCATCAGCACCGCCGGCATCGGCACCATCGATATCGGCGCCAACAATTTCACGTTGAATGGCGCGATCTCGGGCGCTGGCTCGATCACCAAGCTGGGCGGCGGCAACCTGGTGCTGAATGGTGCCAGCAGCTATTCCGGCGGCACCACGCAGACGGCCGGCACCATCACCGTGGGCAGCAGCACGGCGCTCGGCACCGGCGCGCTGACCATGGCCGATGGCACAACGCTCAGCGCCGGTACCTCGGGCCTCAGCCTCGCCAACGCCATCAGCCTGCAGGGCGCCTCCACCTTCAACAGCGGTGCGGCGCCGTCGGTCTTCTCCCTTGCCGGTGTGATCAGCGGCCCGGGCAGCGTCACCAAGATCGGCACCGGCGTGCTCACCCTGTCGGGGGCCAGCACCTATGCGGGCGCGACCCTGGTTTCGGCCGGCACGCTGAACATGCTGGGCAGTGTCGCTTCGGCTGTCACCGTCAATTCCGGCGCCACGATCAGCGGCACCGGCACGGTCGCGTCGCTGAACGTGCAGGCCGGCGGCAATGTTGCGCCGGGCGCGGCGGGCACCAGCAATGTCGGCACACTCACCGTTTCGGGTGCGGCGACGCTCAATGGCACGCTCACCGTCAACATCGCCGGCGCCAGCAGCGACCGGGTGACGGCGGGCGGTGCGCTGACCCTGGGCGGCAACCTGGTCGTGGCGTCGGTCACCCCGCCGCTGTTCGGCCAGGAGTTCATCGTGGCCAGCGGCGCCTCGCTCACCGGCACCTTCGCTTCGACCACCGGTCTCGAACTGTTCGGTCCGGCGTTCGCGGCGACGGTCAATTACACGCCGACCACGGCCCTCATCCGCATCAACCCGAACAGCCTGGTGGCGATCGGCAACCAGTTCGGCGGCCTCACCGGCAATCCGCTGGAAGTCGCACTGGCCTTCGATCGGGCGGTGGCGCAGGGCTACAACCCGCAGGCCTTCTTCCCGATCTACACCGCGGGCACCAACCTGTCGCGCACCCTGCGCGAGATGTCGGGCGAACAGCGCGCCACCGAACGTCGGGTGGTGCTCGACACCAACCGCGTCTTCCGCGAAACCGCGCTGGATCGCCTGAACCTCGGCCTGGCCTCGGTCTCGGGCGAACAGGTCAGCAGCGACAGCGGCGACAGCTCGCTCACCATCTGGCTGCGCGGCGCCGGTTCGTGGGGCAAGGCGCGCACCAGCGGTGCGGCCACCGCCTTCAAGACCGAACAATATGGCGTGCTCACCGGCATCGATTGGTCGCGTGACAACCTGACCGTGGGTGGCATGTTCCACTACACGACCACGGATGTAACGTTCAATTATCTGGGCGGCAGCAGCCGGGTCGAAACCGTCGGCGGCACGCTCTATGCCGGCTGGCGCCAGCAGGATGCCGGCTTCGTGTTCAACGCCGGTGCCAGCGTTGCCGGCGCGCGCAGCAACGGCAACCGTGGCATCACCCTCACCGGCTTCACCCAGTCGCTGGCGGGCCGCACCACGGGCACCACCTACCAGGTGTTTGGCGAAATGGCCTATGATCTGGCCAAGAGCGCCGATACCCGCGTCGAACCGTTCGTCCGCAACAGCTATGTCGCGGCCGACATGAACGGGTTGACCGAAACGGGCGGTGTGGCGGCGCTGTCGGCACCGAAGCAGAGCTACAACATCAACGTGTTCAACGCCGGTCTGCGCTTTGCCAAGACGGTGGATGGCGGCAAGCTCGACATCAACGCCAGCGCCTCGTGGCAGCGCACGTCGGGTGCACGCGAAGCGGCGACGTTCATCGGCATCCCGGCGGTGGGCCAGTATGGCAATATCCGCGCCGTGGCGATCGATCCGGATGCGCTGCTGCTGCAGGCCGGCCTTGGCGTCAACCTGTCGAGCCGGACCCGCTTCAGCCTCGATTATTCCGGCCAGTACGGCAAGAACAACGACGACCATGGCCTGCGCGCCACCCTGAACTTCGCCTTCTGAACGAAGCCGTCAGGGCCGAAACCAGGAACGGCGGTCCCTCCGGGGGCCGCCGTTTCGCTTTGTGACGACCTGCCACACCGGGGAGGAGCCGCCAGGCCGGCGCTGTGGCATTGACCGCACACCCCTTGGCTCCCTATCGGAATCCGCATGAGCTTTGCTGCCAATTTCCTTTCGGACAACGCCGCCGCCCCATGCCCGGAGGTGCTGGTCGCGCTGTCGGCTGCCGCCCCGGCGCAGAATGCCGGCTATGACGCCGACAGCTGGTCGCGCCGGCTCGACGCGCTGTTCACCGGCCTGCTGGGGCGCGAGTGCATGGTGCTGCCGGTCAGCACCGGCACCGCCGCCAACGCGCTGGCGCTGGCCTGCCTGGTGCCGCCGTGGGGTGCGGTCGCCTGCCACGACGAAGCCCATATCCATGTCGATGAATGCGGCGCGCCGGAATTCTACACCGGCGGCGCCAAGCTGCTGCTCTGCCCCGGTGATCACGGCAAGCTGACACCGGCCAGCCTCGATGCGGGCCTGGCCAGCCATCGCGGCGATGTCCACCAGGTGCAATTGTCGGCGCTGTCGATCACCCAGGCCACCGAGTGCGGCACCGTCTACACGCCGGCCGAAATCGCCGCGCTCACCGCCCACGCCGCCGCGCGCGGCTGGCGCGTCCACATGGATGGCGCGCGCTTTGCCAATGCCGTCGCGGCGCTGAACTGCGATCCGTCCGCGCTGATGCCCGGCGTCGATGCGCTCAGCTTCGGCTGCATCAAGAATGGCGGGCTCAGTGCTGAAGCGCTGGTGCTGTTCGATCTGGCGCTGGCCGATCAGCTGCGCTGGCGCCGCAAGCGTGCCGGACAGATGCCGTCCAAGGGCCGCTTCAACGCCGCCCAGATCATCGCCATGGTGGAAGACGGCGTGTGGCTGCGCAACGCCCGCGCCGCCAATGCCGGCGCGCAGGCGCTGGCAGCGGCCGCGAAGGACCGCCTGCTCCACCCGGTCGAGGCCAACGAGGTCTTCGTGCAGCTTGCGCCCGGCGAGCCGGAGCGGCTGCGCAGCGCAGGCTTCCATTTCTATGATTGGGGCGCCGCCGGCTCCAACGAGGCGCGGCTGGTGGTGAGCTGGGACACGCCGCCCGCCCA
Organism: Sandarakinorhabdus oryzae; assembly: GCF_009733735.1. Lineage (GTDB taxonomy): Bacteria > Pseudomonadota > Alphaproteobacteria > Sphingomonadales > Sphingomonadaceae > Sandarakinorhabdus > Sandarakinorhabdus oryzae. The sequence continues at coordinate 6,044 of NZ_WNJP01000027.1, read as the reverse complement.
TGTCGAGGCGCTGGCCCGCGCGCTCGCCGCCGCCTGATGGCCAGCAGCGCCGCCACTGCAACGGCCGAACCGCGCTTCACACCGCTGGCCTGGACGGCGTTCATCGTCTGCACCGCGATCTGGGGCAGCACCTGGTTCGTGATCCGCACCCAGTTGGGCGAAGTGCCGCCGAGCTGGTCCGTCACCTGGCGCTTTGCGCTGGGGGCGGCCGTGATGTTCGGCCTTGCCCTCGTCAAGCGCAAGCCGCTGCGGCTGACGGCGCGCCAGCATGGCTTTGCCTTGCTGGTGGCGGTCAGCCAGTTCGTGCTCAATTTCAATCTCGTCTATCGATCCGAGCAATATCTGCCCTCAGGGCTGGTCAGCCTCACCTTCGCTTTTCTGCTGGTCACCAATTCGGCGCTGTCGGCGCTGTTCCTCGGCCAGACGGTGACGCGCCGCTTCGTCATCGGCAGCGCCATTGGCCTCGCCGGCGTCGCCCTGCTGTTCGCGCCCGATCTGGCGGGTGCGGGCGGCGCGCAGATGGGGTTGGGTCTCGCGCTGGCGTTCGGGGGCGTCATCTCCGCCAGCATCGCCAATGTGCTGCAGGCCACGCCCACCGGCCGCGCCATGCCGCTGGAAGCCAGCATCGCCTGGGCGATGGCCTGGGGCGCGCTGATCGACGGCGCCGTGGCCTGGAGCGTCTCCGGCCCGCCGACCATCTCGCTGAATCCAGGCTATCTGGCCGGCCTCGCCTATCTTGGCATTGCGGCGTCTGCGGTGGCCTTCAACCTTTACTATATCCTCATCCGCACCGTCGGGCCGGGGCGGGCGGCGTGGAACGGCGTGGTGGTGCCGGTGGTGGCGATGGGCCTTTCGACTGTGCTGGAAGATTATCAGTGGACGCTCACCGCCGTCGCCGGCATCGCGCTGGCGCTGGCCGGCCTGGCCATCGCGCTGAAGGCGAAACAGCCGTAAAACCCCTTAGGTAACCGCCCCGATAGCCTCGCCGCCCGCCCCGTCCAATATCGGCAGCGGGAGAGTGGAGATGCTGTTCGGCAAAAGCTGCAGACAATGCGTGGTGCGTGATGCCGCCTTGTGCGCGGCCTTGACCGACAGCCAGCTGGAGCCGCTGGCGCGCTGCGGCGTGCAGCGCAGCCTGGCGCGCGGCGAAACCCTGGTGCGGGCCGGCGATCCGGCGCCGATCTGCGCCAATATCCAGAGCGGCCTGTTGAAGATCAGCCAGATCAGCCCGGCCGGGCAGGAAATGATCATCGGTCTGTTGTGGCCCGGCGATTTCATCGGCACGCCGTTCATGGGCGACGCGGCGCCGCCGGCGCAGCACGATATCGTGGCGCTCACGCCGGTCAGCCTCTGCCAATTCCCGCAGGCCATCATGGAGCGCGCGCTGGCAGACCACCCGATGATGGAGCGCCAGTTGCTGCGCAGGACCTTCACCGCGCTGGGCGATGTGCGCGGCCGCATCAGCCGGCTGGCGCGCGCGACCGCGCAGGCCCGCGTCGCCGGCTTCCTGCTCGAAACCGCCCATCGCCAGGGTGACGATGATGGCGAAACGATGCTGATCATCGAACTGCCGCTGAGCCGCGGCGAGATCGCCGACCTGCTGGGCCTGACCATCGAAACGGTGAGCCGGCAAATCGGCAAGCTGAAACACGCCGGGGTGATCGGCCTGCCCGGCGGCCGCCGCATCGCGATCCACGATCCCGATGCGCTGGCCGAAGCCGCCGAAGCCGTGATCTGAAGGGAGACAGGCGCCATGAAGACGATCCTTGTGCATATCGAAGGCGACGAGGGGCAGGAATCGCGGTTGGCGGCCGCCTTCGATCTCGCCCGCGCCGGTGGCGGCCACCTCGTCTGCCTGTCGGTGATGCCCTATGCCGCCTATGCGCTGGGCGATCCGGCAATGGGGGCGTTTCCGGTCACCACCCTGATCGACGCGGTCGAGGCCCGCCGCCACGACGAGCGCCGGGCAGTGGAGGCGCGGCTGGCGACGGAGGGCGTCAGCTGGGAATGGCACGCCGCCGATGGCGATGCCAGCGACCGCTTGGTTGAATATGCCCGCCTGGCCGACGTGGTGGTGATGAGCGCCGGGCCGTTCGCGCGGCTGGCCGGCATGCAACTGGGCATCACCGGCGATGTCGCGGTGCGGGCGCCGGCGCCGGTGCTGGCGGTGCCGCAGGCGGCCCGCGGTCTCAATGTCTGCGGCCCGGCGCTGATCGGCTGGGATGGCAGCCAGGAAGCCGCCACTGCCCTGCGCGCCGCGCTGCCGATGCTGGCGCTGAGCGAGGCGGTGACGCTGCTGACGGTGGAGGAGAAGGATTCGCCCTTCACTGGCCGCGCTGCGGCGGCCTATCTGTCGCGCCATGGCGTCAATGCAGACGTGGTGGAACGCGGGCAGGGCAGCGCCAGTGTCGAACAGGTGATCCGCAGCGTGGCGGCGGAACGGCAGGCCGCCTGGATCGTGCAGGGCGCCTATGGCCACAGCCGCATGCGCCAGATGCTGTTCGGCGGGGTGACGCGCGGCCTGCTGCTGGACGCGCCGGTGCCGATTCTGCTGGCGCATTGATCCGGATCAAGGCGCCGCCAGTCGCGGTGATGCCACTCTCTGCCTGCCGCCCGATGCCGGGCGCAGTGCAGGGAGACAGATGATGAAGCTGGAATTCCGCGACGAGCATGGGGTGGCCACCGACGGGCCGAAAGGGGGCGCCGCCCCACCTGAACAAGCTGTAAGGCGGCTGGATTTCGACTTGCCAAACAAGCTGTTAGGCCAGCTGGTGCTGTGCGGTGCGGCCTACCTTGCCATGATGTATATTGCGTTCCGGGCCGGCACAGGGCTTGCTTTGATCTTCGTGGTGTTCGGTCTGGTGCTGGTGGCCTATTACGGGTTGCCCTTGATCATGCAGCAGGCGTCGGGCCCGAAAAAGGATGTCACGCCACGCCGCGGTGCGTGGGGTATTGAAACGGCCAGCGGATACATGTCTGGCCGCGCTGCCTTCGCCCAGGTGATGACCGTGCCGCTGCTGATGGTGGCATGGGCGATCCTGATCAATTTCATGACCTGAAATCGAACCCGTGTTCCCCCCGTTTGAGGAGTTGGTTGTCGACCGGACTGCACCCCCCGTCTCCCACCCATCCTCCGGGGGGTGACGCCGGGCCGATCAACCAACGGAAGGCCGTCGTTCCGGGCAGGGGCGGCGGCCTTCCTCAATTTAGCCCCTCTCCCCAAATGGGAGAGCGCTTGGCTTGTGTCACGCCGCCTGCTTCAGGCCCTGCGCCAGCCGCCACAGTTTCTCGGGCGTCGCCGGCATCTCGACCTGTTGGCCATCCAGCGCATCGATGATGGCGTTGATCACCGACGGCATGGCGCCGATGGTGCCGGCCTCGCCGCAGCCCTTCACGCCCAGAGGATTAGTGGGCGACGGGGTGTTCAGCGTTTCGAAGGCGACGGCTGGCGGCATCACGTCGGCGCGTGGGATGCCATAGTCCATCAGGCTGCCGGTGATCAGCTGGCCGGCGTCATCATAGACGATATTTTCCAGCACGGCCTGGCCCAGGCCCTGGGCAATGCCGCCGTGAATCTGGCCTTCGACCAGCATCGGGTTCACCAGCACGCCGAAATCATCGACCAGGCTGTACCGGGTGACGGCGATCATGCCGGTGTCGGGGTCCAGCTCCACCTCGGCGATGTGGCAGCCGTTGGGGAAGGTGGGGGCGGGCTTGTTTTCCTTGGTGGTATAGCGGCTGCGGCCATCGAGCGCGCCGGGGTGGCGGCTGGCGAGTTCGGCCCAGCTCAGCGTCGCGTTGCTGCCGCGCGCCTTGAACAGGCCATCACCATAATCGACATCGCTGCCCAGATCGGCGGCCGCCAGGGCCGTGCCGCGCGCGATCATGTCGTCGGCGCTCGCCAGCACGGCGCCGCCGCCAAACGCCATCGAGCGCGAACCGCCGGTGCCGCCGCCCACTTCCATGCGGGTCGAATCGCCCTGCACGATGGAAATCTGCTCCATCGGCACGCCCAACCGGGCGCTGAGCACCTGGGCATAGACGGTTTCATGGCCCTGGCCGTTGGATTGGGTGCCCACCGCCATTTCAATATGACCATTGGCCGCCACGCGGACATCGGCATGTTCTTCCGTGCCGCCACCGCCGGCGATCTCGACATAATAGGCCATGCCGCGGCCGAGCCGCTTGCCGCGCTTGGCGGCTTCCGCCTTGCGGCCTGCAAAGCCGGCCCAATCGGCAACCTGCTTGGCGCGTTCCAGCACCGCCGGGAAATTGCCGATGTCGAAGGTGAGGCCGAGGCCGTTCTCATGCGGCAGTTCGGACGGCAGCAAGAGGTTGCGGGCGCGCATCTCGTCCACGGGCACGCCGATCTCGCGGGCGGCGGCCTCGATCAGCCGCTCCATGATATAGGCCGATTCCGGCCGGCCGGCGCCGCGATAGGCATCAACCGGCGTTGTGTTGGTGACCACCCCGTGCACGAGGTTGTGGATGGCCGGGATGCGATAGACGCCGCCCATGATGCGGCCACCGGCCATGGTCTGGATCGCCGGGCCGAACTGGGCCTGATAGGCGCCGAGATCGGACCAGGTTTCGACCTTCAGCGCCAGAATTCGGCCGTCCTTGTCCAGCGCCAGCGCCGCTTCGCTTTCCATGGCGCGGCCGTGGGTATCGGTCTGGAAGGCGTCGCTGCGCTCGCCGGTCCACTTCACCGGGCGGCGCAGGTGGCGGGCGGCGTGCAGGCACAGCGCATATTCGGGGTAGATGAAGCTCTTCATGCCGAAGCCGCCACCAACATCGTGGGTGACGACGCGCACCTGTTCCACGGGCACGCCCAATATGGCCTTGGCCAGCTCGCGGCGCATGGAGGCGACCCCCTGGCTGCCGGTGGTCAGCGTGAAGCCTTCGCCCTCGCTATACTCGCCCAGCGCCGCGCGCACCTCCATCGAGGTGGGGGCGATGCGGTTCTGGATGATCTTCAGCCGCGTCACATGGGCGGCCCCGGCAACGGCCTCTTCCACGCCGGCTGGGTTGCCGACCTGCCAGTCGAACAGGCTGTTGGACTTGGCTTCCGGCCAGATCAGCGACGCACCGGGGGCCAGCGCCGCCTCGATGCTGGCGACGGCGGGCAGTTCCTCATAGTCCACGTAAATGGCCTCGGCGCCGGCCCGGGCCGCTTCACGGCTGTCGGCAACGACGAAGGCGACCCCGTCACCCACGAAGCGCACCCGGTCGCCAGCAAGCAGCACGCGCGGTGTCTTCACCTCGCCCGACAGCGGCACCAGGCAGGGGATGGGGCCGTAGGATTCGATATCCTTGTGAGTATAGACAGCGACCACGCCCGGCACGGCGAGCGCTGCCGACACGTCAATGTCCTTGATCTCGGCATGGGCGTGCGGGGAACGCAGGGTGACGCCATAGAGCATGCCGGGGCGCGACAGATCGTCGGTGTAGCGGCCGTGGCCGGTCAAGAGACGGGCGTCCTCGACGCGGGTGACCGATTGGCCGGTGCCGAACTTCATCGCTGCATCTCCTCAAGGCAGGCCCGCAGGCCGACGTGATAATCGGGGTGTTTCAAGCAATAGCCAAGCTGCCTTTTCATGCGGCCATTGGCCACCCTGCGGCATTCGGCATAAAAGGCGCGGCCCATCGGCGACAGATTGGCCTGATCGAGCGGGATCAGCGGCGATGGCTCCTGCCCCAGCAGGCGCGCCGCGGCCGCGGTGACGGCCTCGCCCGGCGCCGGCAGATCATCGGCGATGTTGAAGATACCGGCCGGGCCGCCCTGCATGCTGGCCAGCACGGCGCCGGCGATATCGTCGACATGGATGCGGCTGAACACATGGCCGGGCAGATCGATGCGCGCGACCGGCCCGGCGCGCAGCCGATCAAGCGCGGAGCGGCCGGGGCCATAGATGCCGGGCAGGCGGAACACGCGGGCCTGGGGGTGCAGCGCTTCCCATTGCTCGTCGGCCAGGTTGCGGCCGGCGCGGCGGCCCTGGCGCGGGGCGCCTTCGTCCACCCAGGCGCCGCCGGCATCGCCATAA
>NZ_WNJP01000269.1 GCF_009733735.1 Sandarakinorhabdus oryzae | reverse complement strand
GCTGGGTCAGGCGGGGCTGGCGACCGGCCTCATTCGCGGCGGCGGCCACCTGGCGCCGCTGGATGCCGCGCGCGAGACCAACCGGGCGATTGCCGCCGCACTGGCCTGAGCCTGCCACTGTCGCAGGTTGACGCGCGGCGCGCGCCGGGGTGGACTGCGGCATGGGCAAGCTTTCTGGCATCCGCGTCATCGATCTCACGCAGTTCCTGCCCGGCCCGATGCTGACCGTGATGATGGCTGATCAGGGCGCCGAGGTGATCAAGGTAGAGCCTGCCGTCGGCGATCCGGCGCGCAGCCAGGGGCCGTTCGCGAATGGCGAGAGCATCTGGTTTGCCAATCTCAATCGCGGCAAGGCCAGCGTGGTGCTCGATCTGAAGAGCGAAGCCGGCACGTCGGCGCTAGCCGATCTGATCCGCGGTGCCGATGTGTTCGTGGAAGGCTTCCGCCCCGGCGTGATGGCGCGCCTGGGCTTTGACTGGGCGGCGGTGCAGGCGCTGAACCCGCGCATCGTTTATTGCTCGATTTCGGCCTTTGGCCAGACCGGCGCGCTCTCCCAGCACCCGGCGCACGACATGGCGGTGCAGGCGCTGGCCGGGTTTCTCAGCGTGAACGGCGCCCCGCCGGTGGTGCCCGGCGTGGCGGCGGCCGATGTGGCGGCCGGGCTGACCGGGCTTTCGGCGGTGCTGATGGCGCTGATCGGGCGCGAGAAGACGGGGCTGGGCGACCATATCGACATCGCCATGTTCGACAGCCTGTTGCCGTGGAGCGCGCATATCGCCGGCAGCGCGCTGGCCGGCGGACCGAGCCCGCGCACCGACAACCAGCGCTCGCTGGGCGGGGCGGGGTTCTACAATGTCTATGAATGCGCCGACGGCCGCCATGTCGTGCTGGGCGGGCGCGAGATCAAATTCGCCCGCGCGCTGCTGACGGCACTGGGGCGGCCTGATCTGATCGCGCTGGCTGAAGCCGAGGCTGGGGAAGCACAGGCCCCGTTGATCGCCTTCCTGCGCGAAACGTTCCTGACCCGCAGTCGCGATGCATGGGACGCTTTCATGGCCGGCCTCGATGTCGCCTATGCCCCGGTGCTGGATTTCGCCGAAGCCTTTGCCCAGCCCCACATCGCCGAACGCGGGCTGCTGAACGGCATCCACATCGCACCAGCGATCCGCTTTGCCGGAGAGACCTATGCGCCCGGCCCGGTACCCGCCCTGGAAGGAGACACGCCATGAGCCTGCGCCTTGAAAGCGATGGGCCGATCACGCGGCTGCTGATCGACCGCGCGGACAAGCGCAACGCCTTCACGCTGGCGATGTGGCAGGCGCTGCCGCACCTGCTGGCCGAGGCGGCGGCCTTGCCCGATCTGCGCCTGCTGCTGGTACAGGCGGCGCATCCGGGCGGGGCCTTCTGCGCGGGCGCTGATATCGCCGAACTGCTCGCCAACAAGGATGATGCCGAGTGGCTGGCCGCCAACCAGGCCGCGATCAACCGCGCCCAGCATGAATTGTCGCGCTTTCCACTGCCCACCATCGCCTATGTGGAGGGGGATGCCGTTGGCGGCGGCTGTGGGTTGGCACTGGCCTGCGATATCCGCATCGCGACGGCGTCGGCGCGCTTCGGCATCACGCCGGCGAAACTGGGCATCGTCTATCCGCTCCACGATGTGAGACTGCTGGTCGATCTGGTCGGGCCGGGGCAGGCCAAGCGCCTGCTGTTTTCCGGGGCACTGCTCGATGCCGACGAGGCGCACCGCATCGGCCTGGTGGAGCTGCTGGCCGGTGGGCCGTCGTGCATCAAGGATGCCATCGTCGCCGCATCCCGCCACTCGACGCGTGCCGCCAAGGGCTTCGTGCGCCGCGTGCTGGACGGGCAGACGCTGGACGACGCGGAGACGCTGGCCATCTTTGCGGCGGCGTTTGGGGGCGCGGATTTCGCCGAAGGCGCCGCCGCGTTCGTGGAGCGGCGCCCGCCGCAGTTCAGGGCCTGAAGATGCGCGCTGCCGTCTGTTCCAGGCTCTCGCCCGATCTGTCGGGGCTTGCCCTGCACGGCGACTGGCCGGAACCGCCGGCCCCTGGCCCCGGCGAGGTGCTGGTGGCGGTGAGCCATGCCAGCCTCAACTTCCCCGATTATCTGATGCTGCAAGGCGGATACCAGTACAAGCCGGAGCTGCCCTTCATCCCCGGCACCGAGGGCAGCGGCACGGTGATCGCAGCCGGTGCCGGCGCGGAAGACTGGGTGGGCAAGGCGGTGATGCTGGGCGCGCGCAGCGGCCTGATGGCGGAGCGCATCACGCTGCCAGCACGCGGGCTGCGGGCCGTGCCTGATGGGCTGAGCCTGGCCGAAGCCGCCGCCTTCACCGTCGGCGCGCTCACCGCCTGGGTCGGGCTGGTGGAGCGCGGCCGGCTGCAGCCTGGCGAGCGCGTGCTGGTGACAGGTGCTGGCGGCGGCATGGGCCGGGCGGCCGTGCAGCTGGCGGCGCACATGGGGGCGCACGTGGT
>NZ_WNJP01000268.1 GCF_009733735.1 Sandarakinorhabdus oryzae | reverse complement strand
CGCCGCCGCCTGCCCAGGCGCCCGCCGCCGCCACGCCGGCGCCGCCACCGCCAGAGCCGGCCACCACCTATGCCGAGGAAGACGTGCTGGGGGCGGCCGAAGGCGTGTTCGGCAAGGGTGCCGAAGGCCTGGCCGACATTGTCCGCAAGACCTTCAAGGATCGCGGCCAGCCCAACGCCTATATCGTCGGCAAGGAAGCCGGCGGCGCCATCATCGTTGGCCTGCGCTATGGTTCGGGCACGCTGTATCACAAGGTGGAAGGCGACCGAAAAGTCCACTGGACCGGGCCGAGTGTGGGTTTCGACATCGGCGGCGATGGCTCCAAGGTGTTCGCGCTGGTCTACAACCTCAACGACACCGAGGATCTGTTCCACCGCTACCCGGCGGCGGAGGGCAAGGCCTATCTGATCGGCGGCTTCACCGCCAATTATCTGCAGCGCGGCAATGTGGTGATCGTGCCGATCAAGCTGGGCGTTGGCTGGCGGCTTGGCCTCAACGGCGGCTATCTGAAATTCTCCAAGAAGGGCAAGATCCTGCCCTTCTGATCACTTGATCTGACCGAGCAGCGCCTGCCCGGCGGTGAGGCGGCCGATATTCTGCACCAGCCGTTCCATGATGGCGCGGTTGATGTCGGGATTGCTCCACGACAGATGCGGGGTGATGCGGGCGCGCGGGTGGCCGATCAGCGGATGGCCGGCCGGCAGCGGTTCCGGATCGGTGACGTCCAGGCTGGCCCACAGCCGGCCCTTGTCCAACTGCGCCAGCAGCGCGTCCTGATCGATCAGGCCGCCGCGGCCGACATTGATGATGTGCGCATCGCTCTTCATCCTGGCCAGCCGTTCGGCGTTCAGCAGATGCTGCGTCGCCGGCGTGATCGGGGCAGCCAGCACCAGGTGATCGGCCTGGGCCACGACCTCGTCGATCGGCGCGGTCGATATCCACGGATCGGGTGATGGCGCAGCGGACGCGCGGGCGGCGATGATCTTCATGTTGAAGGCATTGGCATAGCGGCCGACCTGGCGGGCGATATTGCCCAGGCCCACCAGGCCCAGCGTGCGGCCATTCAATGTGCCCAGCGGTCGGCCCATCATGGCATCGCGTTCCGGCCAGACATCGCCAGCCTTCAGAGTGATTTCGGCAAGCCGCTTGGTGTGGGCGAGCATCACCGCCATGGCATACTCGGCAATCGGGATGGCGGTGGTGCCCGATGCGCTGGCGACGGCCGGCGCCTCCCAGATCCACGGCGGGTAATCATCGGCACCCGAACTGGCCAGCTGCACCAGCTTGACCTGGCCAGGCCAGCCTTGCGGACGCGGAGCCTCCGCAGCGAGTGCCCGGGTCTCGCCTTCACCGTGGAGCACGAACAGCACATCGACATCGATGGGCAGCGCCCAACGGTCGTTGTCCTGCGGGATATGGGTGGCCGACGTGATGCCGGGCAGGCCGGCCAGCAGGGCCGACATCGGCGGGGCAAATTGGTGGGCAACGCGCATCTTGTCCTCCCTCGTCGTCCTCCCCTAGCGCGGCGTGCAGCGCGCCGCTACAGGGCGGATGACTTCACTTGCAACGCAGAGGACAAGATGGCCAGCATCACCGTGATCACCCGCGACGGACAAAGCCATGTGTTGCCGGCAAACCCCGGCATGAGCGTCATGGAAATCATCAAGGATGCCGGCATTTCCGAACTGCTCGCGCTATGCGGCGGCTGCTGTTCCTGCGCCACCTGCCACGTGCACGTGGCCGAAGGTGATATGGTACGCACCGGCCCGGCGGGCGCCGATGAAGCCGACCTGCTCGATTCGTCGGACAACAACCGGCCCAACAGCCGGCTGTCGTGCCAGATCCCGTTCACGCCGGCGCTTGACGGCCTGACCGTCACCATCGCGCCGGAGGATTGAGCGACGATGCTCGAAGGCGCGGTTGCCGCGGCCTTTGCCCGCCAGGCCGCGTTCTGTCGGCTGTTTGCCGCGCCCTTGACCGGTCTGGTCTGCGAGGCGGCGATCAGCGCACTCGACGACAGCAGCGCCACCGGGCGGCGCATCGCGTCCTGGCCGGGCGAGCCGATGGCCGATGCGCTGATGATGCGCGTCACCGGTGCGTTCAACCTGCTGGTGCGGGCAGGGCGGGCACCGGCCCTGCAGCCGCTCTATCCGCCGGCCGCGCTGCCCGATGTCGCCACATTGGCAGCCGCCATCCGCACCACGCTGGCCGATCCGGCGCTGGACCGCGCCGTGCATGACTTTCTCGACAGCCCGCCGCAAACCAACGAGGTGGCGCGGGCCGGGGTGCTGTTTCCCGGCGTGATGGCGGCGGTGGCGGCCTGCGATGGCCTGCCGGTGCGGCTGTTCGAACTGGGCGCATCGGCCGGGCTCAACCTCAACATGGATCGTTTCGCCTATCAGTTGGGTGCAGCGACGGCCGGCGATGCCAGCAGCCCGGTGCAGCTGGCGCCGGACTGGAGCGGGCAGCCGCCGCCGCTGGCGCCGGTGACGGTGGTGGCGCGCAGCGGCGTCGATATCAGCCCGCT
>NZ_WNJP01000267.1 GCF_009733735.1 Sandarakinorhabdus oryzae | reverse complement strand
GCGGCGCGCCGCCGGGCGGCATGATCGCCACGGCCGGGGCGACGGCATTCTGCGCCGGCTGCGGCGCGGGGGCCTGGGCGACCGCGATGGCGGCCAGACCAGTGACCAGCACGGCAGCGGGGATCAGGTTACGAACGATCTTTGACGGCATGAGTGTCTTTCTGGTTGCAATGCGGTTGCTGATGAGCCCGTCTGGTCTATGCAAGCAACACGCCTAACCGTGCATGAACGAAGCCGAAGCGCATCGGATCCTTAGCGGTTGCCCTTCCGGCCTTCGAATTCGCGCAGGAATTCATTGTTCGGCCCCAGCACGACCGTGGCGGTGCCATCCTCGAACGTCGTGCGATAGGCCTGCATGGCGCGGTAGAAGGCATAGAATTCCGGATCCTTGCCGAAACTGTCGGCATAGATGCGGGCGGCGCTGGCATCGGCTTCGGCCTGCACCAATTGCGCCTGCTTGTTGCCCTGGGCGCGGATGGTGGCGGCCTCCTGCTGGCGGGCCGAACGCATGCGCAGATAGGCCGAATCGAGCGGTGTGCCCGATGGCAGATCGGCGCGCTTGATGCGCACGTCCACGATCTCGGCGCCATATTGCTTGGCCTGGCTGTTCACCGTGGACTGGATATCATCCATCAGCTGGCCGCGTTCCGGGGAAAGCAGCGCGGCAAACGGCTGCTTGCCCAGTTCGTTGCGCAGTTTGGACGCCAGGATCCGCTTCAGCGCGTCGGCGGCGTTCTGTTCCGTGCCCACGGTTTCCACCATGCGCTGCGGGTTGACGATGCGGAACCGCGCGAAGGCATCCACCACCAGCCGCAGCTGGTCGGTCGAAAGCACCGTCTGCGCATCCATGTCGAGATCCATGATGCGCTTGTCGACGAACTTGACGTCCTCGATGAACGGCACCTTCACGGTCAGGCCGGCGCCGGTTTCGCCAAAGCGCGCCTTGGGATCATATTCGTTGACGATGCGCTCCGGCTTGCCCAGGCGCAGCACGACGGCCTGCTTGGTTTCCGGCACGGTGTAGAAACTGCTCATCGCCAGCACGACGGCGGCAAAGCCGACGCCGGCGAGCAGGGCGGGATTGCGGGTGAGGGTGGCCATGATGCTGATCCTTTCCCTTACCGCTGCGCCGCAGCCGGTTCGGCCGGGGCGACTGCGCCGCGCCGCCGCACTTCCGGCAAGGGCAGATAGGGGGCGACGCCGGGGGCATCGACCACGGTCTTTTCCACCTTCGACAACACGCGCTCCATGGTTTCCAGATACATGCGCTTGCGCGTCACTTCCGGCGCCAGGCGATATTGCGCATAGACCGCGTCAAACGCCGCCGCATCGCCCTGCGCCTTGGCCACCAGCGCCTGGGCATAGGTGCGGGCGCGATTGAGATATTGCTGCGCATCCTGCTGCGCCGCAGACACATCCTTGAAGGCATCATCGACGGCGGCGGGCGGATCAGCCTGCTTGATGTCGACGCCGCGCACGTCAACGCCGCTGTGATAGCTATCGAGCAGTTCCTGCATGCGTTCGCGCACCTGGTCGGCGATCTGCGCGCGCTGCGGCCCGAGCGCGTCGTTCAGCGAGGCGCGGCTGATCTCGGCGCGCATCGCGCTTTCCGCCACTTCGCGCACGGTCTTTTCCGGATCGGCGAGTTCATAGAGATAATTCTCGGGATTCCGGATCTTCCACCGCACCGTATAGGCGAGGTTGATGATATTCTGGTCGCCGGTCAGCATCAGATTCTCGTTGGCGCCTTCGCTCGACGAGATGTCGATGATGTTGATCTGCTCCACCTTGCGCAGTTCGACGCTGTCGATCGGCCACGGCAGCTTCAGGTGCACGCCCGGACCGGTGGTTTCGACATAGCGGCCAAAGCGCTGCACCACGGCGGCTGACTGCGCGTCCACCGAATAATAGCTGGAAAGCACGACCCACGCCGCCAGGATGGCACCGCCGGCCCACAGCAGCCAGCGCCCGTCACCCAGATCAAAGCCGCCATCGCCGCCGCCGGAACCGCCGCCAAACTGGCTCTTCAGCCGTTCCTGGCTGCGCCGGATCAGATCATCGAATTCGCCGCCACGCCCCGGTCCGGGCTTGCCCATCGGGCGCCGCGGCGGGCCTTCACCCCACGGATTGACGGGGCGGTTCTCGGGCTTCCTGGCGGGCGTGTCGGCCGCGGGTTCATCCCCCTCGGCGTTCCACGGACCATTGCCGCCACCTTCACCATTGTTCTGCCACGGCATGGACTGGTTGAGACCTTATCAGACTGGTTGAAACCACTATATACGAACCCCGAACAGGGATTGCGAGTGCATGCGGCACCGCAGCGACATTTGTCGGCGGTAATGGCCACGACTGCAAGGAAGAATGGGCCAATGGCCGTGAAAGACGATGTGATGACCGCCCTGGCCAGCGTGGCCGATCCGGCCGGCGGCGGCAGCGTGGCCAGCACCGGCCGCGCCGCCGGGCTGGTGGTGAAACCCGATGGCACCGCCGGGCTGGTGCTCGCCGTCGATGGCCTTGATCGCACCGCCGCCGAACGGCTG
>NZ_WNJP01000266.1 GCF_009733735.1 Sandarakinorhabdus oryzae | reverse complement strand
CGGCGCGGGCCAGGCCGGCCCCGGGCGCCGACAGCGGCCCCGGCAGCGCGATGCTGCCCCCGGCCGCAGGCTGAAAACCCGGTTGGTACAATCTGACCCCCAAATCCGCTTGCAACACTCTGTTTACAAACGGTTCACGACCAAATGGCTTGGCGTTTTAACACAAGTGAATCTGTGCCTGCACCGAGTCGCCGTGTCAATCGCGCAACAATCGGTGGACAAGTCAATGGCGATGAACCGCCGTCATCATACGGTCACTTGCGTCGCGGAATCAGCCGTGTCACCTTGCCGTGCATGGACAACCGCGTTGGCTGTACATCAGTGTGAAGTGGCATCATCGCCACGAACGGGCCGCGAACATGGCCTGTCTGCCTGATTGCCACAGGGCCTTGTCGCCACGCTTGCCACGAGCCACGTTGCCGGGGTGAGCCGCTTCGCCCCCTCGTCCCCCGCGACCGGCAACAGCCGCGTTACCGCCGTGCTCGGCCCCACCAATACCGGCAAGACCCATCTCGCGGTCGAGCGGCTGTGCGGTCATGCCAGCGGCATCATCGGCTTTCCGCTGCGTCTGCTGGCCCGTGAAGTCTATGAAAAGGTTGTGGCGGCCAAGGGCGCGGCTTCGGTTGCGCTGATCACAGGCGAGGAAAAGATCGTGCCTCCCGGCGCGCGCTGGTTCCTGTGCACGGTTGAATCCATGCCGTTGGATCGCGAAGTCGCCTTCATCGCCATCGATGAAGGCCAGATGGGCGCCGATCCTGAACGCGGCCATGTCTTTACCGATCGCCTCTTGCGGGCGCGCGGCTATGCCGAAACCATGATCCTGGGCTCGGAAACGCTGCGGCCACTGATCCGCAAGCTGATCCCGGAGGCCGAGATCATCACACGGCCGCGCTTCTCGACGCTGGCCTATGCCGGGCCGAAGAAGCTGTCGCGCCTGCCGCGCCGCACCGCCATCGTCGCGTTCACCGCGGCGGAAGTCTATGCCATTGCCGAGATGCTGCGCCGGCAGAAGGGCGGTGCAGCGGTAGTGATGGGCTCGCTGTCCCCGCGCACCCGCAACGCCCAGGTGGCGATGTACCAGTCGGGCGAAGTCGATTATCTCGTCGCCACTGATGCCATCGGCATGGGGCTTAACATGGATATCGCCCATGTTGCCTTCGCCGCGCTCGGCAAGTTTGATGGCAAGCGGCAGCGCCGGCTCACCCTGGCGGAAATGGCCCAGATCGCCGGCCGCGCCGGGCGCCACCAGCGCGACGGCACGTTTGGCACGGTGCAGTTGGGCAGCGAGGCCAATTGCAGCTTCACACCCGAAGAGATCGAGGGGCTGGAGGAGCATCGCTTCGAACCGCTGAGCCACCTGGTCTGGCGCAATAGCGATCTCGATTTTTCCAGCCTGCCGCGGTTGGTGGCGACCATGGATGCCCGCACGCCGCGTGCCGAGTTGGTGCGCTCTGATGATGCCATCGATCTCGCCGTGCTCAAGCGCCTGGCCGGCGAGCCGTGGGTGATGGAGCGCGCCAATGCCCGCATGTTGGGCGAAAAGGGGCTGTTCCGGCTGTGGCAGGCGTGCAGCCTGCCCGATTACCGCAAGACCGGTGCCGAAGCCCACACGCGTCTGGTTGGCCGGGTGTTCCGCCATTTAACCGAGGGTCGTGGCCATTTGCCGGATGCCTGGATTGCCGCGGAGATTGCCCACCTCGATCGCGTCACCGGCGACGTCGAGGCCATCGCCGATCGCATCGCCGCGGCGCGCACCTGGACCTATATCGCCCATCGGCCCGACTGGCTCGACAATCCTTTCAACTGGGCAGAGCGCACCCGGGCACTGGAAGACCGCTTGTCGGACGCGCTGCACGGCGCCCTCACCCAGCGCTTTGTCGATCGCCGCACGGCGGTGCTGCTGAAGGATCTGAAGGCGCGTGGGCTTTCGGCGCCAGTGCTGATCGATGCCGATGGCGGCGTCGCCGTTGATGGCGAAGTGATCGGCCGACTCGACGGTTTCCGCTTCACCGCTGATGCTGCCGCCCGCGCCGGTGAGCAGCGGCTGTTGTTGGCCGCGGCTGAGCGCCACCTGGTGCGCGAGCTGGCAGCCCGTGCCCGCCAGCTGGCCGCCGCGCCCGACGCCGAATTCGCGCTCGATTTTGATGGCAGCCTGCCGCCACGCCTGTTGTGGAAGGGCGCACGGGTGGCGCTTCTGCGCAAGGGCCGGGACGCGCTGAGCCCGCGCATCGAGCTGGACCGCGCCGTGGCCAGCCTGGCGCCCGATGATCGCAAGCGCGTTGCCGAACGACTGGACCAGTTCGTGGCCGACGCCATTGCCCGGGTCGCGGCGCCATTGGCCAAGGTGCAGGCGCTGCGCAGCGATGTGTCGGCCCCGGCGCGCGGCCTGATCGTGCAGCTGGTCGAAGGGCTGGGCGTGCTGGCCCGCGACGCGGTGGCTGACCAGCTGACCGGGGTCACCCGTGCTGACCGCCAGGCGCTCACCCGCTGCGGCGTGCGCCTCGGCCCGCTGCACCTGTTCGTGCCGGCGCTGCTGCGCCCGGA
>NZ_WNJP01000265.1 GCF_009733735.1 Sandarakinorhabdus oryzae | reverse complement strand
GCCACCGCGGGCCAGGCCGGCCAGGCGCTTGGGGTCCGACGCGGGCAGCAGCGCCAGGGCCAGCAGGGCCGCCGGGCCGGCCAGCACCAGCCACATCAGGGGGGTCGTCGTCATCCGTGTCGCTCCATCGGGAAGGGCAGAACGACGGGCCATCTAGAGGCTGGAACGCTTCAGGTAAAATAGATATATTGGAGGATACCGTTCGTTTTCATGAAAGTGATGCAATGCCGGCGCTCAATTACAACCACTTGCGCTATTTCCATGCTGTCGCCCACGCCGGCAGCCTGACCCGCGCCGCCGAACAGTTGAACCTGTCGCAATCGGCATTGTCGGTGCAGTTGAAATCCTTGGAGGAATCGCTGGGCCACGCGCTGTTCGACCGCGGCCCGCGCCGCATGACCCTCACCGAAGCTGGCAAGATCGCGCTGGATTATGCCGACACGGTGTTTGCCGCGGGCGAGGCGTTGCAATCAACCCTGGCCGGGCGGGTGCGGCTTGATCAGCAGATACTGCGAATCGGCGCGCTGCCCACGCTGTCGCGCAATTTCCAGGCCGAGTTCATCGCGCCGCTGATCGGCCGCCGCGATGTCGAGCTGATCATGGTCTCCGGCACGTTGAAGGATCTGTTGGCCCAGCTGGAAGCGCATGAGCTGGACGTGGTGCTGGCCAACCAGCCCCCCAAGGCTCTGGGCGGGGCCATCGCGTCCGACCTTGTGTCGCGGCGCATCGCCCAGCAACCGGTGGGCCTGGTCGGCCCGCCCGGGCTCCTGCATTGCCCGCTTCACTTCCCGCATGATCTCGCCAAGCTGCCGGTGCTGCTGCCGGCCCGCGGCCTCGATATCCGCACCGGGTTCGACCAACTGCTCGACCAGGCCGGCATCCAGCCGATCATCCTCGCCGAAGTGGACGACATGGCGATGCTGCGCCTGCTCGCCCGCTCGTCCGACGCGCTCACCCTGGTGCCGCCAATCGTGGTGAAGGACGAACTCGCCGCCGGCACGCTGGTCGAAGTCTTCACCATCCCCGGCCTCACCGAGGAATTCCACGCCATCACCCAGCGCCGGCGCTTTCCCAACCCGCTGCTGGCGGAATTGCTGACGGGCTAGTGCTGGCCGCGAAATCCGCCATGGCCGGCACCGGGCCGCGGCTGCCGCCGGCCACCCAGGCGATCTTGGCATCGAGATAGGCGACCAGCCGCTGCAACTCAGCCGCCTTCGTGGCAAGACGGTGGCGATGCTCGCGCAGGATGGACAGACTGCGCTCATCGTCGATCTGGCCGGCCTGCTCCTCCTTCAGCAACGCGCCAATCTCGGCCAGCGACAAGCCCAGCGCCTGGCCCAGGCGGATCAGCTCGGCGGTGCGCACATCGGCTTCGCTGAACAGCTGATAGGGATTGCGCCCGCCCTTGGCGCCCAGCTGCGGCCGCAGCAGATCGCGGCGCACATAATAGCGGATGGTATCGGTGCTCAGTCCGGTGACACGGGCAAATTCCGAAATCAGCAGCGGGCGAAAAGACTGTTGACCATGGACCATGCTCCATAGTTATCGGAGTCGTCATTCACAAGCAAGGAGAGTTGGATGACCCGCAATGCCGTGTTGATCACCGGTGCCTCGTCGGGCATCGGCGCCGCCAGCGTCCGCCGGATGGCAGCCCGAGGCTGGACTGTATACGCCGCCGCACGCCGGCTGGACCGGCTGGCCGCACTTGAGCGCGCCAATGTCCACCCGCTGCCCCTCGATCTCACCGACGATGCCTCGATCTGCGCTGCCGTTGACGACCTGGCCAGCGATGGTGGCGTGTCGGCCATCGTCAACAATGCCGGCTATGGCAGCTATGGTGCGGTGGAAGATGTGCCCTTGGCCGAGGCCCGCCGCCAGTTCGAGGTCAATCTGTTCGGCGCGGCGCGACTGATCCAGCTGGCGCTGCCGCAATTGCGGCGGGCCGAACGGCCGCGCATCGTCAACATCTCGTCGGTTGGCGGCCGCATCCACGAACCGTTCGGCGCCTGGTATCACGCCACCAAGTTCGCGCTGGAAGGCTTCAGCGACTGTTTGCGCATGGAGCTGAAGCCCTTCGGCATCGATGTGTGCGTGGTGCAGCCGGGCGGCATCCGCACCGAATGGGGCGGCATCGCCCGCGACAGCCTGCTCGCCAGCTCGGGAACCGGGGTCTATGCGCCCTGGGCGCGGCGCCATGCCGGCATGCTGGACAACACGCAGGCGGCGGGCTGGCTGTCCGATCCGGACGTGATCGCCCGCGCTATCGAGCAGGCGCTGACGGCGCGGCACCCCCGCACCCGCTATGCCACCGGTGCCGGTGCCCGGCCGCTGCTGCTCCTGCGCAGCCTGCTGAGCGATCGCCTGTTCGACGCGATGATGTGGCGGGGCTCGCAGGCGCAGCGCAACAGCGGCTTCGACCTGTGGCCGGCTACAGCCCCATCTCCGCTGCCGCAGCCTTGATCCGGCCTTGCGCCGCGGCATCGCCGGCGAAGGCGGCCAGCGCCTGGTCGCGCGCCGTCTTGGCCGCCGGCACGTCGCCCAGCACCTGGCGGGCGCGG
>NZ_WNJP01000264.1 GCF_009733735.1 Sandarakinorhabdus oryzae | reverse complement strand
CGGCCCCGGCGACCGGGTCGCCGCCGGGCAAAGCCTGACCTGGCCTGACGAACTGCCGGTGCCGGCCGCCAGCCGCCCGACCGAGCGCCCGCGCGAGCCGCTGAGCGAGGCGCAGATCGACTATATGCGATCCATGGTGCTGCACATGGATGCGCACGCCATCGTGATCAACAAGCCGCCGGGCCTCGCCACCCAGGGCGGCACCAAGCAGACGACCAGCGTCGATGCCATGCTGGATGCGCTGCAGTTTGATGCGCCGTCGCGGCCGCGGCTGGTGCACCGGCTGGACAAGGACACGTCGGGCGTATTGCTGCTGGCCCGCACCGCCAAGGCGGCGGCCTTCTTCAGCAAGGAATTTGCCGGCCGCGATGCGCGCAAGACCTATTGGGCACTCACGCTCGCCGTGCCGAAGATCGCGGCAGGCACGATCGACGCGCCGATTGCCAAGCAGCCCGGCACCGGCGGCGAGAAGATGCATGTCGATACCGAAGCCGGGTTGAAGGCCAAAACGCGATACCGGGTGATCGATCGCGCCGCTGGCCGCGCCGCCTGGGTGGAGTTCCAGCCGCTGACCGGGCGGACCCACCAGATCCGCGTCCACGCCGCCGCCATCGGCCACCCGCTGGTGGGCGACGGCAAATATGGCGGCAAGGAATCGTTCCTTACCGGCGGGATCAGCCGCAAGCTGCACCTGCACAGCCGCCGATTGGTGATCGCCCAGCCCGGGGGCGGCACGCTGGACGTGACCGCCGAACTGCCGCCGCACATGGCCGAAAGCTTTGCCATGCTTGGCTTTGACCTGAAGCTGGGTGACATCGAGGTGGTGGAGCCGCCGCCGCCCCCGGTCAAGAAGCGTCGTCTGTCGAGCGCGACCAGCGGCAACCGCCGTGGCGAACGAAGGGCCCGTGGCGCCAGCGAGGAGCCGCGGCGCGGCCGCTGAGCAGATTGCAGCCAACAAGAAGGGCGGCCGCAACGGGCCGCCCTTCCTGTTTCAAGCGATGGTTCAGGCGGCGAGGGCTGCGCGGCGGCGACCGGCCAGGCCTACCAGGCCCAGCCCGCTGATCATCAGGCCCCAGCTGGCCGGTTCTGGTATCGCGGCACTGATGTAGCTGCCCGACAGATCAACCTGCAGGCCGACAGGCCCACCGCCGCTGTTCAGCACGTCAAAGCTGAGCGTGTTGAGGCCAGTCTGGAAGGCCGCGCCGCTGTAGCTGAAATTGGTATAGAAGGGATAGCCACCCCCCGTGATGCCGAGCGACACGCCGTTCAGCCGGACGTCGGTGATCGAATCGTCGGCCGCAAAGATGCCGCTGAAGCTGGCGCTGGTGAAGGCACCCAGGGTGAAGGTCGTTTCGAACGTGTAGTTGCCGTTGGGAAGTTCGTCCCCGGCATTGCCGGTCGGCGTGATCCAGCGTGCCGTGGCGGTGTCGGTCACCCATGGGCCGATCGGGAAGTTGCCGTTGACGCCGCCGGTGTAGGCAGTGCCGCCAACCAGCGTCCAGTGCAGATCGGCGCCATTGCCGGTGGTGGCCACGCCGCCGGCGGTGACGCCGGTGCTGTAGAGCGAAGTGATCACCGCCGCGTTGGCCGGTGCCGCCAGCGCAACAAGCGCAGCGCTGACAAAAAGGATTCGCATCATCAATTCGTCCTCGAATTTGGCGCCAATGTGCCCATCGGCGCGCTCGAGGCCATCTCAGCAAGTTCTATGCCAGAAATATTATTCAACAAAATCAACGAGATTTGCGGCGACGTTGTAAGAATTTCCGACGTCCCTGCCGCCACGCGGGCCATGAAAAAGCGGCCGGACTCGGTCGAGTCCGGCCGCTCACGCCACGGGAACGAACAGGATCAGCCGCGGTGGCCACGGCCAAAGCCGCGCCCGATCCCACGGCCGGGGCGCAGCAGGCGCTGCGGGCCGGTGGCCTGGATGTTGCGCGACACCTGGCCGTTGGCGCGGGTCACGTCGACATTGCGGCTGGCCACCGTGCCGCCGTCGTTGTTGGTGATAGCGCGGTTGCGGTTGTAGCCATTGTCGCTGCGGGTCAGGCTGCCATCCAGATTGTAAGTGCTGCCGTTGCGGCGGGTGATGGTCCCGCTTTCGGTGTAGCCGGTGTCGGTGCGGGTGCGCTCATAGGTGCGGCCGCTGGTGCTGCCATCGAAGCCGGTACGGCTCTGCTCGATCGATACGCCGGTCTCGGTCTTGGTGCGCGACAGGCTGTTGGTCATGGTGGCGCCGTCGCTCTTGCGGGTGACGCTGGTGTCGCGGTCAAAGGTGCCGGCGTCGCGATCACGGGTGACCGTCGTGGTGCCCGACACGCGGTCATTGTCAAACGTGCGGGTGCTGGTGCCCGACGGGGCCGTGGCGTTTTGCGGAGTGGTGCTCTGGGCAAGGGCCGGGGCGGCGAGGGCCACGGCCAGTGCCGAAACGGCAACGAGAATACGCATGATCAACTCTCCCTTGGGTCTGCGGGGCGGGGCGGCGTGTCCCGTCCACATTCCCTTCAACGCGGGCTGCGGCGGAATCCTTCGCGGGCGCTATCAGTGCCGGATGCGGCTGCCGGCGTCGCGGGCGGCACGGGCGGCGCGGGCAGCCCGCAGCTGTTGCAAGGCCCGCAGGCGCTGGCGCTGGTCGGCCGT
>NZ_WNJP01000263.1 GCF_009733735.1 Sandarakinorhabdus oryzae | reverse complement strand
CCGCCTGCCCGGCATCGGCCACGAGCAGCGCCCGCAGCCGGACGAGATCGCCGCTGCCGGTCACCAGCGCCTGGGCCTGGCCGCTGGCCTGCACGCTGCCTGCCAGCATGGCGGTGCCGGCCGCCGCCATGAGGCCAAACAGGAACAGGCCGACCAGGAGCTCGACGAGGGTGAAGCCGGCCTGCCTCATCGCACGCTCCACAGCATCTGGTCGCGGGCGATGACCTGGCCGGCATCATCGATCACGTCGACGCGGATCAGCTGGGTGCCGGGGTCGGGGCCGGGGCTGACCTGCTGCCGCCAGGCCCATTGACGCCTGCCGGCCTGCTCCCGACCCGTGACCGGCATGGGCGGTGTGGCGGCCAGCATCGCCTCCAGCGCCTGGTTGCGGGCCACGATGGCGGCATATTGGCGATCAGACAGGGTTGCGGCGCTGGCGAGGCTGACGCCCTGCAGGCGGATCAGTGCCACTGCGGCCAGGCCGAAGATGGCCAGTGCGACCATCACCTCGATCAGGCTGAAGCCGGCCTCAGCGCGCATTGACGCCTCCCGCCGCATCGATGCGGACGCGGGCCGAGGCATCGCCGCTGACAATGATGATTTGCGCCGGCGTGGCGAGGCCCGTGGCATCAAAGCTGATCGGGCCATCGGGATCGCTGGTCAGCGTCAGCCCGTCCGGAACGGCGGGCTGGAACAGCGTGCTCTTGCCCGTCAGGATCGCCATGTCGCGCGTGGCGGCGGCCTGCGCGGCGAGCTTCTCGGCCGCGCCGCGCACGCGGGCATCGGGGCCGGGCAGGGTGAGCACCAGCGCCGCGCTGGTGATGCCGATGATGACCATCACCACCACCAGTTCGACCAACGTGAAGCCGGCTTCAGAGGTTCCAGTTGCCGATGTCATCGGCTTCCCCTCCTGGTCCGGTCTGGCCATCGGGACCCATCGACCAGACGTCGAACGGGCCGTGCTGGCCAGGGCTGGCATATTGATAGGCATGGCCCCAGGGATCATTCGGCAGCCGCTGCACATAACCGCCGGGGCGATAGCGGTCGGGCTGGGCCATGTCGGTGGGGGCGGTCTTCAGCGCGGCAAGACCCTGGCTGGTGGTCGGGAACTGCATCGTGTCGGCCTTGTAGCTGGTCAGCGCGGTTTCCAGCGTGGCGATATCGGCACGGGTGCGGGTGATGGCAGCCTTGTCGACATCGGGCAGCACGTTGAGCACCACCACGGTGGTCAGGATGCCGATGATGACGATCACCACCATCATCTCGATCAGGGTGAAGCCAGCTTCCTGGCGACGGTGGCGGCGGTTCATGGTTGGGCCAGGCTTTCGAGTTGCAGGATGGGCAGCAGGATGGAGAGCACGATCACCGCCACCGCCCCGCCCATGGCCAGGATGATCGCCGGTTCGAGCAGGGCCAGCGCGGAGCGGGTGAGGGCATCATATTCGCGTTCCAGGGCCTCGGCGCCCTTTTCCAGCATCACATCGAGCCGGCCGGCACTTTCGCCGCCGGCGGCCATCGCGACCAGCAGCGGCGGCAGGATCGCGGCGCGGCGCATGGCGCTGGTCAGGCTGGCGCCCTCGCTGATATCGTCGGCCATGCGCGCGACCCGAGCGCGGACCTCGCGGTTGCCGATGGTGGGCAGGGTGAGCTTGAGGCCATCGACCAGCGGCAACCGGCTGGCCACCATCATCGCCAGCGTGCGGGCCAGCCGGGCGGCCTGCCAGTCTCGCAGCAGCCGCCCGACCAGCGGCAGCGCAAGCAGCCAGGCGTCGAAACGGCGGCGCAGCGCCTCGTCCTGCAAGGCGCGGTGGGCAATCAGCGCACCGCCGGCCAGGATCAGCAGGATTGCCCACCATCCCGCCGCCAGCACGCCGGAGATGGCCATGACGATGCGGGTGAGCAGCGGCAGCGTCTGGCCGATATCCACGAACTGTTCGGCGATGCGCGGCACCACGAAGATCATCAGCGCCGCCACTGCCAGCGTCGCCACGGCCGCCAGCGCCGCCGGATAGGCCAGCGCCGCCTGCACCCGGCCCTTGAGTTCGGCTTGCCGGTCGAGCAGGGCGGCGAGGCGTTCGAGGATCTGCGGCAGCGTGCCGGCGCCTTCGCCGGCCGCGATCATGGCGCGATAGAGCGGCGGGAAACTGGCTCCCTCCAGCGCCATCGCGTCCGACAGGCGGCGGCCCTCGACAACCGCGCCATGCACGGTGGTGAGCACGACACGGGCCTTTGGGGCTTCCGTCTGCCTGACAATGGTGCGCAGCGCCTCTTCCAGAGGGGTGACGGCGGCCAGCGTGGCAAGTTGGCGGGTGAACAGCGACAGCGCCGCCGGCTTCAGCCGTGCACCGCCGCCGGCCAGCACTGGCTCGGCCGCGGTCAAGGGGTCGAGCCTTGTGGCAAACAGCCGCTTGTCGAGCAGCTCGGCGCGGGCGGCTTCCGGGCTGGGCGCGCTGATGCGGCCGGCACGCGACTTGCCTTCGATATCGAGCGCTTCGTAGCGAAACTCAGCCATCAACCGGCTCCGTCCCGCCAATGACGCGCAGGGCTTCGGCGGGCGTCGTCAAACCGTCGCTCACGGCGCGCGCGGCGATGGCGGCGAGGCCCCCGCTGCCGGAGGCAGCAACCCCTCCACTGCTGCCGGCGGCCTCGGCCAGATCGGCGGCGGTCGCGCCGTCGTT
>NZ_WNJP01000262.1 GCF_009733735.1 Sandarakinorhabdus oryzae | reverse complement strand
CCGCCTTGGCGGCGGCGCCGGGCGGGCGGCCTGCTGATAGCGGGCGAGGCCGGCCAGCGCCGTGGCGAGACGGGCGGGATCATCGGCGCAGGCCGCCTGCAGTGTGGCGAGGAAGATGGGGAGCGGATGCGGGCCGGGGGAGCGGGTCATGGGGATGGGCACGCACAGGCGGGACGGAGAAGGCGCGGACGGGTGCGGCCGGCGGCGGGGCCGCCGAGTCCGCTGATGTGCCAAGGGCAGGCAGCAAGGAAGAGCGTGGCGGAGCCACGCCGTCGAAACTGCTCTGCTGGCCTGCGGGCCAGCAGCCAGCGGGCCCCATCGAAGTAATACTTCGATGGGTTCCCGCAGCCCGGCCGGCCTTGCGCCTGTCGGCGCGCAGGATGCGCGCGCGCGGCGCTGCGGCATTGCACCGCAGCATGCCATTTGCTAGGCGTTATGGTCTGCCTCTGATTGGGACGCTCCATGGCCAACGCCTCTACCTCGTCTGATGCGAAAGCCGGCAAATCCGGCCAGCCACCGGTCGTCATCAAGAAATACGCCAACCGGCGCCTCTACAATACCGAAACCTCCAGCTACATCACGCTGGAGCATCTGGCCGAAATGACCCGGCATGGCCGCGATTTCCAGGTGTTTGATGCCCGCACCGGGGAAGACATCACCCGCAGCGTGCTCACCCAGATCGTCATGGAAGGCGAAGCCGGCGGCCAAACCATGCTGCCCACGTCGTTCCTGCGCCAGATCATCGCGCTTTATGGCGACTCGATGCAATCGATGGTGCCGCATTATCTCGAAGCCTCGATGGCGGCCTTTGCCGAAAACCAGGCCATGTTCCGCACCGCCGCGATGAAGCCGTTCGAGCAGCTGGCCCGCCAGAACCTCGCCATGTTCCAGGCGGCGACCGAGATGATGACCGGCGGCCTGCGGCGCGACTCTGGCCGGCATGCGCCCGAACGGCCGGCGGAAAAGCCACCCGAAAAATCGCCCGGCGCCGATGAAGTGGCGCAATTGAAAGAACAATTGGCCGCCATCCAGGCCCGCATCGACGGGCTGAAGGGCTGAACCAGCCGGCCATGGGCTGCCACCCGACGCACGCAGAATCCCCACGATGTGAAAATATCGTGACGGCGATCCCATGCCCGCATCACCGCTTGCCGGTGACGCGTCAGAGGTTTATGGGGCGCCCAGGGAGTAACTCCGGCCGGAGGGGTCTGGCAGGATGAGGTTCGGGTCTGGAGTTTGGCCCGCAAGGGACAGACAGCCAGCCCCGTCTATGGGGTGGTGGTATGAAGAGCGAATCGAATGGTGCCTTTTCCGGTCCGGGCAATAACAGTGATGGCGTCTTGATCGTGCCTGCTCACGGCGACGATCTGCCCCCCGGTTACCGTCCGAGTGCGGACGAAGAGTTCATGAACCCGCGCCAACTGGCCTATTTCCGCAAGAAGCTGCTGGCCTGGAAAGACGAAATCCTGAAAGAATCGGAAGGCACGCTGGAGGCGCTGAAGGCGGAACCGCTGCGCGAACCCGATCTGACCGACCGCGCCGCCAGCGAGACTGACTGGGGCATTGAACTCAGGACCCGTGACCGCCAGCGCAAGCTCATCTCCAAGATCGACGCCGCGCTGCGCCGCATCGAGACCGGCGATTATGGCTGGTGCGAAATGACCGGCGAGCCGATCAGCCTGGCCCGCCTGGAAGCCCGCCCGATCGCCACCATGACCATCGACGCCCAGGAGCGCCATGAGCGCGACGAGAAGGTGAGCCGCGACGAGTAAGCGGCTGGCCGGAACGGCATGCGACCCACGACAGACTTGCGCGACGAGAAGGTGAGCCGCGACGAATTAGAGTCGGTGGCTGCCTGGGCGGTTGCTTCCCGGTGATGAAAGGCCACGGCCCCCGGCATGACGCCCTGGGCGGCGGCAAATCGGCGATCAGTGGTGCTGGCTACCCTGCACGATCGCATCCTTCAGCTTCAGTTTTTCGCGTTTCAGCCGGCGCAGCGTGGTCGGGTCCGGCAGGGGCCGCTTCAATTCGGCGGCAAGGTTGGCATCAATCCTGGCATGACGGGCCAGCAGTTGGTCCCGGTGGGCATTGGCCATTGGCACACTCCCTTTTTCATCCCGGCGCCGGGTCTGAATCGCGCGGCAGCGGGATGGATGAGTGCATCATGGATTGCCGGGCCTGTCCATGCCCCGTGCGGCGATTCATCGCCGGTTTGGCATGATTTCGTCGTGCCGGTGGCGGCCCTCTTGCAGCCAGGCGGCAACAGGCGTTAACGCAGGGCAGCCGGCCTTGAGGCCAGCCAGCACAAAGGGGAGCCTTCCACGGTGGACGAAGCGGAAATCCGCGCCCGCATCGAAGTGCTGAAGCAGGATCACCGCGACCTTGATGCCGCGATTGATGCCTTGCGGATGCTGCCCATGCCCGACATGATTCAGCTGCAGCGCTTCAAGAAGAAGAAGCTGCTGCTGAAGGACGAGATTGCCATGCTCGAGGATCTGCTGATCCCGGACATCATTGCCTGACAGGTGGCATGGTGCGCCGCTGCCAGCTGCTTGTTGCGCTGCTGTTGAGCGGTGTCGCCAGCGCGCAGGACGTGCCGGCCGATCCAGCCATCGCCCGCCCGTGCCGCGAGGCCGCTGAAGCCAGCCCGCCCTCGCGCGGCCAGTTGCGCCGCTGCGACCAGGCCATCCGCCA
>NZ_WNJP01000261.1 GCF_009733735.1 Sandarakinorhabdus oryzae | reverse complement strand
GGGTGGGCTCCGGCCGGCGACAATCGTTCCTGGCGCATGTCGATGCGCGTCCAGGCGTCATGGCGGCAAACATCCTGACGGTAGCGGAGCACGAGCGTTTGCCGAGACCGTTGCGTGTCGATCAATTGCGTCGCGTCTTTGCGCATCTGGATATGCCCTACCGCCTGATGGCGGAATGGGCGCTGGCGACGGGACTGCGGCGCAAGGAGCTTTGCGGCCTCGCGGTCTTCCAGGTTCCGGAGACGGCGCATCTTGACGACGAGGATCATCCTTTGATCGGCGTGCCGCTGACGATCACCAAGGGTGACAAGCCGCGCACGATCTACCCGCCGATTCGCCTGGTCGACCGCACGCAGCGCTACATCGACGAGGTTCGCACGCCGCAGGTCCGGGCGTTGCGTCGAGGGAGGCCCGACTATCGGCCGCCTTCGGCTCTGTTCCTCAACACCCAGGGAAATGTGGTCAGCAAGGCGCGATTGACGGCGGTGTTTGCCGAGGCATTCCGCGCGGCTGGCGTGACCGGAACATTACATTACCTGAGGCATACATTTGCGATGACGATGCTGGTGCGATTGCAGAGGCAGGCAGCGACCACGCCCGACCTCAATCCGCTGAAGATCGTGCAGGTCCTGCTGGGTCACAGTTCGATCCAGAGCACGTCGATCTACCTGCGCTGCGTTGAGCTGAATGGGCGGGACCTCGCCGACGGCATCGACTATCTCTATGGCGAGTTGGTCCCCGATGGCCGTTAGACGCGAGCGCATCGACCGGAGGCTGTCGGCTGCGGCGCCGATCGTTCTGGATCAGCCAGCCGATACCATCGTCGTCTTCCGCGACGGCTGGGGCGAGGTTGTGAAACGCTACGATCTCGGCAGCCTCGGTTTGCCGTTGGGCATCGCGATTCTTCTGGCCGATGCCTTCCGTCATCATCATGCCGCCTCGAGCCGGGACACGCAGCGTCATTGCTGGATGGCGCTGCGCGCCTTTGCGCGCTTCGTGGCGGAGGACGGTCTTGTTCTGTCGGTCAACGATCTGACCAGTGCGATGGTTGGGCGCTACATCGCATGGCTGGATCGCCAGGTCGCAGGACAGACCAACCAGCCCTGGTCGAAGGGTTCGCGGGCGAATGTGCTCATGCAGCTTCGCCAGATGATCGACTGGACCAAGCGGCGGCATCCCTCCCGGCTGCTGTCGCGGATCGACTTCCCCTGGCGGGTCTGGCCGAACCGCATTGCCGATACCCGGCCGCGCCTTGGCGGAGGGGACCTCAAAGCGATCCTGCGCGCGTGCTATGAGGAGATCGACGAGGCATGGGATCGCTTCGAGGCTGGGCGGAAGATCATTGGGGCGCGCGGGCCGGTTGATGGCGTCGATCCCGAGCTTTGCGAACTGATCCGGGCGTTTGCAGCCGTGGGTGACGGTGTCCTGCCGTCGCGCACGGAAGCGATCCGTAGCGGCATCAACATATCGGCGGCCAACCGCCATGGCGGGCTTCGTCATCTTGGCGGCTACATGCACCTGACCGGCGAGACGGTCGCGGCGTTCTTCATCGCGCTTTCGATCCAGACGGCGGGCAATCCGGATGCGCTGCGGCTCATCACGCGCGATTGCCAGGTGGCACATCCGCTCGACGAGCATCGTATCATCGTCGAGTGGGCCAAGCCTCGGGCCGGCGCCAAGGTGAAACGCGCGCAAAGGCGATCGTTCGACCGCCGACGCCGCTACGCGGCGCCGAATCTGATCGACAGGTTGCTGGCGATGACGGCGCCGCTCGTAGCCCGGGCCAGCCGGCAGGATCGAAACCGCCTGTTCCTGGTGAAGAGCGAGAAGAAGAATATGGTCACGCTCATTGCGGAAGCGACCTTGTCGCACGCCCTGAAGCCGTTCATCAAACGCTCCAATGCCCGGATCGCCATCTGGAACAAGGCTGCACCGGAGCGCGCACGTCAGCTCTTGCCGGACTTTGCCGCCGTTCTGCTGCGCGGCAGCGTCGCCACCGAATATTACAAGGCGTCTGGCGGCGACATCGTCGCGACACAGGATGTGCTCAACCATGTCCGCGCCGACACGACCGAGCTTTACATCAAGGGGCCGCAGACGCGCCGCATCCAGCGCGAGACAATCGCCCGATTGCAGGAGCTGATGCTCGGCTGGATCGTCGGCGCGAAGGTGAACTGCGAGGATCGGGCGCAGCGCGACCGGATTGCGCTGGCGAGCAATGCGACGGTTCCGTTCAGTCATGATTGCCTCAACCCGGTCGCGGGCACAGCACCAGACTCGATAGCAGGTCGGGTCTGCCGGCACTTCGGCGGATGTCTGCGCTGCCCGGGACTGGTCATACCGATCAATGTGGAGCACATGGCGCGCATCCTTCAGGCGATCGGCGAACTGGAGCGGGCGCGTGAACGCATTGATCCGCGTCGCTTCGAGCTCCTGTATGCGCCGAGCCTGCGCATCTTGGTCGACGACATCCTGCCGGACTTCCCGCAAACACTGCGAGGTGATGCCGATCAACGAATGCTGGCCCTCGCACCGCTTCCGCCGCTGGAGTGAGCGATGACGGCTTCCACGGCATTCCCTCTTCCCGCCGAAGCACGTGCGCCGCTTCGGATCTCGACACGCTCGGTGTGGTTGGATCAGGTCTGGCATCTCGACGGGCGTCGCCCTGGCAGCAACCGAGCTGACTTCTCGCTCGACTGGAGTTTTGTTCTTGCTGACGACAGCC
>NZ_WNJP01000260.1 GCF_009733735.1 Sandarakinorhabdus oryzae | reverse complement strand
TCGAGCCGGTCGAGCAGCGCCGCCACCACGGCCGGCGCCTCGCGGCGGGCGAGGCCGGCCAACTGCCCGACCACCTCGTCAAGCGTGGGCGGCGCTGGCCTGGCCCCCGGCGGATCGGGCCAGAGCAGCGAGACCGTCTCCGCCATGTCGCCGACGAAATCATGCGACAGCGCAAACAAGGTTGGGTCCACCCGCTCCGCGATCAGGGCTTTCAGCAGGCTGGGCTGCACCGCCTTCAGATCGAGCGTGCCCGTGAGCGCCGCCAGCGCCCAGCCGCGATCGGGATCGGGCGTTGCCACCAGATAATCCGCGATCAGCCGCAGCTTGGCGGTGCGGCTGCGCGTGTAGAGCAGCGCATCGAGCAGGCGGGCGAACCCCTCCATCGTTCAGCGTGGGCGCGGCGAGATCTGGTAGACGTAGGGCAGGAACAGCGCCACTTCGCCGGGGGCACCCGGCCCCCATTGCACCTGGCGATCCAGCCCCTGCAGATAGGCGCCATAGTCGGGCCCCATCCGCGCTGCCGTGGCCTTGGCGTCAGCGGTGATCAGATCAATTATGGCGGCGCGATACTGGGATGGATTGACCACCGAAAGGCTGGGATCACCCGTGGCTTCCAGTTCGGCGCGACCATTGGCCGGCACCGATTTGATGAAGGCGGCAATGCGAGCTTCGGCAGCGGCGAAATCAGCCGCGTTGGCCAGCGGCGTCTTGATGAGGAAGCTCACCTCGCCGGTATCGTCGCGATCATCATCATCGCTGACGGGCAGGCTGCGGTAATTGCCCTTGTCGATGATGGTGAGCCGACTGCTGCCTGTGCCCAGCTGGATGCTGGCCCCGCGCTTTTCGGCCAGGGCCACGGCTGCGGCCAGCATGGCGTAGATCTCGGCCTTGCGCTTGTCGGGATCACGGGTGTCGCCGCTGATCCGCACCGGCTGCACCAGGAAATCGGCCGCCCGGCGCAGGGTGATGGCGGGCAGTTGCACCTCCTGCGCCTGCAATGATCCGGCGCGGCGGCTGCCGGTGACGATGATCTCCTCATTCTGCGCCAGTGCCGGGGTGGCCGCCAGCAAAGCCAAGGCCAAATATGCGGTTTTCATTGCCATTTCTCCCTGATCGGGCGGCCAGCATGAGCGGCCTCGCCGTGCCGGTCAATTGCGGCGGACTCGCAATCGCTGCCGTGCATGCTATTGGCGCAGCATGCGAATGCGCGATCTTGAAAAGGCCAGCGGCGTGGGGCGGGAAACCATCCGCTTCTATATCCGCGAAGGCCTGTTGCCGGAGCCGGACAAGACCAGCCGCAACAGCGCGCGCTATTCCGATGTGCACGTGGCACGGCTGAAGGCCATCAAGCGCCTGCAGGAGGAACGCTTTCTGCCGCTGGCGGTGATCCGCACCCTTCTGGAGGCGGAGGACGGCGACCGCTGGCTGCTGCCCGACGTGTTCCCGACGCTGGATTCGGTGCTGGCCCAGCGCCTGGCAGAAGCGGGCCCGGCCCGGGTCAAGCTGGCCGATCTCGACCTGCCCGGCTACCAGCATGAGCATCTGGATGACCTGATGATCCCGCTGGCCGAGGATGGCACGATCAGCGCGCGCGATGCCGCCATCCTGCGCACCATCCAGCGGCTCGACGATATCGGCTTCACGCCGGAACTCGGCTTCGACGGCGGCCAGATGCGGCTCTACAACGTACTGATCGACTGGTTGACGGCGCAGGAAATCCGCCACTTCCTCGAACACACCGCCGGCCATGTTGGCGAGGCCAAGGCCCTGGAAATGGCCGAGCAGGGCATTTCGGTGATCAACGAACTGCTCGGCCAGCTGCGCACCCGCGCCCTGCTCCGCAAACTGGCGGAGCGGCGCACCGATGCCGGCACCGGAGAGCCGCAAGCATGACACGAACCGCGCTGCTGCTGGCCCTGATCGGCCTTGCCCTGGCCCCCGTCGCACCGGCCGTTGCGTTGCCCGGCGTGCGCGTGCTCGGCACCGGCGGCACCATCGCTGGCGGTGGCAACCCGGCGAGTGCGGACTACAAATCAGGGGTGTTCGCGGTCGCCGATCTGATCGCGGCAGCACCCGGCGCCGACACGGTGGCCAGCATCTCGTCGGAACAGATCGCCAATGTTGCCAGCGGCAATATCGACGAAACGATCTGGCGCAAGCTGGTGGCCAGTGCCCAGGCGGCGATGGCTGATCCCGGTATTGCCGGCGTCGTCGTCACCCACGGCACCGACACGCTGGAGGAAACCGCTTTCTTCCTGAGCCTGGTGCTGCCGCCAACGAAGCCGGTGGTGGTGGTGGGATCGATGCGGCCCGGCACCGCCGTTTCAGCCGACGGGCCGAACAATCTGCTGGACGCGATCCGCGTTGCCGCTTCGCCCGATGCCGTGGGCCGCAGCGCCATGGTGGTGATGAACGATACCATATTCGACGCGCGATCGGTCACCAAGGTGGACATGCGCCGGGTCGAGGCCTTTGCCGCGCCAACCCGCGGGCCCATCGGCCAGGTGCTGCAACCGGTGCCGCGCTTCTTTGCGCCGCCGCTGCCACCACCGCCCCAGTTCAGCCTGCAGGCAGCGAAATTGCCCAAGGTCGCCATCGTCTATGCCTATGCCGGCCTGACGGGCGAGGATGTGCTGAACGCGGCGAGGGGCGCGGCGGGGCTGGTCATCGCCGGGGTTGGCGCCGGCGGCTATGCCGACGCTGCCCGCGACGCCGTGCGTGACCTGGTGGCCCGCGGCGTTGCCGTGGTGCGCAC
>NZ_WNJP01000026.1 GCF_009733735.1 Sandarakinorhabdus oryzae | reverse complement strand
CCCCAGCGCCAGGCTGGCGCGGCAGGCGGCGCGGGGATCACCTTCCACCAAGCTGCGGCCGGGCCGGGTGCAGGCCGGGATGCGCTGTGCCGTATCGAGCCGGAAGCCCGGCGGGCAGATCAGGCCGCGATCGGCGCGCGGGCGGGCAGCCACCACTTCGGGCGGCGCCGGCGCGGCGACATTGCCCTTTTCCGGCAGATGCGCACACAAAGCGGGCGCCGCCATCACTGGCGACGCCCAAAAGAAACACAGCGGGATAAACCTCAGGGCGCGCATGGCGCCACGTTATCCGTGGCGGCGGGGCTTGACCACCCCGACCGCCCGAACCGTGTCAACGACGCAGGGCTGTGTTGCGGACCATGGCGCGCGGCAGGCGGCGGGGGAAGGAACGACCCGACCACAGCATGCCGACGAACACGCCAAACAGCATCGAGAGAACCATCAGGGCACCATCGGAAGCCAGCAGGTGGCCGAGAGCCTGAGCGATACCTTCGAACATCATAATCACACCCTACTCGTTAACACTCCGTAGATGGGTTGGATATGCTCAAATTTACTGCCTGTAAAGGCCCATTTCGGCGCGTTAACTATTTTTCTGTTAACGAGTATTACTGGAATACTCACCAATCAGGACTTGTCGGACCCGCTGCGATCACCGCTGGAAGAATTGCCTTGGCGGTCATGCCGGGCACGTTCCCAGAACATGCCGACAAGGCCACCCAGAACCAGGGAGAAACCAACCAGAATCAGATCAGAAGAGAAAAATTGTTCCATGGTCCCCGCTCCCACCCCAAATGGATGCGGGCCGAACAATAACCGATTCAACCTCACAGGCAAGTCAGTACAATTTCACTACTTCATTCATAACTAAGGCAACTTATACGATATTGATGGTTATTGGCATGTTATCTGCAAGTATCACCCTGCGTTGCGGTCAAGGGGCAAGCATGCTTACATGCCCACAACAGGGAGAAACGGGCATGAGAAACAGGGTCATGGGGCGCATTTTGACCGCGGCACTGATCAGCACGGCGCTGGCCATGCCCGCCGCCGCCACCGGATTCCGCGTCACCCTGCCAGCGACTGGAGTCGATCCGGTCAACGATGGTCGCATCATCCTGATCATCACGCCCGACGCATCGAAGGAACCGCGCTTCCAGGTCAGGCTCGGCGCCGATGCGCCGCAGGTGTTCGGCGTCAACGTCGATGGCCTCAAGCCCGGCGGCAGCGCCACCGTCGCCAGCGGCGTCCTCGGCTTTCCAATCGACGATGTCGCCCAGGTGCCGGCCGGCGAATACATGGTCCAGGCCGTCTTCCACAAATACACCACCTATCACCTTGCGACCGGCCACACGGTGAAGCTGCCAGCCGCACGCGGCGCCGGGCAGAACTGGCGCGAAGAACCGGGCAACATCATCTCGGAACCCGTGAAAATCCGCTTCAACCCGGCATCAAAGGAACTGGTCACCATCCCGCTCACCAAGGTGATTCCGCCGGTCGAACAGCCGAAGGACAGCGAGTTCATCCGCCACTTCAAGTTTCGCTCCGAACGGCTGAGCAGATTCTGGGGCACCGACGTGTTCATCACCGGCCACGTGCTGGTGCCGCGCGATTTCGACAAGCACCCCGAGGCCCGCTTCCCGCTGGTCATCAACCACGGCCATTTCCCGTCCGATTTCGGTGGTTTCTCCACCACCCCGCCCGATCTCACCGAGCCGTGCAAGCCGGAACCCCGCTTCAACGAGCCCTGCTACAACCGCATCCAGGCGCAGGAGGCCTTCGACCTCTACAAGCGCTGGACGTCGGACAATTTCCCGCGCTTCCTCATCGTCGAGATTGATCACTCCAATCCCTATTACGACGACAGCTATGCCGTGAACTCGGCCAACCTCGGCCCCTATGGCGATGCCATCATGAAGGAGTTCGTGCCGGCGCTGGAGGCGAAGTTCCGCGGCCTCGGCCAAGGCTGGGCGCGCTTCACCTATGGCGGCTCCACCGGCGGCTGGGAGGCGCTGGCCGTCCAGCTCTTCTACCCGGATGATTTCAACGGCGCCTTCGCCGCCTGCCCCGATCCCGTTGATTTCCGAGAATATACCGGCATCAACCTCTATGCCGACAAGAACGCCTTCTGGAAGGAAGGACCCTTCACCCGCATCCCCCGGCCCGCCCACCGCGATTATCTCGGCCACGTTGCCTACACGGTGGACCAGGAACAGCGCCTCGAACTGGTGCTGGGCGATCACAGCCGCTCCGGCCAGCAATACGACATCTGGGAAGCGGTCTATTCCCCGCAAGGCCCCGACGGCTACCCGCAGCGCATCTTCGACAAGCGCACCGGCGTCATCGATCCCAAGGTCGCCGCCTATTGGCGGGAGAATTATGATCTCGTCCACATCATGCAGCGCGACTGGAAGACGCTCGGGCCCAAGGTGAAGGACAAGATATTCCTCTACGCCGGCGACATGGACAATTATTACCTCAACAACGCCGTCTACCTAGCCGAGGATTTCCTGAAGAAGGCCAATCCGCCCTTCACCGGCGAAATCGCCTATGGCGACCGCGCCGAACATTGCTGGAATGGCGACCCCAACCAGCCCAACCACATCAGCCGCCTGCGCTATCACACCATGTATGTGGACAAGATGTTGAAACGCATCCAGGCCGCCGCACCCAAGGGGGCCGACCTGACGAGCTGGCGCTACTGATGAACCAGAAGCCGACTGCCGACCTGCCGCTGAAGGGCCTCTATCGCGTCCAGTGGAACCAGATGGCCCAAGCCATCGGCCTGCCCGTGCTGTTCTGGCTGCTGCCTTGGCCACAGCCGCTGCGCCTCGTCGGCCTCGTCCTGCCGCCGCTGGCCTTTGTCATCAACATCGCCATCATCAGCCTGATCAAATGCCCGGCCTGCGGGAAGCGCCTGATGATCAAGGGCCTGCTCATGGCCCCCCGCCACAAGTGCCCCCACTGCCGCGAAGTGGTGGCGTGATCTCCCTCCCCCCTGAGGAATTGGGGGAGAGACGCCGCAGGCGGCCCGGGGTGAGGGGTGGCAAGCGTCGAAGCAAGCAAGGGGCCTCCTTCGGGCAGGGACTCGTCCCTGCCCCCCGTCCGTCTTCAGGCGGCCCGCATCAAGCGGCTGCCGTCATGCTGGCCCAAGCCAGCATCCATTCCGAAGTCGAGGCCGCCTCAGCCCGGCACCACCATGAAGATGTCCCCATCGAAATCGACGAGGAACAGATTCCCCGCATCGTCTTCGCCGAAGCTGACGAGCTGGTTGATCGTGCCCACATCCGGCGCGAAATCCTCGTTGCGGCGCTCGAAGCGGGCCGCAGCCAGCGTCTGGCCATCCACCAGCTGGGTGCGCGGCACGCTCCAGATATGGCCGCGCACAAAATCACCGAACACATAACGATCGCGCAAACTGGTCACGGGGCCGCGATAGACATAGCCGCCCACCACGCTGTTGCCCTGCCGCGGCCCGGTGCCATGGCCATATTCCGCCACTGGCGGCGTCAGCCCGGCCGGCGCAGTGCCGGCATAGGGCGCCGTGCCTTCCAGGAAGCGCCAGCCGAAATTGCGGCCAGGCTGGCTGGTCAGCACCGTGTCGATCTCTTCGCGGGCATCTTGGCCCACATCGCCGATGAACAGCCGGTCGCCAAAAAAGGAGGCGCGGAACGGGTTGCGCAGGCCGGTGGCAAACACCCAGGGATCGCCACCACCGCCGGCAAAGGGATTGCCTGGCGCCGGGATCCAGAACAGCACGCCGGCGCCGGCATAGGGATCGGGATTGGGCGCGATGCGGATGATCTTGCCGAGCCGGCTGTTCACATTCTGCGCGTTGTTGCCGGGATCACCACTGCCGCCGCCATCACCGATCGCCACATAGATATTGCCATCCGGGCCAACACCGATCCAGCCGCCGTTGTGATTGCTGAAATCGCCATGCGGCGTGCGGATGATCAGGTTATAGGTTCCGATGGCATCCGGCTGGGGCAGCGGATAATCCCGCACTTCAACCGCCCCATCGGGCGCCGTCGCCACCACCAGTGCCGCGATGTCACTGCCGCCATAGCGCCGCACCAGCGCCATGCCGAGCAGCCCGCGCTCCCCATCGGTCGCGATATTGCCCACGGTGAACGCGCGCTGGCGCGTGCCGGTGGCCGGATCCAAGAGATAAACCGTGCCCGTCTTCTCGAGCACATAGACCCGGCTGTCGCCCGGAATGGCGGCAACAAACACCGGCTGGTTGAACCCGGTCGCCACCCGCCGCACCGCGATGCCCTCGCGGCTGTTGGTCACCGTGATGGCAATCGTCTGATCGACATTGGCCTGGCCATCGCTCACGCGGATTTGCACATTGTAGACATTGTCGCCATCGGCATCGCCGGGCAGATCGAAATCGGGCGGGGTCACGAACTGCAGCTGGCCCGCGGCATCCACGGTGAACCGCGCCGCATCCGCGCCGCCCACCAGCGAGAAGGTCAGTGCCGTGCCGTCAGGGTCTGCGGCCACCGCTTGATAGGCCTGGCTGCTGTTCTCCACCACGCTCGCCGACGTCGGCGAACTGAACACCGGCGGCCGATTGCCCGACCCCGGCCCACCACCCGAGCCGCCACCGCCGCCACCACTACAGCCGGCCAGCACCAGCAACCCGAGCTCGGCCGCAACAGTGAAAGATGAAATGCGCATTGCCCAAGATTATCGGCAGCATTTGCACCTGTCGAGCAGTATAATGACGAGCAATCCTTGCCGTTTGCTGCTGAATCTTTCAAGAAAAGGTCGAATGTAGAAGCAGACTGTCCAAATTGTTGCACTATGGTGACAATTTGACCGGCATTCACGACCAATTCCAGCTTCGGACTGACTGGATGGTCATCCGGCCGCGGATGGAGGCCACGCGCACAGTCCCGTTCCTCCTTCCCCACAAAAAAGGCGCAGCGCCGTTGCCAGCGCTGCGCCTCAAATCGTCAGGAAGCGCGTGTCACGCCGCCTTGTCGGCCACCATCAGGCGCGTCGGCTGTTTGGTGCCGGCGACGACGTCCTTGTCCACCTGCACTTCTTCCACGCCTTCCAGGCCCGGCAGATCGAACATGGTGTCGAGCAATATGCCTTCCATGATCGAACGCAGGCCGCGGGCGCCGGTCTTGCGTTCGATGGCGCGCTTGGCGACCGCCGACAGGGCGTCGGTGGTAAAGGTCAGCTTCACGCCTTCCATCTCGAACAGGCGGGCGTACTGCTTGACCAGGGCGTTCTTCGGCTCGGTCAGGATCTTGATCAGCGCCGGTTCGTCGAGGTCCTCCAGCGTCGCGATCACCGGCAGGCGGCCGATGAATTCCGGGATCAGGCCGAAGCGCAGCAGATCTTCCGGCTCGCACTTGCGCAGCAGCTCGCCCACGCGGCGTTCGTCCGGCGCGGCGACGTGGGCACCAAAGCCCATGCCGCGACCCTGCATGCGATCGCCGATGATGCGATCGAGGCCGCTGAACGCGCCGCCGCAGATGAACAGGATGTTGGTCGTATCGACCTGAAGGAATTCCTGCTGCGGATGCTTGCGGCCACCTTGCGGCGGCACGGAGGCGGTGGTGCCTTCCATGATCTTCAGCAGCGCCTGCTGCACGCCTTCGCCCGAAACATCACGCGTGATGGAGGGGTTGTCGGACTTGCGGCTGATCTTGTCGATTTCATCGATGTAGACGATGCCGCGCTGGGCGCGTTCCACATTGTAATCGCTGGCCTGCAGCAGTTTCAGGATGATGTTTTCCACATCCTCGCCCACGTAACCGGCTTCGGTCAGCGTGGTGGCGTCGGCCATGGTGAAGGGCACATCCAGGATGCGCGCCAGCGTCTGCGCCAGCAGCGTCTTGCCGCAGCCGGTGGGGCCGACGAGCAGGATGTTGGACTTGGCCAGTTCCACTTCGGCACCCTTGCCGCCGTGGTTCAGCCGCTTGTAGTGGTTGTGGACGGCGACCGACAGCACGCGCTTGGCGTGGAACTGACCGATCACATAATCATCCAGCACCTTGCAGATTTCGCGCGGGGTGGGCACGTCGCCGGACTTCTTGACCAGCGCCGTCTTGGTTTCCTCGCGGATGATGTCGTTGCACAGCTCCACGCATTCATCGCAGATGAACACGGTTGGCCCGGCGATGAGTTTCCTCACCTCGTGCTGGCTCTTGCCACAGAAGCTGCAGTAAAGCGTGCCTTTGCTGTCGCTGCCGCCCAGCTTCGTCATGGTTTTCCTTCCTTCGGCCCGCCTTTGTCGGGCTGGCCTTCCTCACACCGGCCCGCCCCAATCCACGTCTGAGAGGGCCGGCAAGATACGCGCCGGCATGCCACCGGCTCAACAGTGTAGCGACAATTCGGCACCCACCGCAAGGGCAGGTTTGAACCAGCGCAATGGATCGGCGACCGCGATGGCCGCCGATTTGGAGTGGAGGGCCTGCCCGCCCGACAGTCTCAGGCCGCGATGGCGTCACCTTCGGTCGGCACCGGGCGCTTTTCCATCACGGCGTCGATCAGACCGAATTCCTGGGCTTCCTCGGCGCTCATGAACTTGTCGCGTTCCATGGCGCGCTCGATGGTGTCGATGTCCTTGCCAGTGTGCTTGACATAAAGATTGTTGAGGATCGAGCGCACGCGCAGGATTTCGCGGGCCTGGATCTCGATATCGGTGGCCTGGCCTTGTGCCCCGCCCGAAGGCTGATGCACCATGATGCGGGCATTCTTCAACGCGATGCGCATGCCCGGCTCGCCTGCAGCCAGCAGGAAACTGCCCATGGAGGCGGCCTGGCCGACGCACACCGTGCCCACCTTGGGGCGAATATATTGCATGGTGTCATAGATCGCCATGCCCGACGTGATCACCCCGCCCGGCGAGTTGATGTACATGTAGATGTCTTTTTTCGGGTTTTCCGATTCCAGGAAGAGCAATTGGGCCACGATCAGCGAGGCCATATTGTCTTCCACCGGGCCGTTCACGAACACGATGCGATCGCGCAGCAGCCGCGAATAAATGTCGAAGCTGCGCTCCCCGCGGTTCGAGCTTTCGATGACGATGGGAACGAGACCGGCGGTCGGATTGATCATGGCAGACTCCTTTGCTCTCCTAGTTCGGACGTTTGGCGCCCAAGTTCAAGGGGGCAAAGGCGGGGAAGCGGAATGCCGCGCGCCGGCGGGCGGATTCGAGCGGTCTGTCCACCCAGACATGCAGCAGCATCGTGGCCAGCACGACCGCCGGCAGCGTGGCCAGCTTGAGCGCGAAGCCCTCCAGCGCCAGGGCGGCGCCGAGGCACGTGATCACCGGCGAGTGCACGAGATAGAGCGCGTAGGCGGCATCGCCCAATTGCCGGTCGAGCCGG
Organism: Sandarakinorhabdus oryzae; assembly: GCF_009733735.1. GTDB lineage: Bacteria > Pseudomonadota > Alphaproteobacteria > Sphingomonadales > Sphingomonadaceae > Sandarakinorhabdus > Sandarakinorhabdus oryzae. The sequence continues at coordinate 18,355 of NZ_WNJP01000026.1, read as the reverse complement.
CCGGATGGTCGGACCAGCACCCGCGCGACCACTGGCAGCAGCAGGAGCGCCCAGCCGAGGTGGGCGAGCTGTTCGACCAGGAGGGACAGGCCGGGCCCCTTGACCAACAGGGGGCGGGTGACGGGCAACAGCGCGAAGAGGCCAGCGACAAGCACAAAACCGCCAGCCCCGGCCAGCGCGGCGGCATGCCCGGCCAGCGGCCCGTCACGCTCGGTCAGCGGCGGGCCACCAGCCAGCCACATGCCGGCCACAAATGCCGGCAGATAGAGCAGGAATGTCCAGGCGCCGTGGGCCATCAGCCACATGCCCAGGCCCCAGGCCAGGCCGCCAAGCAGCCAGAGCTGCCAGCCCGGCAAGCGCTGCGCCGCCAGCCAGAGCAACGGCAGGCACAGGTAGAACTGCAGTTCGAGATCGAGCGACCAGGCCACCCCGGTCAGCATGTCGCCACGGCTGGCGCTGCCCAGCAACAACAGGCCACCCAGCGGATCAGGAGACTGGGGCATGCCAAGCCAGTCCCTGGCCGCCCAGGTGAGAGCGCCCACCAAGGCGAACAACGGCCAGATGCGCAGCAGGCGCAGCACCACGAACCGGCCCGGGCCCTCGCCGTTGGCAAGCCAGCGCCGCGACACCCAATAGCCTGACGATATAAAGAAAAGCACCACCGCCGGGCGGCCGATGTTGAGCGCCGACAGGTGCGAGATCAGCACCACCAGCGCCAGGATCAGGCGCAGCCCTCCGGGACCAGGCACGTGCATGGGGCCGCATCCTTCCACGCGGCGCTATGGCAATGGCCATCACGCCGTGGTGGAGAAAACGGCCCCGCGGGGCCCGGCTTTACGCCTTTTTGGCCTTCTTCGGCGCCGCCTTTGCCGGGACAGCCTCCGCAGCCGGTTCGGCTTCGGCCTTCTTGGCCGCTGCCTTCTTGGCCGGGGCCTTCTTCACCGGTTCGGCTTCAACCGCAGGTTCCTCCACGGCTTTTGCCTTCTTGGCCGCGGCCTTCTTGGGCTTGGCGGGGGCATGGTCGTGATCATGGTGATCATGGCCACAGCCCGGACCATGGACGTGGCCGCCGGGGGTTTCGTCTTCGCTCTCGATCGCGGCTTCCAGCTCGGCGCGGGTGACGGCGCGTTCGGTGATTTCAGCCTTGCCGATCAGGAAGTCCACCACCTTGTCTTCATACAGCGGCGCGCGCAGCTGCATGGCGGCCATGGCGTTTTCCTGGAAGAATTTCACCACCTTCTGCTGTTCGGCCGGGGCATAGCGCGCGGCCTCCTGGCCGATCAGGCGGTTCATTTCAGCCTGGGTGACGTTGATGCCGTTGCGCTGGCCGATTTCCGACAGCAGCAGGCCCAGGCGGACGCGGCGCACAGCAATACGGCGATAATCCTCACGCTCGGCCTCGATCTGGGCGCGGGCAGCATCCGGATCGGCTTCGCGGGCGGCTTCGGCTTCCAACGTCTGCCAGATCTGCTCGAATTCGGCTTCAACCATCGATTCCGGCACATCGAAATCATGACGGGCAGCCAGCGTGTCGAGCAGCTTGCGCTTGAGATAGGTGCGCGACAGCGTCCCCAGCTCGGCATCGAGCTGATCCTTCAGGATTTCCTTCAGCGCATCCAGGCTGTCGAGGCCAAAGCCCTTGGCGAAGTCATCGTCCAGCTTGGTTTCAGCCGGCACTTCCACCGCCGTCACCGTCACGTCGAACTCGGCCGGCTTGCCGGCAAGGTTAGCGGCGCCGTAATCGGCCGGGAAATTCACCTTCAGGGTGCGCTGTTCATTGGCCTTGGCGCCAATCAACTGGTCTTCGAAGCCCGGGATGAGCTGGCCCGAGCCGATCTTGACCCGCATGCCCTCACCCTTGCCGCCATCGAACGGCACGCCATCGATCTTGCCTTCGAAATCGATCACCACCGTGTCGCCGGTCTTGGCCTTGTGCTTGGCCGGGGCCGGTTCGGTGCGCTGGGCCGATTCGGCGAGGCGGGCGAGCGCGGCGTCCATGGCGGCCTCGTCAGCCGGCACCACCAGCTTTTCCAGCGCCAGCTCGTCGGCCTTCACATCCTCGATGGTCGGCAGGATCTCAAGGGAGACAGTGAAACGGGCATCGCCTTCGTCGGCCAGTTCGCCATCCACATCAACCTGCGGCTGCGTTGCCGGGCGCAGGCCGTGATCGGCAATCACCTGGTTCACCCCGTCGTTCAGGGCCGCCTGCAGCGCTTCGCCGCGCAGGGCCGGGCCATGCATCTTCTTGACGAGATTGGCCGGCACCTTGCCGGGGCGGAAGCCGGGCATCTTGATCGTCTTCGACACTTCGGCCAAGCGGGCTTCGAGGCGCGCGGCGATGGCATCGGCGGGGATCACCAGCGAATAAGCGCGGCGCAGGCCCTGGTTGGTGATTTCGGCAATCTGCATCGAAAGAACCCGTCTGTAAGTTGCAATTCAAGAAACGGGCGCCGGGCATGAAGCGGAGACTGGTGCGGGCGAAGGGACTCGAACCCCCACGTCTTTCGACACCGGAACCTAAATCCGGCGCGTCTACCAGTTCCGCCACGCCCGCACCCGGGAAGCGAGCGCCCGCCTATAGCAGGCAGATGCCGGAGTGCAAGGCAGCAATGGCAGGGTGAAGCGCACGAACCGCGCAGGTGCGACGCTCAGGCGAGGTTGAGCGAAAGGGCCGTGGTGGCAAATCCAGCCAATACCAGCGCGGAGACCGACGCGATCAGCCGGCGGCGGCGCTGCGGCGACCCGACGAAGCGTTGGATCATCGGATGGCTGCTGTTGCCCGAAGCGGCCCAGGCCATCAATGCAATCCACAAGGCAAAGGAAAACAGGGAGATGACGTTCAGGGCCGCCAGCAGATGGCGATCAGGGTGGCGGTTCACGTAAGCCACGCAAGCCGGCAGGAAATTGAAAACGCACAGGAAAATGAAAATCCCGACGATGACGGAGATGGCGGTGGAACCTGCAACCATGTGTCCCTCCCGGGCGCGTGCGACCCAAAAGGCCGCCGTTGTTGCTCTCGTTGCAGGCTGATCACCCCTGATCGGCCAGTCACTTGCCCCACCCAGCCAAGCGCGATTCGCCCTGGCGGCTCGTGGTTAATCTACGTCAGGTCAGGCCAGACACAAGGCAAATCGTAACCAATTGGAAACGATTTGCTCGGATTTTGGCCGATATGGCGGCCGTTTAGCCCAGCAGCCATGTCCTGAGCAGCATTGCCACCAACCCGACCACGGCAACGCCGGCGACCCACAGGCCCACGAACCAGGCCAGACGGCGCGGCAGCGGTGCTTCGCTATCAGGCATAGCCTTCGGCCCCGACCTTGCCGCGGAACAACCAATAGCCATAGGCGGTGTAAGCCAGGATCACCGGCAGCAGCAGACCCACGCCGACCAGCATGAAGCGCTGCGCATTGGCGGCAGTGGCGGCCTGCCAGATCGTCACCTGCCCCGGCACGGCCCAAGGGAAGATCGAGATGCCCAGCCCGATGAAGGTGAGCAGAAACAGCAATTCAGCCAGCACGAACGGCGCCACTTCCGCCCGGCGCCGCAGCGCGCGGATGAACAGCAGGCCGGTGACCGCCACCAGCACCGGCACGGGGGCAGAAAAATAAAGGCCGGGCGGCTCGAACCAGCGGCTGAAATAATCATGGTTGAGGAAGGGCGTGGCCAGGCTGACGGCGGCGATGGCGGCAATGCTGGCCGCACCGCCGCGCCACGCCATGCGATAGGCATGATCCTGCACCGCGCCCTCTGTTCGCCAGATCAGCCAGCAGGCCCCCAGCAGGGCATAGGCTGCCACCACAGACGCGCCGGTGAGCAGAGAGAAAGGCGACAGCCAGTCCCACCAGCCGCCGGCATAGCTGCGCCCTGCAACCTTCACGCCCTGCAGCACAGCGCCCAGGATCACCCCCTGCGCAAAGGCAGCCAACGTCGAGCCGGCAAAAAAGGCGAAATCCCACAACCAGATACGGCTGGTGCGGGCCCGATATTTGAAGGCCACGCCGCGGAAGATCAGGCCGAGCAGCATGGCAATCAGCGGCGCATAGACCGCTGGCATCAATATGGCATAGGCCAGCGGGAAGGCGGCAAACACGCCGCCGCCGCCCAGCACAAGCCAGGTCTGATTGGCGTCCCAAACCGGCTTGATCGTGGCGATCGCGGTCTCGCGCTCTGCCCCCGGCGCCATGACGGGAAACAATATGCCGATGCCAAGGTCAAAGCCGTCGGTGATCACATAGATGAAGATGGCCAGGCCGATGATGCCGGCCCACACCAGGGTCAGAAAAGGATCGGGCGGCACCGTTTCACTCCGCCATCTGGAAGCCATAGGGGGCATCGGGCGGCAGGCTGCCCACGTCCACCGTCTGCTCCTTGCCAGGGCCCTTGTCGTCCGGGTTGGGCTCCGTGCCCATTAACTTGATGATGAACCAGGTGCCAACGCCGAACACGAAGAAATAGACCAGGATGAAGGCGATCAGTGAGGCCGCCACAGCGGGGGCTGCCAACGGCGAGGCGCTTTCCGCAGTGCGCAGCACGCCGAACACGGTGAAGGGCTGCCGGCCGGTTTCCGTAGTGATCCAGCCGGCCAGAACCGCGACAAAGCCGGCCGGCCCCATCGCCAGCGCCAGCCGCTGCTGCCACGCGCTGTCGAACAGCCGGCCGCGCACCGCGTTCCACGCCGCCCAGCCGCCAAGTAGCAGCATCAACATGCCCAGCCCGACCATCACGCGGAAGGCATAGAAGGGAAACGCCACCTTGGCGCGATTTTCGGGCGCCACCTTGTCCAGCCCCATGGTGGCAGCATTGATGTTATGCTGCAGCACCAGGCTACCGATCGCCGGGATCTGCACCTTATAATGCATCACCTGCGCCGCATCATCCGGAATACCAAACAATATCAAGGGCGCAGCCCGGTCGTGGCTTTCATAATGGCCCTCGATGGCAGCGATCTTGGCCGGCTGGTGTTGCAGCGTGTTCACGCCATGCTCATGCCCGGCGAGGATCTGCAGCGGCGCGGTGACCGCCACCATCCCCATCGCCATGGCGAACATGATGCGTGTCGCCGGCTGGGCGGCACGGCCCAGCTTGCGGTCCTTCAGCAGATGGAAGGCCCCCACCGCGCCCACCACCAGTGCGGTGGTCAGATACGCGCCCAGCAAGGTGTGCGCCAGCCGATAGGGCATGGACGGGTTGAACACCACCTGCATCCAGTCTGTCGCGTAAAATTGCCCATTGGGCGCAATAGCATAGCCCTGCGGCGTCTGCATCCAGCTGTTGACCACGATGATCCAGAAAGCCGAGATGGTGGTGCCAATGGCGACGAGGCAGGTGGCCATGAAGTGGAGTTTCTTGCCGACCCGATCGAGCCCGAACAGCATGACGCCGAGGAAGCCGGATTCGAGGAAGAAGGCCGACAGCACCTCATAGGCCATCAGCGGGCCGATCACCGGTCCCGCCTTGTCAGAAAAGGCCGCCCAGTTGGCGCCGAACTGATAGGCCATGACGATGCCCGACACGACGCCCATGCCAAAGGCGATGGCGAAGATTTTCAGCCAGTACCGGAACAGCTGCAGATAGACATCGCGCCCAGTCTTGAGCCAAAGCCCTTCCAGAACAGCGAGATAGCTGGCAAGCCCGATCGAGAAGGCCGGGAAGATGAAGTGGAACGAGACCGTGAAGGCGAACTGGAAACGGGCCAGTGCCAGGGCGGAAACATCGTCGAACATTGGGTCAAGCATGGGGCGACCAACTAGCTCCTTCCCGCAGTGGCGCTGGACGTGTAGGCGCGCGGGACCAATTGCGGGCCTTATGGCGGGGAATCATGGCGTCGGACATTGAAATCGCACGCGCAGCGACATTGCGCCCCATCCGGGAGATTGCGGAGCGGCTGGGCCTGGGCGACGCCGATCTCGAGCCTTACGGCCATCATATCGCGAAAATATCGGCCAAAGCGCTGGCCGGGCGTGCCACATCTGTGGCCCGGGGTGGCCAACGGGTGGCCGGAAAGCTCGTGCTGGTGACCGCGGTGAATCCCACCCCGGCCGGCGAAGGCAAGACCACCACCACCATCGGCCTGGCCGACGCGCTCAACCGCATTGGCCGCCGCGCCGTGATCGCGCTGCGCGAGCCCAGCCTGGGCCCGGTGTTCGGCCGCAAGGGCGGCGCCACCGGCGGCGGCCAGGCCCAGGTGGTGCCGATGGAGAAGATCAACCTCCACTTCACCGGTGATTTCCACGCCATCACATCGGCGCACAATCTGCTCGCCGCCATGATCGACAATGCGGTGCATTTTTCGACACCGATGCCATCGGGCGCCGCCATCAACCCGCGCACGGTCACCTGGAAGCGCGTGCTGGACATGAACGACCGCGCCCTGCGCCAGATCGTGTCCGGCATGGGCCCCGGCAACCACCCGCTGCGCGAAACTGGATTCGACATCACGGTTGCCTCCGAAGTGATGGCCATCCTGTGCCTGGCCGACGACGTTTCCGACCTGCAGGTCCGCCTCGCCCGCATCCGCATCGGCAAGGACCTGGCGGGCAACCCCGTCACCGCTGGCGATGTGGGCGCGGCTGGCGCCATGGCGGCGCTGCTGGTCGAGGCGATGCAGCCCAATCTGGTGCAGACCATCCACGGCTCCCCTGCCCTCATCCACGGCGGGCCGTTCGCCAACATCGCCCATGGCTGCAACAGCGTCATCGCCACCCGCGCCGCGCTGGCGCTGGGCGAGTTCGCCGTCACCGAAGCCGGCTTCGGGGCTGACCTCGGCGCCGAGAAATTCGCTCACATCAAGTGCCGCTCCGCCGGCCTCGCCCCTGCCGTCGCCGTGGTTGTCGCCACCGTGCGCGCACTGAAATATCACGGCGGCATGGCGCTGGCCGATCTGGGCACCGCCGACCCGGCCGCGCTGCATCGCGGGCTGGAGGTGCTGGCCCGCCATGTCGAGAATCTGCAGAGCCTCGGCCTACCAGTCGCCGTCGCCATCAACGCCTTCAACACCGACCGCGCCGATGAACAGGCCCAGGTGCTCAGCCACTGCCGCGACACGTTGGGCGTGGCCGCGCATCTGTGCCGCCACTGGGCCGACGGCCCGGCCGGCGCGGAAGACCTCGCGCGCAGTGTCGCCGCGCTGGCCGACGCCAATGCCGATCCGCACGCCCGCTTCACGCCGCTCTATGCCACCGGCGCCGACGTGTTCGATGCGCTCACCACCGTTGCCACCCGCATCCACCGCGCCGCGCATGTTACCCTGTCGCCCACCGCCCAGAAACAACTGGCCGCGTTGCGCCACGAGGGCCTGGCCAACCTGCCAGTGTGCATCGCGAAGACGCCCTACAGCTTCACCGCCGATGAAAAGGTGCGCGGCGCCGTCTTTGGCCATGATCTGCCGGTGCGCGAACTGCGCCTCGCTGCCGGCGCCGGCTTCATCGTCGCCCTGGCCGGCGACATCGCCACCATGCCCGGACTGCCGCGCCAGCCCTCGGCCATTGGCATTCACCTTGATGGCCAGGGCCGCATCGAGGGGCTGAGTTGAGTCGCGTCAGAGGGTGAAGCCCAACGTGACTCCGATGATGCGCGGATCGCTGGGGGTGCCGAGGATCAGGCCGCTGTTGCCGGCCTGGGTCGTCACGTTCTGGATATAGTTGCTGTTGAACAGGTTGCGCGCGAAGACCGCCATCTGCCAGCCCTTGCGGCTGCGAAAACCGATGCTGGCGTTGGTGAGGTTGTAGCCTTCGATGAGGGTGAAGCGCGACAGGGTGGGGTCACCATAATAGCTGCTGCGCCAGCTGGAATCGGCGTGGACGAAGGCCTCCCCCGCCCCGCCAACGGCATGCGCATAATCGAGCCCGATGGTGGTGGACCAGCGCGGCAGGCCCGAGAGGCGGCCGCCGGTGAGGTCGCAGGCGGTGGTGGTGCTGCCCTGCAGCTCCAGCGGGCACGGCCCCTTGGGATAATCGGCATAGCGGCCATCGGTAAAAGCGACCGACGCCCGCAGCTGCAGCCCGCTCACAGGGGCGGCAATGGCATCAAGTTCCACACCCTTCACCGTGACGCGCGGAATGTTGGACAGATAGCCGCGCAGCGCCACCGTCTGGGTGGAATCGACCAGGGTCGCCTGGAAATTGCGCACCTGGGTGGCATAGACGGCGACATTGATCCGCAACCGCTGGTCAATCAGATCGGATTTCAGCCCGGCTTCCCAGGTCGTGTTGCGTTCCGGCGCCACGACAGCGGTCGCCAGCACCGGCTGGTTGTTGGCATCCAGCGGCAAGCCCGACATGTTGATGCCGCCGGATTTGAAGCCCCGGGCAAGGCTGACGTAGGCAAAGGCATGATCGGCAAAGCGCCAGGCGATATTGGCCCGGCCCGACAGATCGCCGCTGTCATCGCGGGCGGCATAGGATTGGGGCCGCAGGATCGACAGGCGGGCGTTGAGCAGGGCCGGGCTGGTGACCGGCGGGCCGCCAGCGACGCTGATGCTGTAATCGCCGGTCTTGTGCTCGATCGTGTAGCGCAGGCCGCCGGTGAGGGTGAGCCGGTCAAGCGGGCGCCAGTTGACCTCGGCGAAACTGGCATAGCTGCTGGCGGCAAAGCGCGTGCGGCCATCCTGGCCATAACCATCGAGCAGATCGGCCGGCACCGGCGCGGCGGCCGCACCCGTGGTCGGCCCGATCAGCCAGCCCGCCGCGTCGGGGCCATAGATGGAAATCGGCCGGCCCTTGATCACCTGCCGGAACACATAGAGCCCGACAACATAACCGAGCGGGCCGTCGCCGTTGGAGGCAAGGCGCACTTCCTGGCTGATCTGATCCTGCCGCGACGGAATCCGCTGCACCAGCTGGATCCTGAGCCCGGTGTAATCGCGATCGTTGGCGGCATCCCAGTTCCAGAAGCGCCAGGCGCTGACCGAGGTGAGCGTGGCGTACCCCAGGTTCCAGTCGGCGACCAGCGACACGCCGCCTTCGTTGGTGTCCACCGCCAGCGCCGCATCGATATCGGTCAGGCGGTCATAGGCATTGCGGCTGGGCGGGGCATAGCCGAAGCGGGCAGCCAGCGCCGGAAATTGCCGCGCCGCCGGCCGCAGCGAAGTGCCGGTGCGGAGGTAAACCTGAGTGCAGCATTCGCTGTTGAAATTGCTCCAGTCGCCGGTCAGCCGCAGGCTGAGCGCCGGGCCGGGCTGCCACAGCAGCTGCGCGCGCACCGCCTGGTTGTTGAGGTTGTTCTGATCGGTGCCGGTGGTGACATTGTGCAGCACGCCGTCGCGCCGGGTGGCAAGGCCCGACAGGCGAAACGCCAGCCGATCGGCCACCAGCGGCCCCGACAGCGCCGCCCGGGCCTGGACGAAGCCGCGCTGGCCCACCGAAAATTCGCCCTGGGCCTGCCAGTCAAAACTGGGCGCGCGGGTGAGGATGTGGATGGCACCAGCGGTGGTGTTCTTGCCAAATAATGTGCCCTGCGGCCCACGCAGCACCTCGATGCGGTCGATATCGACGAAATCGAACGCGGCCGTGGCCGGGCGGGCATGATAGACCTGATCGACATAGAAGCCGACGCCGGGTTCCAGACCGTCGTTGGCCTGGCTGACGGCCACCACGCTGCTGCCCAGCCCGCGGATGGTGACGGCGGTGTTGCGCGGGTTGGCCGAGCTGTAATTGAGCGCCGGCACCAACAGGCTGAGCTGGCCGGTGTTGACGGTGTAACTGCGGGCGAGAAGATCGGCATCGACCACCGACAGCGCCGCCGGCACGGCCTGCAGATTTTCGATCCGCCGCCGCGCGGTGACCAATATCTCGGGAACGCGGGCCGCTGCACCGGCGCTGGCATCCGCCTCGGCCGCATCGCTGGCCTGCGCGCCGGCCGGCATCAAACATGCCAACAGCAACGCCATTCCGATTTCGTGCCGCACGCCCTGCTCCGACTCCGTTGTATTTCATGGCATACAGCGCAATTGACAGCGATGCCAGCCGCCCCATGGTTTCGGGTATGAGCGCTACCTCTCTCCCGCCCCGCACCGGCCTGTGGTTCCGGCTGCTGCTGCCCGGTGGCGCGCTGGGGCCGGGCAAGATTGCCCTGATGCGCGCCGTGATCGCCGAAGGTTCGGTGTCGGGCGCGGCGCGGGTGCTGCGGATGAGCCACGCGCGCAGCGTCAAGCTGGTGGCCGAATTGAACGCGCTGGCGCCTTCCCCGCTGATCGACACCCGCGCTGGCGGGCCGGCTGGCGGCGGCGCCTCGGTGACGCCGCTGGGGCTGGCGGTGCTTGATGCCTGGGTGGCGCTCGACGTCGCGGTACAGGCCGCGGCCGAACAGAAACTGGCGGCGCTGGCTGCGCTGCTCGAACCGCCAACCTAGGCCGGCTTCAGCACCTTGGGCAGGCTGTTGCCCAGCACGGCGAGCAATTCGGGGCCGTAAGCGCTGCTGTTGGCCTCCAGTTCGGCCTGGGTGACGCGCTCGCTGCCCTGGGCGCCGAACAGCACGACCTCGTCGCCCAGACGCACGCTGTCCTTCGCGTCGGTGACGTCCACCATCAGCGTGTTCATCGTCACCCGGCCCACCACGGGGAAGCGGCGGCCGCCGATCAGCACTTCGGTGCGGGTGCGGCTCTCCACCGGGAACTCCGGCCGGTTCGCACGGCTGAGGCTGCGGCGGATGCCGTCGCTATAGCCGAGCGGCACATTGGCCAGCAGGCTGTCGCGCTCCAGCCGCCAGATGCGGTCATAATTCACCGTCTGGCCGGCGGGATAGGCGTTGATGGCCGCCACCTTCGACTTGATCGTCATGGTCGGCAGGAAGCGATCAGTCTTCACCGAGCCGGGATCGCCGTAGAGCAGCCCGCCGACGCGAACCATGTCGAGCCGGGTTTCAGGGTGTTGCAGCGTGGCGAAGCTGTTGGCTGTGTGGCGGATGAGGTCCCTGGTCAGCCCGGCCGCTTGCAGCCAGGCCACATCCGCTTCGAACCGGTGCAGCTGGGCCAGGATGTCCGCGGCCTCCTCGCTGGGATAATGGGTCATGGCACCGCGGATGCGGAGGCCGGGCAGCGCCAGCAGGGCGCGGGCCGCGGCCTTGCCAGCGTCGCTGGCCAGTTCGACGCCGTTGCGCGACATGCCGCCGGCGTTGAGCGCGAGATGGACGGGCAACGGCTGGTGGCCGCCGTGGCGCTTCCACAGGGCAGCGAGGCCGGCAGCGGCGGCCGGGTTGCCGATCAACTCCTCGATCCGCCACTTCAGCCCGTCTGCCATCTCCTCCTGCGTGGCCGTGCGGATGCGCAGCAGACGGCCGCGGTAGCCCAGTTGGCGGGCAACGCGCGCCTCGTCGTTGGAGGTGATGGCGACCTCGGTCACGCCCTTGGCGATGATGGTGGGGATCAGAAGCGCAATGCCGTTGCCATAGGCGTCGGCCTTCATCACCGCGCACAGCCGGGCCGTGCCGATCAGGCTCCGCACCGTGTCGATATTGGCGGCAAAGGCGGCGGCGTCCACCTCGATCCAGCCGTTGCTGCGCGCGGCTTTCGCCGGTGTCAGCCCGAAATTGCGGGCATCGAGCACCGGCGCCGCAGCGGCGCGGCTGGCGGCGAGCGCGGCGGCCCCGGCCAGGAACTGGCGGCGCTGCATCAGTCCTGCCCGCGCTTCAGGAAATGGCCGGGATACGTCCCGGTCGGCTTGCCATCCTGCCAGACCGGCACGCCGCCGACGATCACCGTCTTCATGCCGACGGCCAGTGCGTTGGGCGACTGGACGCTGGCGGTGTCGGCAAAGCGGTCGGGATCGAACAGCACCAGATCGGCCGCCATGCCCGGCCGGATGAGGCCGCGGGACTTGAGGCCGAGATGCGCGGCCGAAAGCCCGCTCATCTTGTGGATCGCCTCGGCCAGGGTGAGCCGGCCAGTCTCGCGCACATACACGCGCACCAGGCGGCCGAAGGCGCCATAGCCGCGCGGGTGCAGCCCGCCGATGCCGCCATCCGAACACAGGTTGCTGTGCGGCCAGGCCAGGAAATCGGCAATGTCGGCCGGCGCCATGGCGGTGCCGATCACCGATTCCACCCGTGTCGCCTCGGGGTGGGCGGCCTTCCAGGCCTGGGCCTTGTTGATCAGCCAGAGATAGGTGACCGCCGGCTCCTCACCGCGCAAGGCGGCGATATCGGCGATGGTCTTGCCCACATAGGCGGGTTCCGGCGCGTAGTATCCGATCAGCATGCCCGCCGGCGTGGTGAGATGGGTGAGCGCGAAGCGGCTGGCGGCGAGATCGGTGAAATCGCGCTTGGGGAACAGCACCGTCAGCGTCGATTGCCAATATTCATATGGGTAGACATCGGCGGTGACGTTGATGCCACGGGCGCGGGCGGCGTCGAGCTTGGCCAGCACCTGCTTCGCTTCGCCCCAGCGATCGACGATGCCGATCTTGAGGTGGGAGATCTGCACCGGGATGCCGGTCTGCGCGCCGATATCGAGGATCTCGTCGATGGCAGCATCGAAGCCGACATCTTCGCTGCGGATATGGCTCATGTAGGTGCCGCCGCCGGCCTTGGCGGTGCGGGCCAGTGCCAGCACCTCGTCGTGGGACGAATAGATGCCGGGATCATATTCGAGCCCGGTGGACAGGCCGAGCGAGCCAGCCTTCAGGTCGGCGGCGAGCAGCGCCTGCATGGCCTGCACCTCCTGCGGCGTCGCAGTGCGCTTGAAATCCACGCCCATCACCTTGTCCCGCAGCCAGCCGTGGCCGGTGTAGGCCGCCACGTTGATGGCGGCGGGGCGGGCGGCAAAGCTGGCATGCAGGGCGGCAAAGGGCGCGTCGCCGTCGCCATCCTGGCCAACGACGATGGTGGTGACACCCTGGGCCAGCAGCGGCGTCATGCTGCGATCGGCATAATCGCTGCGGTCGTGGTGGCTGTGGCTGTCGATGAAGCCGGGCGCCAGCACCAGGCCATCGGCACGGATCACCGTCTCGTGGCGGCGCGGCTTCAGGGCGCCGACGGCGATGATGCGATCCTTGTCGATGCGCACCGCGACGGCGCGCGGCGGTGCGCCCGATCCGTCGTGCACGCTGGCGCCGGTGATCAGCGTGGAAGCGCTGGCGGCGCTGGCCAACAGGCCGAATGCCGCGATCGCCGTGAAACCAATGTGCATGCTGCCCCCCTGTCGCGCCAAGGCTAGGCCGAGACGCGCCGGGCTGAAAGCAGCAAAAATCGCCGGGGCGCGAAACTGGTCGCGGGCCGGGCCCGGCGGTGGTATCTTTCGACACAACACGGGGGTGGACAGCGTGGCAAACGAGGACGGCGAACGGACATCCGGGCGGGAACAGCGCCAGTTGTGGCGGTGGCAGACACGGCTGCTGCCGTGGGTGTTTGGCGGCATCGCGGCGATGGGGGCCTTCTTCCTGATCGCCAGCTTCGTGCAGATGGAGCGCTTCTCGGCGTCGGTGCAGTACACGCCGGATGCCCGCCTGGAAAAGGCGCTGGCCCAGATGGATGCGCCGATTGCCAGGCTCCCGGCCAGCGAGGCCGCCGAACTGGTGCGCTGGAAGGCGCTGGCCACGCTGGAGGCCGAAACTGTCCGCCAGCGCTATGGCCAGGTCAACGCCACGCTGCTGCTGCGCGCCTGGACCCGGCAGATCGGTTTTGTCACCGGCATGATCATGGCGCTGGTCGGCGCGATGTTCATCCTGTCGCGCCTGTCGGAAGATCGTACCGAGCTGGGCGGCGAAGGCCAGGGCATCAAGGCCAGTCTTTCGACCAGTTCGCCCGGCATCGTCATGGCGGTGCTCGGCACGCTGTTGATGGTGGTGGCGCTGCTGTCGCCGTTCAATTTCAGCACCAGCGATGTCGCCGTCTATGTGGGCGGCGCCAACCCGGCGGCCGGCGCAGGGATGCCGCCGCCAATGCCGTTGCCGGGCAGCGATGCCGAACAGACCGAGTTGTTCGGGCCGGACTCGGGCGGAAATCAGGGAGGTAGCGATGGCAAGACCATTCCCGGCGCCGGTTAGGCTGGCCGCGCTTATCGGCATCGCGCTGCTGGCCGCCATGCCGGCCGCCGCCGGCGATCCGCGCTATGACCAGGGCAAGGCCGAGTGGCTGGCGCGGTCCTATCCGCCGGCACGCTCCACCCTGCTCGATTATCGCCGCGCTGGCTTCGGGCGCACCGCCGAGGTGGATTACATGCTCGGCACCAGCGGCTGCCGCATCGCCGAGCAGCGCGCCTGGGGCGCCCGGGTGCTGGCCTCCATCCTCTATCGCTACCAGCTCAACCCGGCGAGCCGCGACCTTGTTGGCCGCGAGCGCCTGCTGTGCCTCGGCACCGCGGCCATGCCGGAATTGTCGGGCGCGCCGGCCCGCACGGCGCTCGCCGTCACCGCCGGCGCCATGGCACGCGGCAAGATGTATTATTTGGCCAATGGCAATGAGCCGGTGGCGGCCTATGCCGCGCGCAGCCTGGGGCCGATCGATCCCGAAGCGCTGGCACGCCGGGTGGCGCCGGTTGGTGAGGGCGAGCGGCTGCGCGCCGAACTGCTGCGCATCGCGCCGGAACGGGCACAGGTGGCGATCAAGGGCCGCTTTGCCTTTGTCACCACATCGGGCCAGAGCGATGCGCAGCTGACGGCGATGGCGGCGCGGCTGGAAACCTATCTGGCCTTCCTGGAACGCGAATATGGGGCGGTGCTGCCGGGCAATTTCGTCACGCTGTGGCTGGTGCCCGATCAGTGGCAGCTGCGCGAGGCGGCACGCAAACTGCACAATCTCGACGTCAGCCCGGCGACCATCGGCTACACGTTTCAGGATGACCAGTCAGCCGTCGCGCTGATCCCCGGCACGCAGATCGGCACCCTGTTCCACGAACTGTTCCACCTTGTCGTGCGCTCGGGCTTTGGCGACGTGCCGCAGTGGCTGGATGAAGGCATTGCCGGGCTTTACGAGGTCAGCCAGGTGGAGGGCGACCGGGTGGTGGGGCTGCGCAACTGGCGCGGGCCGGTGCTGGCGCGGCTGTGGAGCAAGCGGCCGACGCTGCAGGCGATGATCAGCGCGCCCTGGTATGTGAGCGACACGCCCGGCAACCAGATGGAATATGATGGGCCGCCGCCGTCAACCGAAGCGGTGACGGCGCAATTTGCCACCGCGCGCTATTTCGCGCTGTGGTTGCAGGGCCAGGGCAGACTGAAGCCGGTCTATGCCCGCGTGCAGGCGTTGCAGCCGGGCGATGATGACGATCCGGCCGGCGCCGTGCTGAAGGCGGTGGAGGCGGAACTGGGCCCGATCGCGGCGGTGCAGACGCAGTTCGAACGCTGGTTCCTGGCACAAGAGAAGCTGCCGGTGCCGCCGCCCAAGGCGGACGCAGTGACCAAATATGAGCCGAACGCCCAGCAGGTGGCGCCGCCCAATCAGGCGCCGCCGCCGCGCCACTAGCGCAGGGTTTTGACGGTCAGGCCGGCTGGCGGCTGGGGTCGCGCTTGGCGCGCTCGGCCTGGGCCAGCACTTCCTTGTCGGCCAGGGCCTGCCAGGCGGCTTGGGCGCGCAGGAACATGTCGCGCTGGTTGGGCAGCACGCTGCCGGCGGCCATGCCGGTGAAGTGATCGATCTGGGTCTGGAAGAACTCGACGGTGCCGCGCATGGTCTGGCCTTTCGGGGAAACGCGGCCGGGCGCAAGCGGCGCCGGGCGGCTTCTGTCGAGGAAAGAGGGCAACAATCGGCGCGGGTGTTTTCCCGCCGAAACGCGAACGACCGCCGCGCCGATGTGCATCGCCGGGCGGGCCGGGACCACGAAGGCCCCTGCCCGCCCGGATAATCGGATCAGGCCGACTGGAGATTGACAGCCGAGGTCTTGCCGCGGCGATCGGTTTCCAGTTCGTAGCTGACGCGCTGTTCCTTGTTCAGGGTGGCCATGCCGGCACGCTCAACGGCGCTGATGTGCACGAAGGCATCGTCACCGCCGCCTTCCGGCGAGATGAAGCCATAGCCCTTGTCATTATTGAAAAACTTGACGGTTCCGGTAATCATATCTGTTTCCTTTCACGAAAACGAGAAATCCCTCCGCAAAAGCGCGGCTGGAGCTGGTAGCGTGAGAAAGGAAGCAGAGCCGATTGGTAGCAGCGTCAATTTCCGCCGCATGCGACGATAGCCATGCCGATGTGGGCGCTTTGGTCGCAATAGTCAAGGTTGAACTTTTTTCATGGCCAGCACGAGGCTTGAAAATCGCCACGTCTTCTTGGCAATTTCAGCCTGTTTCCGATGCTATAGCCGTTCCAGCTTCAGCCACTTGGGATCGCCGGCCCAGGCCCGCTTGAACGCCATTTCGGCCGCTGCCGCTTCCGGCTTGTGGCCTTGCGCCGTCTCGCTCTGCGCCAGGCCAAACAGCGCCCAGCCATTGCCCGGTGTCTGCGCCAGCGCGGCGCGGAACGCCTCCGAAGCGCCGGCGGCGTCGCCGGCCAGCAACCGCGCCGCGCCCAGCGACTGGTTGACCGGGTAATGCCAATAGCTCGGCTCCATGTAGGGGATGGTCGCCTCGATGCGGGCCGCAGCGCGGAAATGGGCGGCCGCCACGACATAGAGCCTGGCCGCCATGGCCCAGCGCCCGCGCGCCACATTGTCGGCAATGCGGATCAGGTCAGGCAGCGGCACCGACTGGTCGATCAGCAGCTTTGCCCCTGGATGATCCTTCAGGGCCGCCATGGCCTGCAATTCGGCCTCGAATCCGGCGCGATCGGCCTTGCCGACAAAGGCGACGGCACGGGCAAAATGATACATGGCAACCGCCAGCGGCAGCCGCGCATCGGGCGCCTTCATGGCCAGGATGGTGTCGGGCGGCGCGATCATGGCCATGGCCTGGAACGGCGCAGCGTCCACCGCCTGCGCCGTGCCCAGGCTGGCCGACATTTCCGGATCAAGCAGGCTGCCCAGCCGCTGTGCCTCCCGCATCGCGGTCGCCATGTCGCCGGCCATCATCGCGGAGGTGACGATGAAATGGATATTGTGGGGATAATAGGCATAGCGCACCGCGCCGTGATCGCCGGTGGCGGCGATCCAGGCTTCATCGGCCCGGGCCGCCGCGATGTTGACCCGGATCGAATCCTGGTAGCGCCCGCGTCGGTGCCATATGTGCGCCGGCATGTGCACCAGATGGGCAGCACTGCGGGCGTTGGCGGTGGCCAGGCGATCGGCCGCGGCTTCGGCGCGCGCCGGATCGGGCGATTCCATCATGTGGATATAGAGATGCGCGGCCTGGATATGGCCGGGATTGCGCGCCAGCACCGCCTCCAGCAGTCGCACCGCCTCGGCGCTGCGGCCAATCGGCTTGCCATCGGGCAGCCAGTAATTCCATGGGGACGTGTCCATCACCGCTTCAGCCGCCAGCACGGCGATCTCGTCGTCATCCGGATAGCGGGCGGCGACGGCCAGCATGGCTTCGGCAAAGGCGACATCAAGTGCGGCCCGATCGGCGGTCTCGTCGCGCGAATAGCGGGTGGCGAGCGCCGTGATCAGCGCCTGGTCCCTGGGGCTGGCGCTGTCCTTCAGCGCCAGTGCGCGATCGAGCGCGGCCAGCGCTGCCGGCCGGTCGCGTCCGTCCATCGGCGCGTTGATGTTGGGCCCCAGCGCCATCGCCTCGCCCCACCAGCACAGCGCGCAGCCCGGATCGAGCTGCTGTGCCTTGCGGAACGAGGCCACGGCGCCGGCGTGGTTGAAGCCATAGGAGAGCATCAGCCCCTGCGTGAACCACGGCCGCGCCGCCGCATTGTCGGGCGCCAGCGACAGGCGGGCACCAGCCAGATCAGACAGAATCGGCACGTCGCTGGCTTCACTGGCCGGTGCCGCCACCGCAGCGGCCGCGAGCAGCGCCTGCATCAGGCCGGTGCCGCCTGGCCGCCGGGCACAAAGGGCTTCGGCCTGGGCGGTGGGGTCGAGCGCCGCCAGCAGCGCTGGCGAATAGCGAGGTGCCTGTGCCACGGGCGCTGGCACGACAATTGCGGCCAGCAATGCTGCAGCGGCCAAGTGGACTGATCCCCGAGTCATGCCTGTCCTCCCCCGGCCGGGATGATGCCAGAAGCGCCGCGCCGCCTCAATCGCCTGGGCCGATTGTCAGGGCTTTCGCGACGCGTGGGTGGGGATGGACACCAGGCTCACCCCGTCGATGGTGGCGACGATGCGGCCGCCCAGGGCCAGGGCAGCGGCCTTGTCCGTACAGCCGACCAGGTCGGCGCTATCGTCGAGGAAATTGCGGGTCAGCGCAGTCTCGCCAAGCAGGCGGCAGGGATTGCCGGTGAGCGGATAGCCATCGCCAAACGGGGCCAGGCTGGCGGGGATTGTGGCCCGCGCCGGCGGTTCGGGCGCCGTTGTGGCGACCGGCGCCGCGGCCGGCGGCGATGGGGCCTCG
>NZ_WNJP01000259.1 GCF_009733735.1 Sandarakinorhabdus oryzae | reverse complement strand
GGCCCCGGAACCACCGCCCGTCGCAACCCCTGCTGCCCCGGCCCGCCCGGCCCGCCAGGCCTCGCCGCGCGTCACCACGGTCACCCCGGTCAAGGATCGCGTGCTGGTGGTCGGCGCGCTCGCCAAGCGCACCGGCGAAACCCGCTTCCTCACCCTGAAACCCGGGCAGTACATCGATTTTGCCGGCATCCGCATCACCGCCCGCACCTGCGAGACGACACCGCCGTGGGAATGGCCGAAGCTGCAGGGCGCCTTCCTGCAAGTGGACGAGCGGCTGGTCGGCCAGGTGAAGCGGGTGTTCTCCGGCTGGCTCTATGCCGAAAGCCCCAGCCTCAACGTCATGGAGCACCCGCGCTATGACGTCTGGCTCAAAAGCTGCACGATGCGCTTCCCTGACGGTCCCGCCCCCAAAGCGCCGTCATCACCGGCAAAGAAATCGCCCGCTGCGCCCGACAAGGCGGCGCCCAACTGAACCCGATACTCGCGCGCCGGAATCTCGATGGCGCCAAAGCCGGCAAGGTGGCTGGTGAGAAACTGGGTGTCGAGCAGCCGGAAGCCACCCAGCCGCAGCCGCGCCACCAGGGCGGCCAGGCAGCATTTGCTGGCATCACGCACCCGCGTGAACATGGATTCGCCAAAGAAGGCCGCGCCCAGCCGCACGCCATAGAGCCCGCCGGCCAGCGCGCCATCCTCCGTCCACGCTTCCACGCTATGGGCCTGGCCGCGTTCGTGCAGCGCCAGATAAGCCTCGGCGATCAGCGGGTTGATCCAGGTTTCGCTGCGCCCCGGCACCGGCTCGGCGCAGCCGGCCAGCACGGCGGCAAAGGCGCGATCGGCGGTAAAGCGGAACCGCTCCTGCTTCAACGTCTTGGCCAGGCTCTTCGGCAGGTGGAACCGGTCCAGCGGCAGCACGCCGCGCTTGCGTGGCTCCACCCAGAACACGTCCGGGCTGTCGGCGCGTTCGGCCATCGGAAACACGCCGCTGGCATAAGCGCGCAGCAGCATGTCGGGATCGAGACGGTGGGCCAGCGGGCGAGTCACGCCGGCAGAATGCCCGGATCAGGCCGCGCCGAAAAGTGGCTTCAGGCCGCGGCCTCGGCGGCCTTCTTGGCGAGCCAGCGTTCCAGCCACTTGATCGAATAATCGCCGTTCTGGAAATCCGGGTCCTCGATCAGGGCCTGGTGCAACGGGATTGTCGTCTTCGGCCCGTTGATCACGAACTCTTCCAGCGCGCGGCGCAAGCGCATCAGGCACTCGTCGCGGTTGGCGCCATAAACGATCAGCTTGGCGATCAGCGAATCATAATAAGGCGGGATGCGATAGCCATCATAGAGCGCCGAATCGACCCGCACGTGCAGGCCACCGGGCTGGTGGAAATCGGTGACGCGGCCGGGCGACGGCGCGAAGGTCTGCGGGTCTTCGGCGTTGATCCGGCATTCGATGGCATGGCCTTCAAAATGGATCTGGTCCTGCGTGACCGACAGCGGCAGGCCGGCGGCGACGCGGATCTGTTCGCGCACCAGGTCCAGCCCGGTGACCGCTTCGGTGACCGGATGCTCGACCTGAAGGCGGGTGTTCATCTCGATGAAGAAGAACTCGCCATTTTCCCACAGGAACTCGATGGTGCCGGCGCCGCGATATTTCAGCTTGGAAATTGCCTGGCGCACGACTTCGCCCATGCGCGCGCGCTCTTCGGCGTTCAGCGCCGGTGACGGCGCTTCTTCCAGCACCTTCTGGTGGCGGCGCTGCAACGAGCAATCGCGCTCGCCCATGTGGACCGCGCCGCCCTGGCCGTCGCCAAACACCTGGAACTCGATGTGGCGCGGTTCCGACAGATACTTCTCGATATAAACGGTGTCGTCGCCAAAGGCGGCCTTGGCTTCCGACTTGGCCTGGCTCACCAGCGAGGGCAGGCTGGCGGCATCGGGGATCACCTTCATGCCGCGGCCACCGCCGCCCGACGCGGCCTTCACCAGCACCGGGTAGCCGATGATCTCGGCCACCGCCAATGCCTCTTCCATGCTCTCGATCGGGCCATCGCTGCCCGGCACCAGCGGCAGGCCGAGCGCGGCGGCGGTGCGCTTGGCCTCCACCTTGTCGCCCATCTTGCGGATATGTTCCGGGTCGGGCCCGATCCAGGTGATGCGATGTTCCTGCACGATCTCGGCAAAACGCGCGTTTTCAGACAGGAAGCCATAGCCGGGGTGGATGGCATCGGCCTGGGCGATTTCGGCGGCTGAAATGATCGCCGGGATGTTCAGATAGGAGTCGGTCGCCGACGGCGGGCCAATGCAGATGGCTTCATCGGCCAGCCGCACGTGCATGGCATCGGCATCGGCGGTGGAGTGCACGGCGACGGTGCGGATGCCCATTTCGCGGCAGGCACGGTGGACGCGCAGCGCGATTTCGCCCCGATTGGCGATGAGTACCTTCTTGAACACGCCCGGGTTACTCAATGATCACCAGCGGCTGGTCATATTCCACCGGCTGCTCGCTGTTCACCAGGATGGCCTTGACCACGCCGCCCTTGGGCGCCGTAATCGGGTTCATCACCTTCATGGCCTCGATGATCAGCAGCGTGTCGCCTTGCTTGACGGCGGCGCCTTCGGAGATGAACGCCGGCGCGCCCGGTTCCGGTGTGAGATAGGCGGTGCCGACGATCGGCGACTTCACCAGGCCGGGGTGGTTCTTCAGGTCATCGCCGCCGGCAGCCGGAGCGGCGGCCGGTGCCGGCGTGGCTGGTGGCGGGGCGGGCCAGCCGCCC
>NZ_WNJP01000258.1 GCF_009733735.1 Sandarakinorhabdus oryzae | reverse complement strand
GCGCGACCACAGGCGGGTGTTGGCCAGGCCATGCGCGGCCAGCTCGGCGGCGAGGCGCGGTGTGGCCACCATGATGGCGCTGGCCGGGGCGTGGAAACGGCGCAAGGCACGCCAGGCGGCCTGCGCGCCGCCGCCGAGCCGGGCGGCGACATAATCGGGAAAGCGCGTGTGGAAGCTGGTGGTGAAGGCCATGCCCTGCGTGAGCGCCCAGCCACGCGCGTGCCAGCCGAGCGGGCCTTCGGTGGCGATATGCAGGGCATCGGGGCCAAAATCGCGGATCTTGCGGCCGATACGGCGGCGCGTCGTCATGGCGAGGCGGATTTCGGGGTAGCTCGGCATCGGCACCGACCAGAATTGATCGGGCGAGATGACCTGCACCCGCACGCCACGCTCGGCGAGCAGGCGGATGGTAGTGGACAGCGTGCGGACAACGCCGTTGACCTGGGGTTCCCAGGCGTCGGTGACCAGGGTGAGCTTGAACATGCTGGGGTTCCTCAGGCGGCAAGCGCCGGCGGTTGCAGGGCGGATTGGCGGGTGATTTCCGCCCAGTCGATGATCTCGATGCGGCCATCGCCATGTTCGGCGAGCGCGGTGCAGCTTTCGACCCAATCGCCATCGTTCATGTAGGTGATGCCGCCGAAGTCGCGGATCTCGGCCGAGTGGATATGGCCGCACACCACGCCATCCAGGCCGCGCAGGCGCGCCGCTTCGGCCACCGCCTCTTCAAAGCGGGTGATGAAGGCGACAGCGTTCTTCACCTGCTTCTTGATGTGGGCGGAGATCGACCAATAGGGCAGGCCAAACTTCGCCCGCGCCCGGTTGTAATGGCGGTTGAGCTTCAAGAGCAGTTCGTAGCCAACGTCGCCAGCCCAGGCCAGCCAGCGGTGATAGAGCACGACGCCATCAAACTCGTCGCCATGGCACACGAGCAGCCGGCGGCCATCGGCGGTGGTGTGGATGGCCTCCAGCGCGATCTCCACCCCGCCAAAGCCCAGCCCGGCATAGGGGCGCAGGAATTCATCATGATTGCCGGGAATGAAGACGACGCGGGTGCCCTTGGCCGCCAACTTGAGCACGCGGCGCACGACATCATTGTGGCGCGCCGGCCAGTACCAGCCGCGCTTCAGCTTCCAGCCGTCGATGATGTCACCGACCAGATAGAGCGTGTCGGGCTGGATGGATTTCAGGAAATCGAGCAGCAGATCGGCGTTGCAGCCCGGCGTGCCGAGGTGGACATCGGAAATCCACACGGTGCGCAGGCGCAGCTTGCCGCCGGGCGTACGTTCATCCTCGTCGGCGAGGAAGGCGGGGATGGACGGCGGCAGGCGGAACGGCGGCGGCGGTGCGGCGGGCTCCCGCCAGAGCAGATGATCGGCAACAGCCAGCGGCAAAGACGCCATCGGTAACCCCTTCGGTCTATCCTTGCCCGGACGCTTTAGCGATGGGCAGTGACAGGGGTGTGGCGACGCGGTTGCCGCTTTGTTGCAGTTGAATGGCGCTTATGTTGCAGTGGCCAGCCGGTGGCGCTCCCAGGCGAGGGCGTGGCCCACCATCGTCTCCAGATCAGCAAAGCGCGGCTGCCAACCCAGGAGTTCGCGGGCCTGGCTCTGCGCCACCAGCACCGCCGGATCGCCGGCGCGGCGCGGGCCGTCGTGGCGCGGGATCGCCGTGCCCGACACGGCTTCCAGCGCGTCGAGCACCTCGATCACGCTGGCGCCCTGGCCATAGCCGAGGTTGACGGCGTGATACTGGCCGGGATCGGCAAGGCAGGCGCGCAGCAGCAGGATGTGCGCATCGGCAAGATCGGTCACGTGCACATAGTCGCGCACGCCGCTGCCATCGCGGGTGGGATAATCGCGGCCGAAGATGGTAAAACGCTCACGCTGGCCGGTGAGCACATGGCAGGCCAGCTCGATGAGATGGTGCGGGTGGCGGCTGGCCTGGCCGGAGCGCAGCTGCGGATCAGCGCCCGCCACGTTGAAATAGCGCGGGCAGGCGACCGAGAAACTGCGGTTGGCCGCCACCATGTCGGCCAGCGCGCGTTCGGCAAAAGCCTTGGACCAGCCATAGGGGTTGATCGGCGCAATCGGCGAGGTTTCGGCCAGTGCCTCGCCATCGCCATTGCCGTAAACCGCCGCGGTGGACGACATGACAAACGCGCCAATGCCGCACGCCAGCGCGGTTTCGGCCAGGCTCAGCGTCTCGCCAAAATTCTCCCGGTAATAAAGCGCCGGCTGCTCCACCGATTCCGCCACCGAAATGCGCGCGGCAAAATGCAGGACGGCGCCGATGCCATGCTCGCGGATCAGCCGCTCCACCAGCGCCCGGTCCCCTGCCCGGCCCTCGACGAAGATCGCGCCATCCGGCACCAGCGCCCGCGTGCCGGTGGACAGATCATCCAGCACCACCGTCTTCACGCCGCGATCCAGCAATGCCAGCGCGGCGTTGCTGCCGATATAGCCGGCCCCGCCCGTCACCAGCACGGGCGGCAGTTCGGTTTCGGGGATCAGCGAGAGCAAGGCGGACATGCATCCTGCCTAGCCGCTCCGGCCCCCGGTCTCAATCGGGAATGCCGGCAGCCGTATAAGCCGCATGCAGGCGTTGCTTGAGGCCGGGATAGCGGAACGGCAGCAGCCAGGCCCGCCGCGCCCGCTCGTTGGGATTGCGCGCCAAGAGCGCCTGCGCCAGCGCGCGGGCATCGTCCATGCGCCCCTGCTCCACCGCGGCCGCAATGCCGACGCGCAGCGCCTCCAGGCTGGCGCGGGTGCGGG
>NZ_WNJP01000257.1 GCF_009733735.1 Sandarakinorhabdus oryzae | reverse complement strand
GTGCGGGCCATCCAGCCCGCGCGCCGCCGTGCGGTCAGCCAGACCATGGGCCACCGCGCCGATGCGGGCACTGCGGGCGCCGGGCTCCAGCCCATCGGCCCAGGCCGCCAGTGCATGGGCGTTGAGCAGGGCGAGCGTGACCACGGCAAACAGCAACGCCGTCGTCATCAGGGCAAGGCCCGAAAGGCCGACTTCGTCGGCCTCCACGTCCACGGGCGAGTCAAAGCGATCGGCCATCGGTCCCCTCAGAACTGGTAATAGATGAAGGCCGCGACGCCTTCAAAGCGCATCGCGTCGATCAGCAGGATGGTCAGCCCGACGGCCAGGCCGAGCAGCGGCGCCGGCCAGGCCGCCACATGCCGCGCCAGCGCCGGCATCAGCGTGGGCGGAGTGAAATGAATGGCGAGGCCGAAGCCGATGAGGCCGCAGAGCAGCGGACTGGCCAGCGCCACGCCGGGCCGGAAGGCCCAAAGCTGGGTGAAATAGGCCAGGGCCCCGTCCAGCGTGTCGGCGCGGAAGAAGATCCAGCCGGCGACCACGATGTGGAAGATGATCAGGATGGCAAGCGGTTTCGGCAGCGCGGGCAAGCCTTCCGGCCGCCATTCCTTCCACAGCCGCTCGATCGCCAGCACGCCTCCGTGCAGCGCCCCCCAGATCAGGAAGGTCCATTTGGCGCCGTGCCAGAAACCGCCCAGCAGCATGGTGATGAGCAGATTGCGGCAGATGAACCAGACCCCACCGCGGTTTCCGCCCAGGCTGATGTAGAGATAGTCGCGCAGCCAGCTCGACAGCGAGATGTGCCAGCGCCGCCAGAAATCCTGCAGCGAGGCGGCTCTGTAGGGCTGATCGAAATTGCGCGGGAAGCGATAGCCCATCAGTGCCGCCAGCC
This sequence comes from Sandarakinorhabdus oryzae, assembly GCF_009733735.1. Classification (GTDB taxonomy): domain Bacteria; phylum Pseudomonadota; class Alphaproteobacteria; order Sphingomonadales; family Sphingomonadaceae; genus Sandarakinorhabdus; species Sandarakinorhabdus oryzae. Next base: position 1,913 of record NZ_WNJP01000257.1, on the reverse strand, counting down.
CGATCGCCATGTCGGAATAGGCGGAGAAATCGCAATAGATCTGCACAGCATAGCCATAGGCGCCGGCCACCAGATCGAGGCCCGATTGTGCCGATGGATCGAAGAAGGTCTTGTCCACCAGCCCTGTCGCCAGTTCGCTGGCCACCACCGCCTTCTTGAACAGGCCCCAGCAGATCAGGATCAGCGCTGTCGCCACCATGCCGCGCGTCAGCTTCGGCACCGTCTTGAACTGCGGCACCAGGTGGCTGGCGCGCACGATCGGGCCGGCGACGAGGTGCGGGAAGAAGCTCATCAGCAAGGTGATGTCGAGGAAACTGGCCGGCGCGGTCTGGCGGCGGGCGATGTCGATCAGATAGCTCATGCCCTGGAAGGTGAAGAAGCTGATGCCGACCGGCAGGATCACCTCGATCAGCGGCAGATCGCGCCCCCAGCCCATCCGCACCAGCACCGGTGCCAGTTGATCGAGGAAGAAGCCGAAATATTTGAAGAACCCCAATATGCCGAGATTGGCGGTGACGCCGATGCCGAGCCAGGGCTGCGCTGAGCGCCCGTCGTCCAGCCGCTGCTGAATCACGTGCGCGCAGCCCCAGTTGATCACGGCCGATGCAATCAGCAGCAGAACGAAGCGCCAGTCCCACGCGCCATAGAAGACCCAGCTGGCCAGCAGCAGGATGATCTTGCGCCATTCGTTCGACGCCTGACCCACCGTCCACACCAGCAGCAGGACGGGCAGGAAGAACAGGCCGAATTCCAGCGTGGGAAACAGCATCAGTGTGCGCCCGCGGCCCCGAATGATTGGGCAGCATCCAGATCGGCCAGCAGCAACCGCGCCACTTCTGCGCCGCCCGCGGGCGAATAATGGATGAAGTCCGGCCCGATCAGCCCGGCCTGCATCCAGCGCACCGCCGCGCAACTGCCGCCCTGGCGCATGCGCCAGTCCCAGAAGGCCAGGCCGAGTTCTCCAGCCAGCCGGCGCTCGACCGCGCTGGCGGCGGCCAGTGCCGGCGGGTTGAACAGCGGCAGCCCGCGCCGCACCGGCCGCGACACCGGGCCCGAGAAGGTGACCGGATCGGGCGCCAGCGTGCCGCCGGCATCGTCCCAATAGGGAATGTCGAGGCCTTCCACCGGCAGCCGATCGGGCGTGGCCTGGATCACGGCGTTGCAATCGGGCACCGGGCCGGCGGCGCCACCAACGATATTGTTCCTGAGCTCGGTGTTGCGGCTGGCAGCATCGGGCGGACCGATCAGCAGGATCGGCACCGGCCCGGCCAGCCGCCGGATGCGCGCCACCTGCTCGCGGATCTGCGTTTCCAGCCGCGCCGCATCGAAAAAGGGCGCAAAGCCTTCATTGGTGCCAAAGGCGAGGATGACGAGATCGGGCGGCAGTGCCCGGAACTGGGCGGCGATGGTGGCATCATCGGCGCGGCCGAGGAATTGCAGCTGCGATCCCGGCACGCCCAGGTTGGAGACGATCACGCCCTGCGGCCGCTCCGTCCACCAGCCGGTGATGATCGCCTCCCCCGACAGCAGCTCGAGCCGGGCGCTGCCGGTGGCGGCGGTGACAGGGAAGCGCCGGCACACCGGGCCGTCGAAATCGGTGGCGAAATCCACGTCCTGGGTGTCGGCGCCCAGCGTGAGTGCGATGCGCGGGCCGGTCGTGCTGGCGGCCAGGCACAGGCCAAAGGCGGTGAAGCTGCTGTCGTCCGCCAACGAAAGCGCCGCGCCCGGCGTGCTGCTGGTCAGCGTGTAGCCGGTGATGCCGCGTGGCGGCCAAGGCTCGGCCGCGCCGCTGCCGAACAGGCCGCGGGCGTTCCAGTTGCCCGACATGGTGACAGACACCCCGCGCAGCCGCACGCCGGGATGTGGCCGACCGGCCGGCATCAGCCCGCGCCCGCCATTGCCCAGCCGGGCCT
>NZ_WNJP01000256.1 GCF_009733735.1 Sandarakinorhabdus oryzae | reverse complement strand
GCATCGGCGCGCAGCACCAGCAGGGCATCGGGTGGCGGCGCATTGCCGCCCACCTGCACCAGCGGGCCGCAACCGGCGAGCAGGGCAGCCGCGGCCAGCGCGGGGGACAAGCGGCGCGTGGTCATTTCCTCTGGCCCTCCTTGGGCGGCTGATATTCGGGCAGGCGGCGGCCGCCAATCAGGGCGCCGGCGGGATCCTCGTCCAGCTTGGCGGCAATCGCGCCCAGCCGGGCGGTCGTCTCGCGCAGCTCGCGGATCAACTGGGTGGTTTCCGGCAGCGTCTGGTTCGACAGCATCTCGACACCCGGTTGCGCGGTTTCGGTCAACGTGTCGATGCGGGTTAGCGTGCCCTCCGCACTGGTGACGGTGCGCCTGAGATCGGCGGCGAGCGGGCGCAGGTCGCTGTCCACCAGGGTCTGGCCGGAGTTGGCCAGCGCTTCGATGCGCTGCAGGGTGGCGGTCGCCGCCGTCATCGTCGTGCGGGCTTCGGTGAGCGCGGCCTGCAGATCGGGGGCACCCTTGGCCAGCGCCGCCGTGGCGATGTCGGTGTTCTTCAATATGCCGGCGAGCGCGGCGCGGTTCTCGTCCTTCAGCACGTCATTCAGCCGCTCGGTCAGGCGCGAGACGTTGGAGAGGACTTCGGGCGCGGTGGCCAGCAGATCAGACAGGCCGCCATTGCGCGGCGGGATCACCGGCGCGCCATCGGGGCCGATCGCGGTGATGGGCGCGGCGCCCTGCATGGCGCCGATCAGCTGGATCTGCGACACGCCGGTGAATCCGACGCCTTCAACGCCCGCCGTGGTGCCCTTGAGGATCGGCACATTCTCGGCCACCGCGATGCGCACCCGCACGAATTGCGGATTCTTGGGCTGCAGCGCGATTTCGGTGATCTTGCCCACCGGCACGCCGCTGAACTGCACCGGCGAGCCCTTTTCCAGGCCGGAAATCGATTTGCTGAAATAGATGTCGTACACCTTGGTGGCGGTGCTGGAGAAGCCGGCCAGCCAGACGATCATCAGGAAGATGCCGGCCACCATGGCCAGGGCAACGCTGCCGACGATCACATAATTGCTGCGGTTTTCCATCAGGCCAGTTCCCTTGCCATCGGCCCACTCGCTGCCCGACCACGCGGGCCGCCGAAATATTGCTGAACCCACGGGTGATCATATTGCCGCAATTCATCGACCGTGCCGCAGGCCAGCACTCTGCCTTCGCCCAGCACCGCCACCCGGTCACAGATGGCAATCAACGTATCGAGATCGTGGGTGATCAGGAACAGCGTCAATCCCAGCGTGTCTTTCAGCAGCTTGATCAGATTGTCAAAGGCCGCTGCCGAGATCGGATCGAGCCCGGCGGTTGGCTCATCAAGGAACAGCAGCTGCGGATCGAGGGCCAGTGCGCGGGCCAGCCCGGCGCGCTTCTTCATGCCGCCCGACAGTTCTGAAGGATATTTGGTGCAACTGTCCGACGGCAGGCCGACCTGGCGCAGGCGCGCGCCGGCCAGCGCCGCCATTACCGGTTCGGGCAATGCCAGGAATTCGCGCATCGGCACCTCGATATTCTCGGCCACGGTCAGGCCGGAAAACAGGGCGCCTTCCTGGAACAGCACGCCCCATTGCCGGCGCAGCGCGCGCTGCGCCTCGGGATCGGCAGTGAAGGCATCCTGGCCAAGGATCGAGACATGGCCGGCGCGCGCAGGGTTGAGCCCGATGATGGTGCGCATCAACACCGATTTGCCGCTGCCCGATCCGCCGACCAGGCCCAGGATTTCGCCGCGCGCCACGTCGAGATCGAGATGATCGTGGATGATCTTGTCTTCAAAGCCGGTGACCAGCCCGCGCACCCGCACCGCCACATCGGCGGAATCGGGCAGGATGGGGGACAGCAAGGGCGAAGAGCGCTCCATCAATTATAGCCCAACATGCTGAAGAAGAAGGCGAAGAAGGCATCGAACACGATGACCACGAAGATCGCTTCCACGACCGCCTGGGTGGTGCGCTGGCCCACGGACTCGGCGTTGCCGGTGACCTGGAAGCCGTGATAGCAGCCCATGATCGCGATGATGAAGCCGAACACCGGCGCCTTGATCATGCCGATGGCGAAATCCGATTGCAGGATCACTTCGCGCAGGCGGGCGACATAGCTGGCTGGCGGCATGCCGAGATCGACCCAGACATAGACGCCGCCGCCCACCAGCGCGCACAGCCCGCCATAGAAGGCCAGGCCCAGCAGCATCAACGAGCAGGCGATCACCCGCGGCACCACCAGCACCTCGACCGGATCGAGGCCGATGGTGCGCAGTGCGTCGATCTCCTCGTTGATCTTCATCGAGCCGATCTGGGCAGCAAACGCCGATCCCGACCGGCCGGCCACCATGATGGCGGTGAGCAATATGCCCAGTTCGCGCGTGGTGGCGCGGCCGATCAGGTTGACGGTGAAGATCTCGGCCCCGAACTGGCGCAACTGCACCGCACCTTGCTGGGCCACGACCAGCCCGACCAGGAACAGCAGGAGCCCGATGATGCCGAGCGCGTTGATGCCGATGGCTTCGCCCTGGTGCACCACGGCGTGCCAGCGCAGACGGCGGCGGCCAGCGATCGTGCCGCCCAGCACCACCAGGGTCTGCCCGAAAAAGGCGAGGAAGCTGCCGACATTGTGCAGCGCCGCCACCAGCGCGGCGCCGATACGCGCCACGCGGTGGACGAAGGGGTTGCCGATGTCGGGCCGGCGCTGGGCCGGTCGCGGCGGCGTGGCCATGGCGCGGATCAGCCGGTCGATTTCCGGCGCGGCCCCGGCCAGCGCGGCTG
>NZ_WNJP01000255.1 GCF_009733735.1 Sandarakinorhabdus oryzae | reverse complement strand
CTCACCGGCTGCGCGGGCGCCACCCGCACCGGCTGAGCCGGCTCTGCGACCGGCTTTGCTGGCGTGCTGCCACCACAGGCGGACAGCAGCGCCAGGCCAAGCAGCGCCGCCGTCGGGGGCGCGGCGCGCTGGACCGTGGTGGTGCCCATGTTGTTGAATTCGGCCCTGTTCACCATGCGCCCGCCTGCCGACCCTGTTGCCTGCGCCCATTCCGGAAGGCCGGTCTGCGGCAGTTTTGATTCCCACTCACATCTTGCCTGCGCCCGGCGGTGCTGACAAGTTTTTTTGAGCGCGGCTCAACTTTGTCGCAGGCCGGCTGGGCAGGCCTCAGTCGTTGATCACCAGCGCACAGATGGTCATCGCCACGCCGTCATCATCGGCGGTGCCCGGTTCCACCACCGCTTCGGCCAGGATCTGGCCGCTGATGCTGATCGATTCGTGCGGCAGGCGCTCCCCCACCGCCGCCAGCGCCGCCGCGGCGCCCGGCCCGTCCAGCCGCACGTCGAGTTCATGGCGCATGCCGGTCAGCGTCAGGCTGGCCCAATCGCGGGCGCGCAGTTCCTCGATCACCAGGCGGGCGCCGAGCGGCGCGGCGATGGCGGCCACCGCCCGCAGGATGGCAGCCTGGGCACGATCAGTTTGCGGACGCATGGCGGCTTTCTCCCTTCTGGCTGGCGGCTTCAGACTTGGCGATATGCGCCAGCACCCGCTCACGGGTGGCGGCGCGGGGTTCGCGGCCCCGGCGCAGATCGAACACGAATCGCGGATCGCCGGTCACCTGCCGGCCAAAACGCGAGGGTGGCACATTCAGAGCGCGCAAGTGGCGCTCAACGACGGGCAACAGCCGCATGTCGTTCACTCCCTATTCGGATTGGACACAATATCAGCCTATCCCTCGCGATTCGGCTGATATGCCTGTTTATTCCGGTCAAAATCCTACTAGTCTAGGAAAAAAACTACTGATATAGCCCTTTCGTGGGCTTGGAGAGGAGGCCCGCAGCTATGGACAGCATCGCCATCCGTGCGCGGCTGGACGCGCTGATCGCTGGCCGTGGCGAGGATTATGCCTCGCTGTCGCGGCTGCTCGGGCGCAACGCCAGCTATATCCAGCAATTCATCAAGCGCGGCGTGCCCCGCCGCCTGTCGGAATCTGATCGCCGCATCCTCAGCCGCCATTTCGGCATCGCCGAACATCTGCTCGGTGGCCCGGCCGAAGAAGGCCGCGCCATCCTGCCCCGCCCCGGCCTCGCCCGCGCCGCCGATGATTATGTGCTGATCCCGCAATACCAGGTCCGCGCCTCTGCTGGCCCCGGCGCCCTGCCCGATCAGGAACTGCCCAGCGCCCGCATCGCCTTCCAGGCCGGGTTCGTGCGCGATCTGGCCCAGGCCCCGGCCGAGGCGCTCGCCATTCTCAGCGTCGAAGGCGATTCCATGCTGCCCACGCTGGCCCACGGCGATCAGATCCTGATCGACACCACCGATACCAGCGCCGCGCGCGACGGCATCTATGTGCTGCGCGTCGATGAAGCCCTGCTGGTCAAACGCCTCTCGCTCAATCCCGCCACCCGCCGCCTCACCATCCATAGCGACAATGACGCCTATCCCAGTTGGCCCGATTGCGATCCCGGCGCCATCCACATCATCGGCCGTGTTGTCTGGGTTGGCCGCAAATTGTCATGACTGTTAATCTCTTGGCGAGAACTGTCTGATATTCCAGCCGCTGTTCAATAGGGGTCGGAACCGGGACTTGCCAATCTACGAGCCTTGGCATCTTGTTGTGCTGCTGCTGGTCTTGTCGCCATTGGAGCGCCTTGTTCCCCTGCACCCCGAACAGAAGTTGCTGCGGCGGCGCTGGCTGGATGATCTTGTCTATTTCATCCTGAACCCCCTGCCGATCACCCTGATCATGGCCGCGGTGATCAGCCTGGCATTGCCGCCGCTACGGTCGCTGCTGCCAGCCGCCGTGCCCGCCACCATCGCCGCCCTGCCGCTGTGGGCGCAGGTGCCGTTGGCGCTGATCGTGGCCGAAGTGGGCTTCTATGCCATGCATCGCCTGTTCCACGCCGTGCCCTTCCTGTGGCGCTTCCACGCCGTTCACCACAGTATCGCCGATCTCGATTGGCTCGCGTCCCACCGCGTCCACCCGCTGGACCAGGGCCTTGTCGCCGCGGCCTCGGCGCTTCCCGTCCTGCTGCTCGGCTTTTCCGATGCCGCCGTGGCGATCTGGGGCGCCAGCTATTTCGTGCAGGCCCATCTGATCCACAGCAATGTCAGGCTGCGCCTCGGCTGGCTCGAACATGTCTTCGCCAGCCCGCACTATCATCACTGGCACCATGCCAATGGTGCCGCGCCAGCCAATTTCGGTGCGCAACTGGTGTTCCTCGATCAGATCTTCGGCACCCTTCTGCGCCCACCGGCCGCACCGGCCGCCTATGGCATCACCGAAGACGTGCCCGCCGTGATGCCGCTCGCCCTGCTGTGGCCCTTTACCCGGCCCACCCCCCGCCCAACCAGTGAGATTGCCGAATGATCAAATCGTGGGAAGACCGGATTGGCCAGCTCGCCATGCTGCTGACCTTCGGCTGGGTGCTGAAAAACCAGACCATCACCCTGCTCGCGCTGCTCAGCCAGCCCGTCCACGATGGCCTGCGCCTGCTGCACATCGCCTCCACCATCCTTGGGGCGCTGTTTGTCGCCATGGTAGTGGTGATGACCGTGCGACGCCTGCCCGCCCTCAAGGGCCCCAGTGGCCTCGAACCGCGCGTCACCGCCGTCGGCGGCACCTTCGCCCTCATGGGCCTGGCCGCCCTGCCCCCGGGCCAGCCGCCGGCCGCCGCGCTGGTCAT
>NZ_WNJP01000254.1 GCF_009733735.1 Sandarakinorhabdus oryzae | reverse complement strand
GGGTCCCTGCGGGCCAGCGGGGCCGGTAGCGCCAGTCTCGCCGGGGGCACCGGGGGTGCCGGGCGTTCCCGGGTCGCCTTGTGGGCCGGCGGGTCCAGCTGGGCCGGCAACGCCGGCGCCGGCTTCACCGATCAGGCCCAGCGCCGATTGCACCAGTTGCACGGAGGCGAGCAGCGGCCGGTTGGCTTCGTTCACCACCACGTCGGCGGCAGGGCCGTTCAGGGTCCAGCCGCTGCGCGGGTCATCGCCGCTGTGCAGCACCGGGATGGTCAGGCTGGCCAGCAACAGGCAATCATCATCCTGGGTCGGCGCGTCTTCAAAGCCGGGGTTGCGGTGGTGGCAGTGGCGCGCCGCCAGCCGCGGCCGCACTTCGGTCAGCCACAGCCGCCACACCGTACGCAGGAAATCGTCAAAATTCTCGGCATTGATGCCGGCCGGTACCGGCGGTTCTGATGGCGCGCTGCCATCGTCAGGCGCTATCTTCGCCATGGCGGCGCGCGCGGCGGCGGGCCAGCCGGCTTCGGGCAGGGCCGGGGCGGCCGGGTCGGCATCGTCAAGCCCGTCGACAATGGCATCCAGCCAGGCCTGCAGCCGGGCGATGCCGTGATGTTCGTGGTGCGGCGGCGGCGTGGTGACGATCTTGAGCGCGAAACTGTCGGTGATGCGCGAATCCTCCATCAGGGCCGCGTCGGACCGGCAGGGCTCGCCCGGCACCGGCACCGGGTTTGTGGGGCAGGCGATGTGGCAGATCACCAGGTGGGCGGTGATGGTCGTGCGCGCCACGTCGGTGGCCAGCGCGGTGGCGGCATCCTCGGTCGCAAGCCAGGCGGCGAGGCTGCCGCACTGATCGGCCTTCACGCAGACCATCTTGCCGGATGGGACGATGGCGCTGCCGGGGCCGACGCGCACGCGGCTGCCCTCGCTGCCATTGTCCTCAACCTTCACGGCCAACCCTTGCGTGGTGCCATAGCCGATGGCTTCGCGCGTCAGCCATTCGGTGCGGCCGATCAGATATTCATGTTCGGCGACATAATCATCGACGCCCAGCACCATGCCCTTCACGAAGCGCACATGGCTGTGTGGATCGGTGCTGGCCAGCGGCGTGGCTTGCGCGGAAAGATCAGAACAGCAGCCCATGGCGTGCCTCCTCTTGGCTATGGCGGGGGCGGCTCAGCATGCGAGCCGCCGGCGATCGGCGGTTGCGGGCCCATCCGGCCCGATGAAGCTTTCGCCGGCATAGGCGCGGCCCAATATGGCCGGCGGCAGCAGTTCCGGCGCGCGGCTGCCTTGGCCGATGGCGGTATCGAGCCCCAGCCGGGCCTCGCCAACGCGGTTCATGGCGAAATAGAAGCGCACATCGAAGATGCTATGCGCCGGCTTTTCCAGCGCGATCAGGCGGGTGGCGAGGCGGCGGATGACATCGAGGCTGGCCGTGTCGGTGGCGACGCCGGGGCGGACGGGCAGCAGCACGGTGAAGCGGTGGGCGGACTGGTGGATGGGCAGCAGGGTGAGGGCGAAATCCTGCCAGTCCTTTGCGCCCTGGATGGTGCCGGGCGGAACGGGTGGCAGGCTGATGCGGGAAAAATCGTCCCAGGCGGCGGCGTGGGCCTGGTTGAGCAGCGAGATGCGGCGCCAGCGTGCCGCGAGGAAGCGCTGCCACAGGGTGCGGATGGGGGAGGGCAGGCCAAGGAAATCGAGCCAGTCAACCGCCGGTTCGTTGTTGGCGGGCAGGCCGGTGGGGGCGGTGCGGCCGCGCTGTTGCTGGAAGCGCGTCCAGGCCGCGGCTTCGGCGGCGACGGCGGCGGTGGCGGCAGCCAGGCGGTCGGCCTGTACCGGCGAGCGGGTGCGATATTGCTCGACAATGCGGATGGCGCCTTCGCAGGTGCAGCTGGCATCAGTGTCGAACAAGGTGCCGTCGAGCGACTGGTTGAAGCCCAGGGCCAGCGCCGAGGTGAGGCCCTTCATGGTGCCGCGCCAGGCGAAGAAATGCATGGCCCGCGCGATGAAGGCGCGGCGGCGCTGTTCATCCCAGGCCGGATCGAGGGCGACGTCGAACCAGCTGGCGAGCCAGTCGAGCGCGCTGGCCGGCGTCGCTTGCGGGTTCAGCCAGCGCTGGGCGTGGGTGATCCGCGTGTCGATCTGGTCGCTGGTGCCGGCCATGTTAGCCAGCCAGCGCGACAGGAAATCGCCGGCTTCGGCATCCTCGCGGTAGAGCGCGGGCAGGAAGCGATCATTCCACGACACGCGCGGGAAATGCAGGCGCAGCGCAAACAGGTGCGGGCTGGCCTGGCCGTCGCCGCTGAGCGTGAGGCGCAGCTGGGCGTGGCGGCCGGTCAGCTGCTGGCAGAGCAGGGTAAGGCTGCCGCGCCCCGACGCGGGATCGGTGGGCACACGCGCGGCCGGGTTGTGGGCGACGAGTTCGGAGCCTGAGGGCGACAATAGTGGTTGGGGCTGTGGGCGCCAGTCGCCGAGCGTGTCCGGGTCGTCACCGGCGCGGGCTTCGACCACGAGCCGCGTGCCGGGGGGCAGGCAGCCATCGATGAAGAGCTTGTCCCAGATTGTGCCGGGGACGGCGGCATCGACGACGGGGGTTTCGAGGGTCGCCGTTTCGGCAAAGCTGCGGCGCGGCTGTTCGACGATCGGCGGCCACAGGGGTGTGTCACCGCTGTCGAAGGCGAGGCCGCTGGGCGTGTTGACCAGCGCGCGGCCGCGATGGGCGCGCAGGGGGAGGAGCTCGGCGGTGGCGACCAGCGCGGTGGCAGTGACCATGAAGGCCAGCGCCTGGTTGCCGCCGGGCAGGCTGGCGACGACGCGAAGATCGGACAGGCCGGCGCGCAGGCGGATGCGGCCGGCGGC
>NZ_WNJP01000253.1 GCF_009733735.1 Sandarakinorhabdus oryzae | reverse complement strand
GGTTCCGGCTCGGGTTCGGGCGCCGGTTCCGGTTCGGGCGGCGGCGGGGGCGGCAGGCTGGCGGCGCGCGCCTCCTCCTGCACGGCGGCCACGGCTTCATCCTCGTCAATCTCTTCGGCCGGCACCCAGCGATGGTTGCAGGCGGCACACTTCATCCGCGGCCGGCGCATCACCACGCCCACCGCCACCCGATATTGTGTGCTGCAATTGGGGCAGGAAACGATCACCGGCTCACCATAGGCAGGGTGGCGCAGCCATGGAAGGGGGCGCTTGCAGCCAGCGCCTCATCAGGGCAAAGGCAGCCGCATCATGCACGATCTCAAAGCCCTCCGCGCCGACCCGCACGCCTTCGCCGCCGGCCTGGCTCGCCGCGACATCAGTGATGCGGCGGATGCGCTGCTCAGCGCCGATGCTGATCGCCGCGCCGCCGAGACCAGGGCGCAGGAGGCGCTCGCCCGCCGCAACGCCGCGTCCAAGGAGATTGGCGCCGCCATGGCTGCCAAGGACATGGCAAGGGCCGAGGCGCTGAAGGCCGAAGTTGCTGGCCTGAAAGACGAAATCGCCGCGCTGGAAGAGTCCGCGCGCGCGGCCAGCGACAAGGCCGAGGCGCTGCTGGTCAGCTTGCCAAACCTGCCCGCTGCCGATGTGCCCGATGGCGTGGATGAGCATGGCAATGTGGAAGTGATGCGCTGGGGAACCCTGCGCGCCTTCGATTTTGCGCCGCTGGAGCATGACCTGGTCGCAGCGAAACTGGGCTATGATCCGGAAGCCGCCGCCCGTGTGGCGGGCGCGCGCTTTGCCGTGCTGAAGGGGCCATTGGCCCGGCTGCAGCGTGCCCTGGGCCAGTATATGATCGACACCCACACGGCAAAGCACGGCTATGCCGAGACCTATGCGCCGCTGCTGGTGAAAGCCGAGGCCGCCTTCGGCACCGGGCAATTGCCCAAGTTCGAGGAAGACGTCTTCAAGACCACCGATGGCCGCTACCTGATCCCCACCGCCGAGATGAGCCTGACCAACCTGGTCGCCGGCGAGATCATCGACGCGGCCGCGCTGCCGATCCGCATGACGGCGCTGACCCCCTGTTTCCGCAGCGAGGCCGGCAGCGCCGGGCGCGACACGCGCGGCCTCATCCGTCAGCACCAGTTTGAGAAATGCGAGCTGGTGACGATCTGCACGCCGGAGCAGGCCGAGGAAGAGCACGCGCACATGCTGGCCAGCGCCGAGGCCATCTTGCAGGCGCTGAACCTGCCCTATCGCCGCATGCTGCTGTGCGCCGGCGACATGGGCTTTGCGGCGCGCAAGACGTACGACCTTGAGGTCTGGCTTCCAGGCCAGGGTGCCTGGCGCGAAATCAGCTCCGTCTCCGACTGCGGCGAATTCCAGGGCCGGCGCATGAACACGCGCTGGAAGGTGGCCGGCGAGAAGGGCAGCCGTGGGCCGGTCAACACGCTCAACGGCTCCGGCCTCGCCGTCGGCCGCACGCTGGTGGCAGTGATCGAGAATTACCAGCAGGCCGATGGCAGCGTGGTCGTGCCGGACGCCTTGAAGCCCTACATGGCCGGCCTCGAAAAACTGGAGCCCTGATGCGCATTCTCGTCACCAATGATGATGGCATCAATGCGCCCGGCCTGGTCGCGCTGGAGGCCATTGCCGCCGAACTGTCCGATGATGTGTGGGTGGTCGCCCCGGCCGAGGAGCAATCGGGCGCCGGGCACAGCCTGACGCTGAGCCAGCCGGTGCGGCTGCGCGAAATCAGCCCGCGCCGCTTTGCGGTGAAGGGCACCCCCACCGATTGCGTGATGCTGGCGCTGGGCGCGGTGCTGGAAGATCACAAGCCCGATCTGATCCTGTCGGGCGTCAACCGCGGCGGCAACCTCGCCGAAGACGTGACCTATTCCGGCACGGTGTCGGCCGCGATGGAAGGCTGCCTGGCCGGCATCCGATCGATCGCCTTGAGCCAGGTGATGATGGATTACACCGCCGGCAACGAGGATTTTTCCTGCGCCGCCCATCACGGCGCCGCCGTCATCCGCCGGGTGATCGCCACGGAATGGCCAGAGGGTGTGCTGATCAACATCAACTTCCCGCCGGTGCTCGCCGCTGACGTGAAGGGCGTGCGCGTCACCGAGCAGGGCTTCCGCGATTATGGCAATATCCACCTGATCAAGCGCATCGATCCGCGCGGCTTCCCCTATTACTGGCACGGCTTCGGCAAGGAAAAGCCCAGCCCCGGCCACGAGACCGACTTGAAGGCCATGCACGAAGCCTGCATCTCGGTGACGCCGCTGCATCTCGACATGACGCATTACCAATCCATGAGCCGGCTGAAGGCGGCGCTGGCCGATCTGGCCGAAAGCTGATGCGGCGGGCGCCAGAGCCCATTGCGGCCCTGTTGCTGCTGCTGGCGTTGTCGGGCTGCATGACCAGCCGCCCGCAACCAGCAACGCGGCCAGTCCCGCGCCCGGCGCCCGCGCGTGACGCGACTTCACCCCCCCGATCCGCACCGACACAAGTGCGCCCCGCCCCGGCACCGCCGCGCACCGATTGGGTGGCGCGCCGTGTGGTACCGGCCGCGATCGTCACACCGCAGGGGCGGTTCCATGTCGTAAAGGCCGGCGAAACCGGCATCGCCATTGCCCGCGCCTATGGGCTGAGCTGGCGCGACCTGATTGCCTATAATGGCCTGAAGGAACCGTTTGTGCTGCGTGTTGGCCAGCGCCTGCGGCTCAGCCCGCTGGTCACGCCGAAGCCAACCACCGCGCCGCCACAGACGCTGGAAGAACGGGCCCGCGCCTTCGACATCAGCATCGATGATGTGATGACCGGTGGCCAGCCCGCCGCCGGCAAGCCCGGCAGCGCCGCCGAACCGCCACCGGCGCCGTTGCCGCCCGTCACCGGCACCGCG
>NZ_WNJP01000252.1 GCF_009733735.1 Sandarakinorhabdus oryzae | reverse complement strand
CAAGGCCGATCGCCTGCCCCGCGTTGAAGCGCGCGTGTCGGGTTCGGCCTATGACGTGGCCCGCGGCGGCCGTCCGGATTACGACGTGCGCGCCACCGTGTCGGTCACCACCCGCTTCTCGACCGGTGGCGCCGAAGCCGCGCGCGTGTCGGAACTCTCCGCTGCCGCCCGCCGCGCCGATCTGGCCGCCGAACGCATCAGCGCCGAAATGGCGCGCGAGCTGGCCTCGGCCGAAGCGGAGTATCGCACCCGTGCCGCCGCCCTGCCCGCCCAGCGCCGTTCCGTTACCGAGGCCATGCGCGCCCGCGAACTGTTCGGCCTGCGCTTTGCCGCGTCGCGCGGCACCTTGTTCGATCTGCTGGCCTCGGAACGCGAGGCACTGGATGCCGGGCTGACGCTGGTGGATGCCGAGATAAGGCTCGACATGGCGCGCTGGCTGCTGCTCGCCCGGCGTGGTACCCTGTTGCAACTGGTGGATGGCCAGGCACCAAACCCGGCCGGACCGACGCCGTGAGAGACCTGTTGCTCCGTTACCTGCCAGCATGGCTGGCCGACGCCCTGTTGGCGCACCGCGCCAGCTATGGCCGGGCGGCCGTGGCGGCGCTGTTCACCAACATCTTTGCGCTCACCTCCTCGCTGTTCTCAATGGTGGTCTACAACCGCATCGTGCCGTCGGGCGCGACGGCATCGCTGCTGGCGCTGTCGGTCGGCATGGCGGTGGTGTTGATCTTCGATTTCATCCTGCGGGTGCTGCGCGGCTGGTTCGTTGATGTCGCCGGCCGCGATGTCGATGCCGCGCTGGGCAACCAGATGTTTGCCCGGCTGCTTTCGATGCGCCTGGCCGATCGCCAGGGGTCGGCCGGCGCCTTCTCCGGGCTGCTGCGCGAACTGGAAACCATCCGCGAAACCCTCGCGTCATCAACGCTGATCGCGCTGGTCGATCTGCCCTTCACCTTGCTCTTCCTCGCAGTCATCGTGGCCGTTGGCGGGCAACTGGTGCTGGTGCCGCTGCTGATGATCCCGGTCGTCGTGCTGGCCAGCCTGGCCGTGCAGCCGGCACTCGACCGGCTGGCGCGCGAAAATCTGGGCCAGGGCTTCACCAAACAGGGCGTCGTTGTCGAGACTGTTTCGGGCCTCGAAACAGTCAAGGCCGGGCGCGCCGGGCCGATGCTAGAAATGCGCTGGAATCAGGCCATGCGCGACAATGCCGGCAGCGCGCTGTCGAGCCGGCTGCTCTCTGCCATCGCCATCAATATCGCCAGTTCGGCGCAGACCATCGCCTATGTCGGCACGCTGATCCACGGCGTGCTGCTGATCACCACGGGCGAATTGTCGTCGGGTGCGCTGATCGCCGCCTCGATCCTGTCGGGCCGGGTGGTGGCGCCGCTGGGCCAGGTTGCCGGCCTGCTCACCCGTCTGTCGGCCACCCGCGCGGCCATCGGCCGGCTCGACCAGTTCATGGCGACGCCGCTGCAATCGGGCAGCAGCACCAGTGTGCGCCGTACCTGGCTGAAGGGCGCCATCGAGCTCCGGGATGTCAGCTTCCGGTACCCCGGCAAGCGCCAGCCGGCGCTGTCGGGCGTGTCGCTGCGCATCGAGCCGGGCGAGCGGGTGGCGATCGTTGGCAAGGTCGGATCGGGCAAATCCTCGATCGCGCGGCTGGTCATGGGCCTGTATCAACCCGACGAAGGCCAGGTGCTGATCGACGGTGCCGATCTGCGCCAGCTGCACCCTGATGACGTGAAGGCCAACATGGGCGCCGTGCTGCAGGACGTGACGCTGTTTTCCGGCTCCATCCGCGACAACATCACCCTGACCCATCCGACGCTGGGTGACGAGGAATTGATCCGCGTCGCCAAATTGTCGGGCACCTATGATGTGGTCGGCGCGCTCGAAAACGGCTTTGACTTGGCGCTGGCCGATCGCGGCGAAGGCCTGTCGGGCGGCCAGAAACAGGGCATCGCCATCGCCCGCGCCCTCGCCGGCAAGCCGCGCATCCTGGTGTTCGATGAACCGACCAGCGCCATGGACAACCAGGCCGAGGCACAGCTGGTGGCGCGGCTGGAACCCGAACTGTCGGGCCGCACCTTCCTGCTCGTCACCCACCGCCAGCTGATGCTGAAACTGGTCAACCGCGTCATCGTGGTGGCCGATGGCAAGATCGTCGCCGACGGGCCGCGGGACAGCGTGCTGAAGACGCTCGCGACCGGAGCCCCGGCATGAGCGGGCTTTCGGATCGCATGCTGGCGCTGGGCCGCCGCGAACGGGATTTCCCGTCCATCCTGCTGTGGAGCATCGTCGGCTTCACCACCCTGATGCTGATCTGGGCGGCGCTGGCGCGGCTGGACGTGGTGATTGCCGCCCAGGGCCGCATCATCCCGGCCTCGCAACTGCAGGTGCTGTCCAACCTCGAAGGCGGCACGCTGGCGCGCATTGCCGTCAGGCCGGGCCAGAAAGTGGCCGCCGGGCAGCTGCTGATCCAGCTCGATCCGGTGCTGCGCGCCTCCGACGCGGCGGCCGGACAGGCCAGCGTCGATGCGCTGAAGGTGCGTGAGGCGCGGCTGGCGGCAGAAGCCCGCGGCGAGCGCTACAATCTTCAGGTTGCCGGGGTCGATCCGGCCTTGCTGGCCAGCGAACAGGCGCTGGCGAGCAGCGATGCCACCGCCCTGACCAGCGAGCGCAGCATGGCGCTGGCCCGGGCCGAGCAGGCCCGCCGCGCTGCCGCCGAAGCCGAAGCCAATCTGGCCCAGCGCCGCGAAGCATTGAGCCTGGCCCAGCGCGAGGAAGCCGTGATGCGGCCGCTGGTCGAACAGGGCGCCGAGCCGGCGCTGACCCTTGACCGCGCCATCAGCCAGCGCGCCCAGGCCCAGGCTGCGGTGAACGCGGCGGCCGAAAACCTGCGCCGCGCG
>NZ_WNJP01000251.1 GCF_009733735.1 Sandarakinorhabdus oryzae | reverse complement strand
CTGCGGCGCCCGGTGTTGCGGGCGCGGCGGCCGGCGCGCCTGGCGCTGGCGCGGTAACGGCAGGCTTGGGCGTGGCGGCCGGGAAGAAGCGATCGGAAACGACGGTCCAGCCGATCAGCACCAGCGTGGAAAGCACCACGGCCAGCACGATATTCTTCACGTCGGGCGATTGATTGTCCTGGGGAGGCAAGTCTGTCTCGCTGAATAAGGGATTCGGATGAAGCGCGGCTGCTATAGCGGCTTAAGGCACCGGGTCATAGCCCGAACCCCCCCAGGGGTGGCAGCGGGCAATACGGCGGGCGGCAAGGCCAATGCCTTTCACCGGGCCATGACGTTCGATGGCGGTGATGGCATAGGCCGAACAGCTGGGTGAAAAGCGGCAGGTGGGCGGCAGCACGGCGGAAAATGTCACCTGCCACAGGCGGATCGGCCAGATCAGCAGGGATTTCATCGGCGTGCCCCATCCTTTGGCGGTTGGGGCGGAAGATGGGCCTTGGCCAGCGCCCTTTCCAGATCGGCGCGCAACGTCGCGAAATCGCGGGTGAGGCCGGCCTCGCGGCCAATCAGCACATGATCGGCGCCGGGATGGCCATGATCGGGCAAGGTGAGGCGCACGATTTCGCGCAGACGGCGCTTCAGGCGGTTGCGGGTGACGCTGTTGCCGATCTTCTTGGTGACGGTGAAGCCGGCGCGCATCGCCTCGCTGCCATCATCACGCTGCCGCACGAGCAGCACAAAGCCGGCGGATGGCACCCGCCGGCCCTGATTTGCAGCCAGGAAATCCCGCCGCTGCCGGATCGTCTCCGGCGCGCGCATAGGGGTCAGGCCGAAAGCTTCTTGCGACCGCGGGCGCGACGGGCGCGGATCACATTACGGCCGCCGACAGTGGCCATGCGCGCGCGGAAACCGTGACGGCGGGCGCGGACGAGCTTGGACGGCTGATAGGTGCGCTTCATGTTGCGAAGTCCTGAAAATGCAAATCGGCTGGCCGACCGCAGTTGCCTGCGCCCGGAAAGAGTGGTGCCGATAATGTGGCCCGCACGCAGAGTCAACTCACTTGCCTCTGGACAAGGCCGATTCTGCGGGCAAAGGCGGGCGCCATGACACGCTCTCCGCTCGCCCTGCCCTTTCCCGATCTGGCTCCCATCGCCGGGATGCGCATTGGCACCGCCAGTGTCGCCTACAAGCAATGGACGCGCGATTGCGTAACCTTGGTCGAGCTGGCACCCGGCACGGTGGTGGCCGGGGTGACGACGCAATCGAAATGCCCGTCGCCGGAAGTCGAGATGTGCCGGGCCAAGCTGGCGGGCGGCCGGGCGCGCGGGCTGGTGGTGAATGCCGGCAACAGCAACGCCTTCACCGGCATGACCGGCCGCCAGGCGGCGCAGGCCCAGGTGGCGCGGGTGGCGGAACGGTTGGGCTGTTCGCCCGACGACGTGTTCAGCGCCTCGACCGGCGTGATCGGCGTGCCGCTGCCGGTTGATCTGGCATTGGCGGGGGTGGACAAGGCGCATGCCGCGCTGGGCCAGGCCGACTGGCTGGCCGCCACCAACGCCATTGGCACCACTGATACTTTTCCCAAAGCCGCCACCGCCAGCGCGATCGTGGCTGGCACGCGCGTCACCGTCACCGGCATCGTCAAGGGCAGCGGCATGATCGCGCCCGACATGGCAACAATGCTGGGCTTCATCTTCACCGATGCCGCCATCACGCCGGCGCTGTGGCAGCAGATGCTGAGCGCCGCCGTCGGGCCGACGTTCAACAGCATCACGGTCGACAGCGACACCAGCACGTCAGACACGGTGCTGGCCTTTGCCACCGGCGCCGCCGGCCATGCCCCGCTGGCCAGTATGGACTCGCCCGGTGCCGACGCGCTGGCTGCCGCGCTGGCCGATGTCTGCCGGCAACTGGCGCTGCTGGTGGTGCGCGATGGCGAAGGCGCCAGCAAGCTGATCGAAGTGAATGTGGACGGCGCGGTGGACGATGCCTCGGCCAAGCGCGTTGCGCTCTCCATCGCCAATTCGCCGCTGGTGAAGACCGCCATTGCCGGCGGCGACGCCAATTGGGGCCGGGTGGTGATGGCGGTGGGCAAGGCCGGAGAACCCGCCGAGCGTGACCTGCTCTCCATCCGCTTCGGCGATACGCTGGTGGCCGAAGCCGGCATGGTGGTGCACGGCTATGACGAAGCCCCGGTCGCCGCGCACCTCAAGGGCCAGGAAATCCGCATCACCGCCGGTCTCGGCCTGGGCAACGGCCGGGCGCGGGTGTGGACCTGCGATCTCACCCACGGCTACATCAGCATCAACGCCGATTACCGCAGCTAAACACTGCGGTTGGGCCGATCACCGCAGCTGAACCCCTCCCCATAATGGCACTGGGGGCCGGGCCGAATGGCGGGCATCATCCTCGTCATGATCCCGATCCTCTATCATTATGAAGCCTCGCCCTTTGCCGAACTGGTGCGGGCGGCCTTTGGTGTGAAGGGGCTGACCTGGGGCAGCCTTCTCGTCCCGCGCATCTTGCCCAAGCCGGACCAGACGCGGCTCACCGGGGCCTATGGCCGCACGCCGGTGGTGCAGATCGGTGCCGACATCTATTGCGACACCGGCGCGATCCTGCCGGCGCTTGAGGCCCTGCCTGGCCCCAGCCTGTATCCGGCACCCTTGGGTCCCTTGCACAAGCTGGTGGCAAGCTGGGCCAACGGGCCGCAATTCTTCGCCCATGTCGGCGCCGCCATGGGCGGAATGACGCCCGAGATGATGGGGGAGGGTTTCATCAAGGACCGTCAGGCGCGATTCGGCATGGACCTGGCCGCGCTGGGCCGCGCCGCGCCGCATCTGGCCGGCCAGGCGCGGGTGGCGAGCCAGTGGCTGTCGGACACGCTGGCCGATGGCCGCGCCTTCATCGGCGNCGATGCACCGGG
>NZ_WNJP01000250.1 GCF_009733735.1 Sandarakinorhabdus oryzae | reverse complement strand
CACCGCCACATCACCCACCGCCGCCAGCTGCTGGCCGGTGCCGGCGCGCTTGCCCTGCTCACCGCAGCGGCGCCCGGCCTTGCCCAGGTCGCCGTGCCATCGGGCGGCACGCTGCGCGCAGGCGCCGTGGAGTTCGGCTTCCGCAACGGTCAGGCACCCAACAGTTTCACCACGGCCGTCATCGATCAGGCCAACCAGATCACCCGCGGCAACAACAACCAGGAATTCCTCACGATCCGGGTTGGCAGCAATGCCGCCATCATCGATTGGCAGAGCTTCAACATTGGCCGCAGCGCCACTGAAACTGGCACGGTCACCTTCGCGAACAACAATGGCGGCAATCCCTTTGCCGTGCTGAACCGCGTCACCGGCGGCAGCAACACGGCCATCGACGGCCTGTTGCAGGGCAGCGGCAACGCGGCCAATGGCGGCATGATCTGGGTGGTCAACCCCAATGGCGTGATCTTCGGCCCGCAGTCCAGCGTCACCAACATGTCGGGCTTCGTGGCCTCCACGCTGGGGGTGTCGAACACGGCCTTCACCGATTTCGTCAACGGCGGCGCCTTTGCCAGCGCCAACGCGGTGCCGTTCACCAACGTGGCCGGCGGCCCGCCAGAGGCCGGCATCATCCGCCTGAGCGCGGGCACCGGGAGCGACCCCGGCGCCGACATCACCGGCATCAACGGCGTCGTGCTGCTGGTCGCCCGCCGCATCGATATCGAGAAGGGCGCGATCGCGCCGCGCGATCCCAACATCACGGCGGGTGGCGACATCGGCTTCGTGGTGGCGCGCAGCGCCTCGGTGCAGCTGACGCAGAACAGCCTCATTCAGATGAACATCGCCGAAGGCAGCGACCTGGCCAATGGCCAGTTGATTGCCGGCGGCATCATCAATGGCGCGCGGGTGTTTGCCGCTGTTGCCAATCGCGCCACGCTGACGGAATCGCTGCTGAACGTCACCGGCACCATCACCGCCACCCATGCTGTCGCAACCGAAAAAGGCATCGTGCTGCGCGCCGGCACACCGGATGCCGGCGGCCAGGTGCCGATCGCCATGCCGGCGGCCCCGGCCGATAATGCTGTCAACGATATCGCCATGTCGGGCACGCTGACCGCCAGCGGCAGCAGCATCGACGTCGCCGGCAATCGCGCCGTCGGCGTCAACGGCCTGACCTCGGGCGGCAATGTCACCGTCACCGGCGGCAGCGGCGCGGGCAGCAATGTGTCCATCGGCGCTGGCGGCATCACCGCAGCCCGCGCGATCAGCGTCACCGCGGCGAACGGCAATATCAGCACGGCCGGCGGCACGCTGCGATCGAACAGCGGCGATGCCGATTTCGACGCCGGCACGGCACGCGGCATCACGCTGACCGCATCGGGCAGCATCGGCACGCAAGGCTCTGGCCCGGCGCTGATTACCGGCGTCACTGCGCCGGCCGGCAAGCTCAATGATGTCAGCGTCACCGTGGGCAACGGCAGTGCGGTCAACCTGGGCGCGATCACGGCGCGCAACCTCACCATCGATTCCGTCTCCCCCGGTGCCGCCAGCGACATCCGGCTCGGCAATGTCAGCATCACCAGCGGGCTCACCCTCTCCAATGCCGGCCTGATCACCACCGGCAGCCTGGTCACTGGCGGCAGCGTCGCCCTCACGGCGACGGGCGCGCTGACCACCGGCAGCATCGACAACAGTGCCGGCACCGTCACCCTGGCCGGCAGCAGCGTCAGCGTCACCGACGCCAATTCGCTTTCCATCGTGTCGGCGACGGCCAGCAATGGTGCAGTTTTGCTCAATGCCACCACCGGCCTTACCGCCAGCGGCGACATCACGGCCAAGGGTGGCGGCGTCACCCTGTCGGGCACCAGCCTGTCGCTGGCCGGCGTCGGCGCCACCGGCAACATCATCATGACCACGGCCGGCGCGGTGACCGCCACCGATGTCCGCGCCCGCGGCGGCATCACCATCAACGACGGCGCGGCGAGCGGGCCGACCGGCGTGACGGCTGACCGTATCGAGGCCAACGGCAACATCACCATCTTCACCACCGGCGCGCTGACCGTGAACGATGCCGGTGGCTTTGGCACCCGCGATGCGCTGCTCAACGATGCGCTGACCGCCTTTGACGGCGCCACCGGCCAGAAGGGCAACATGACCCTGACCGCCGACAGCTATGCCGTGGGCAACAGCATCGTTTCGACGCAGGATCTGTCGTTCACGCGCACCGCCGGCGGGGCGCTCGACATCAGCAATCTCACCTTCACCGCGGCGCGCGACCTCACCGTGGCCAACGCTGCTGGCCTCACCTTCAATGCCGGCACCGGCAGTCTGGGCTTCACCCGCAGCCTGACGCTCACCGGCGCGCTGACCAGCAACCGGGTGCTGAACTTCACAGCCAGTGACACCAGCGGCACCATCCGCTTCAACAACAATGTCACCCTGGCCAGCGGCGGCGCACTCACCCTGTCGGCCGGCAATATCGATGTGCAGCAGATCATTGGCCAGGCCGGTTCCGGCGCCATCAGCCTGACCGAAGCCAGCAATGGCGGCACGATTAAGACCGGCAGCATCGATTCGCGCAGCACGCTCACCCTGTCCTCGACCGGACCCGGGGCGGCGATCACGCTGACCGGCGCCACCAGCCTGACCGCGACCGGTGCCGTGGCGATCACCGGGCCGATGAGCATCAACAACGGCCTGACCGTGCAGGGCACATCGGTGACGATGAACGACCTGACGACGCGCAACACCGATGCCAATGCCGGCACCGGCGACGTGTCCATCACCGCCACCACCGGCAATGTCTCGGCCGGCAGCCTTGCCTCGCGCGGGGCGCTGGCGGTGGCGGCCGACACGGCGGCAGCGACCGTTGGTATCGTTGGCGCGACGGCGGCGCAGGGCATCACGGTCACGGCCGGCGGCGCGGCGACG
>NZ_WNJP01000025.1 GCF_009733735.1 Sandarakinorhabdus oryzae | reverse complement strand
GCGGCCACTGGCGCGACGCCGCGGGTCGATTCCCGCCAGGTTCGCCCGCTGGCCGAAGCGCCCGAGCGGCCACGGGTCGAGCGCAGCGTTACCATCGGCCGGCGCGGGTTGACCGCCGCCCTGCGCAATGCGGGGGTTGGCGCCAGCGACATGGCCGACATCACCCGCCTCTTGGCCGGGCTCAATCCCGGCGGCGGCGAGCGCGCCGAGCTGGTGCTGGGCCGCCGCGAGACCAAGGCGGTGCCGCGCCCGCTCGAACATCTCGCCCTGCGCGCCGCCTTCGATCTGAAGGTGGAGATCAACCGCAGCGACAGCGGCCTGGTGCTGAAGCGCATCCCGATCGCGGTCGATTCAACGCCGCTGCGCGTGTCGGCCGCCGTGGGCGGCAACCTCAGCCGCGCCTTGCGCAGTGCCGGCATCCCAGGCACCCAGGCCGCCGAGTTCATCAAGCAGATGCGACACGTCGTCGATTTCCAGCGCGGGCTCGGCAAGTCCGACCGGTTCGACATCATCATTGAACAGGATCGCGCCGAAACCGGCGAGGTGCGCCACGGCAAGCTGTTGTTTGGCGCCCTGTCGCGCCGCGGCAAGGACCCGGTGGAGATCGGCCGTTTTGAAGGCGAATATTATCTGGCCAGCGGCGAAGGCGTGAAGAGGGGCCTGATGCGCACGCCGGTTGATGGCGCGCGCATGTCGAGCGGCTTCGGCATGCGCCTGCACCCGGTGCTGGGCTATTCCCGCATGCACAAGGGCGTCGATTTCAACGCCAGTTCGGGTGATCCGATCATGGCGGCCGGCGGCGGCACGGTCAGCTTTGCCGGCTGGCACGGTGGCCACGGCAAATATGTGATGATCCGTCACAACAAGGATCTCGCCACCGCCTATGCCCACATGAGCCGCATCGACGTGAAGCCCGGCCAGCGCATCGCCCAGGGCCAGCGCATCGGCGCAGTCGGCTCCACCGGTCTCTCCACCGGCCCGCACCTGCATTACGAGATCTGGCTGCGTGGCCAGGCGGTCAACCCGGTCAGCCTGCGCTTCATCGGCGGTGCCGAGCTGTCGGGCCGCAGCCTCAACGAATTCCAGCGCCAGATGAACCGCTGGCGGGCGCTGCAAAGCACTGGCGCGGCGCCGCGCGCCACCACTGCCGACTGACATTTTTTGGCCATGCTGCTTTGCCAAGGAATCGCGGTGATGACTGCTGTGCGCCTGCTGCCCCTGCTCGCCTGCCTGCCGCTGCTGGCCGGCGCCACCCCGTTGCCGCGGCCGCAGCGCCCGGTCGCCAAGATCGTCTCCTCCGCCTTTGGTGACGAAGCCGCCCGCGATCGCGTGGGCGAAGCGGCCGACGTGATCCGCATTGCCGGCATCAAGCCGGGCCAGTCCGTCGCCGATATCGGCACCGGCGGCGGCTATTATGTGCTGCGTGTGGCACCAGTGGTGGGGCTGCAGGGCCGGGTCTATGCGCAGGATATTTCGGCCAACGCGCTCCACGCCGTGCGGATGCGGGTGCGGAAGGCCGGATATCGCAACGTGCGCTATGTCCAGGGCAGCCAGGCCAATGCCCGCCTTCCCGATGCGTCCGTGGATGTCGCCCTGATGATCCACATGTATCACGAGATCGAGCAGCCCTATCTGCTGCTCGACCGGTTGCGCCGCAGCCTGAAATCCGGCGGCCGCATCGCTGTGGTCGATCTCGACCGGCCGAGTCAGGAGCATGGCATGCCCAAGGCGCTATTGGTCTGCGAAGTGAAGGCGGTGGGCTATGAGCTGGTCACCATGGCCGACATCGCGCAGGGCTATGTCGCGGTGTTCCGGCCCGGCGTGCGACCCGATCCGGCCAGCGTGAAGGCCTGTCGCGCCTGAGGTTGGGCGTCTTGCCGCATTTGCGCGCGACGGCGGGCATGACAGGCCGGCAGCCATGACGAAAACCCCTGCCATCGTGCTCTTCTATGGCCTTGCCGGCCTGATCCCCTTCTTTGCCGCGCCCGTCGCCACTTTACTGGCGCCGGATTTCCGCTGGCAGTTCAACGAGGCGCTGCTGTGGTGGGCAGCGATCATCCTGTCCTTCCTGGGCGGCGCGCGCTGGGGTGCGGCGGTGCAGACCAGTCAGCCGGCTCCCGGCTTGATTGGCCTTGCCATGCTGCCCAGCATCATCGGCTGGCTGGTGCTGCTCGCCCCGGCCAAATATCGCGTGGCGCAGTTGCTGGCGCTGGCCGGCGCGCTGCTGCTGCACCTGGCGTGGGACTGGCGCGCTAATGGCCTGCCCGGCTGGTATGGCCGCCTGCGCCTCACGCTCACGGCCGGCGCCGTCACCGCGTTGGGCTGGCAGGCCGCGCTGCAGGGCTGAGTTGTCCGGTATTTGACAAGATCTACACCTCAGGCCAACGATACCGTTGATTTGATTGCTGATTTCAAAGATCGGGCTTTGGCGCGAACCGGATGAAGCGGCTGGTTCCCACCAGCCCGCAGCCTAACAGGGCCGGGCTGTGTAGGACAGTCAGGCGCTCCAGCGCGCGAAGATGGCGGTGGGCAACAGGAGCCCACGGGTTTCCTCGCGGATCGCCATATCGCCCACCTCGATCTGGCCACCGCGCGTCCCCAGCGCCTGGTCCAGCAGCGGATGCAGCGCCAGGGCGGACATGCGGATGGCATAGACGGTGAGCACGCAGAAGCGCGCATCATCGGCAAGCAATTGCCGGGCGAGATCGACCAGTTCGGGCAGGTCGCGCTCCAGTTGCCACACCTCGCCATCCGGGCCTCGACCATATTTGGGCGGATCGAAGATCAGGCCGTGATATTTCGCCCCGCGCCGCACCTCGCGGCGCAGGAATTTCAGCGCATCATCGATGATCCAGCGGACGGGGGCATCGGCCAGGCCGGACAGCGCGGCATTCTCGCGGGCCGCCGCCACGCTCTTCTTGCTGGCATCGACATGGGTGACCTGCGCGCCGGCGCGCGCCGCGATCAGGCTACCAACGCCAGTGTAGCCAAACATGTTCATCACCCGGTCGCTGGGCTTGATCCGGCTGGCCAGCCAATCAAACTGGCCGCCCATGTCAGGGAAAAAGCCCAAATGGCGGAACGGCGTGTTGTTGGCCCAGAAGCTGACCTCGCCACCCGGTGATGGGCGCTTCATTTCCCAACGGTCGGGCACATTGGGTTTGAGCTGCCAACGGCCACCGCCGTCCTCATCGCTGCCGCCGATGAATTCGCCATCGGCCTTCCAGTCGGCACTGGCCGGCGCCCACATCGCCTGCGGTTCCGGGCGGATGAAGCGGAAGCGGCCATAGCGTTCCAGCTTGCGGCCGTGGCCCGAATCCACCAGCCCGAAGTCGGTCCACGGCTCGGTGACGAGGGTGGCCAGAGGAGTGGTTGGCTCGGTCATGCCGCCGCCTTGTGGCGGCCGATCTCGGCGCGGGCCGGCGCCTGGGCCAGCATGGCAGTTCCGGCGGCACGGGCGGCATCGACGGTCACGGCCTCGATCCGCGCAACCAGTTCGGCGGGCGGCACGAAGCGGCGATGCACGGTCAGGCTGCGGCCGAGATAATCGGCAGCGCCCTGTGGGCCTTCCAGCGCCATTAGCAGGCTGGCAACGGCCTGGGCGCGGGCACGATTGAGCTCGGCCTGTTCCAGGCCGGCGGCGGTCTCGTGCAGCACCGCCATGATCAGGTCACGGGCGGCAGCGGCTTGCCTGGGATCGGTGGCGGCGTGGACGCTCATCAACCCGGCATCGGCATAGGGCGTCAGCGAAGCCGACACGGTGTAGGCCAGCCCGCGTTCCTCGCGCACCTGCTGGAACAGGCGCGAGGACATGCCGCCGCCGGCCGCCAGCGTGAACAACAGCGCGGCATCCTGGGAAGGATCATGGTGGCCGGGGGCGGCCCAGCCGGCGGTCAATTGCGCCTGTTCGATGCGCCGGCTGTCGTGATGGCGGCCAGGCTGGAAGCGCACCGGCTCGCCATCGGGGATGCCGCCGGGGCCAGGCGTGGCCGGAAAGGCGGCTTCGGCCAGACGGCAGAGGTCGCCGTGATCAACCTTGCCGGCGGCGACCAGTGTCAGGCGCTGCGGCGCATAATGATCAGCCTGCCAGCCCAACAGATCGTCGCGGGTGATGCGGGCGAGGCTGGCCTCGTCGCCCAGGATGGAGCGGCCCAGCGCCTGCTGTGGGAACGCCGCTTCCTGCAGATGGTCGAACACGATGTCATCGGGCGTGTCGCGGGCTTCGCCCAGTTCCTGCAGCACGACTTCCTTCTCGCGCACGATGTCATCGGGATCGAAGCGGGCGCCGGTGACGAGATCGGCGATCAGGTCCACCCCCAGCGGCAGGTCGCGCGCCAGCAGGCGGGCGTGGAACATGGTGGTGTCGCGGCTGGTCCAGGCGTTGAGCTGGCCGCCGACATCCTCCATCTCCTCGGCGATAGCGCGGGCGGAGCGGCGCTGCGTGCCCTTGAACACCATATGCTCGAACAGATGGGCAAGGCCGTTGAGTTCGGGCCGTTCGAAGCGCGAGCCGGTTTCCGCCGTGAGCGCGACGGCGGCGGTTTCGAGGCCGGGCAGCGCCCAGCTGGCCACCCTGAGCCCGCTATCGAGGAGCGTGATCTGCGGCTCGGTCATTTGGCCTTCGCGCGCTGGGCAACATAGGCTTCGATCGCCTGCAGATTGGCCGGCGCGATGTCATAACGTTCCGGACGCGTCATCAGGTCAGCAAGGCGCGCCGGCAGATCGGGGTGAACGCCGGTGGCGGCCGCAACCGCCGCCGGGAACTTGGCCGGGTGGGCAGTGGCGAGCGTGACCATCGGGGCGGTGCCACTGTCACGGCGGGCGGCCGCAAGACCGATGGCGGTGTGCGGATCGAGCAGTTCACCAGTGTTTGCGAGCGCCCAGCGCATGGTGTCAGCCATCTCGTCGGCGTCAACGCGGGCGGAGGTGAACAGGTCGGCCTTGGCCAGCCAGGCCTGCGGCAGTGCCAGTTTCTTCGTCGCCTCGAATTCGGCCATGGCGGCGGCCAGCGCGGCGGCGTCGCGGCCCGACAGGTCGAACAGCAGCCGCTCGAAATTGGAGGAGACCTGGATATCCATCGACGGCGCATCGGTGGGCGCGACGGTGCCGGCGCTGTAATCGCCGCTGGTCAGCGCGCGGTGCAGGATGTCGTTGCGATTGGTGGCGACCACCAGCCGTTCGATGGGCAGGCCCATTTGCGCCGCGACATAGCCAGCAAACACATCGCCGAAATTGCCGGTGGGCACCGCATAGGAAACCGCCCGGTGCGGCGCGCCCAGCGACAGCGCCGAGGTGAAATAATAGACGACCTGGAACAGCAGCCGCGCCCAGTTGATGCTGTTCACCGCCGCCAGCGGGAAGCGGGCCGCGAACGCCGCATCGTTGAACATCGCCTTCACAATGGCCTGGGCGTCGTCGAAATTGCCGTCGATGGCGATGTTGTGGATGTTCGCGTCCAGCACCGTGGTCATCTGCCGGCGCTGCACCTCGCTCACCCGGCCGTGCGGGTGGAGCATGCAGACTTCCACGCCGGACCGTCCCGCCAGCGCATCGATGGCCGCCGAGCCGGTGTCGCCCGAGGTGGCGCCGATTACGGTGATGTGCTGGCCCGACTGGCCCAGGAAGCGTTCGAACAGCAGGCCAAGCGACTGCAGTGCGACGTCCTTGAAGGCCAGTGTTGGCCCATGAAAGAGTTCGAGAAGAAAGTGACGGTGATCGAGCTGCTTCAGCGGCACCACCGCGGCATGGGCAAAGCGGCCATAGGCCCGGGTGAACACGTCGCGCAGCGCGGCTTCATCCAGCGCACCGGCCGTGAACGGCGCACAAACGCGCACCGCGACCTCGACATAAGAGCGGCCCGCCATCGCCGCGATCTCGGCTTCGCTGAAACGCGGCCAGGCTTCGGGCACATAGAGCCCGCCATCGCTGGCGAGGCCGGCCAGTGTGGCGGCCTGGAAGTCGAGGATCGGGGCGGCACCCCGTGTGGAGACATAGCGCATAACCCGCCCCCGTTATTCGGGCTGGGCCGTCGGTGCAACCATGCGCCGCCGCAGCCACAGGCCATAGATGGCCGCCAGCGCAATCGCGAGGCCGAACCACTGGCCGGCATAAGCCAGGTGATTGTCGGGCAGGTCCTGGGCGCTGGGCTGCTGCGGCCGTTGCAGCGGCGCGATTGCGCTATCGGGGATCAGCATGAGGCGCGGCCGATTCGGCGCGTTGCCATAGGGCTTCTCGATCACCACGCCAGTGAACTGGTGATCAAGATTGATGATCTGATCCTTGGCGTCAACGCGCCGCGTCCAGCCCGCCACCGCGACGATGTCGGGTGGCTGGTCGTTTGGCCGGCACGACACGATGACGAAGAAGCCGGAATCGCCGCTGGCCGAACTGCCGGGGCGCAGATCATAGGGCTTCTTCGGCCCGGCGTGGCAATCGATGCTGGCGCGGCGATACTGCACCGAAACATCGCCCATCATGGCGGCGCGGAATTCCGCCGGCGTCACCTCCGGCAGCTTGGGTGCGGCGGCCAGGCGCGCGATCAGATCATGCTTCCATTCGCGCCGTTCCAACTGCCAGCGGCCCAGCCCGCACAGGATCAGGATGCCGACTGCGGTGATGATGGTGGGGATGATCGGGATACGGCGGCTCATGTGCTGCCTTCGCCGGCATCATTGCGATATTCCAACGCGACCAGCAGGCCCTTGGCCAGGCGCAGCAGCCCCAGGGACAGGCCGATGGTGAGTGGCACCCACAGCAGCACATGCACCCACCAGGGCGGGGCGAGCTTGGCCTCTGTCACCTGGCTGGCGATGATGACGATGGTGGCGACGATGAAGATCAGGAACGGTGCGGCGCCGTCGCCGACGTTGAAGCGGCCATAGTCCAGGCCGCAGGCCGAACAGCGTGGCGCCAGTTTCAGCAGGCCGACAAACAAGGGGCCGCTGCCACAGCGTGGACAGCAGCCCCTCAATGCCACCTGGGCAGGTGTTGGTGATTCAGCCAAGCGCGCTGTGCGCCACGGCCGCGCCGAAGTTCGATCCCCACACATAGATGGCGATGAACAGGAACAGCCACACCACGTCGACGAAGTGCCAGTACCAGGCGGCGGCTTCGAAACCGAAGTGTTGGCGCGGGGTGAAATCGCCCTTGTAGGTGCGCGCCAGGCACACGATCAGGAAGATGGTGCCAACGATGACATGGAAGCCGTGAAAGCCGGTCGCCATGTAAAAGGCGGCGCCATAGATGCTGTCGGCCAGGCCATATTCGGCGTGGTGATATTCATAGGCCTGCACGCAGGTGAAGATCAGGCCGAGCGCGATGGTGATCCACAGGCCCTGCTTCAGGCCCTTGCGGTCACCATGGATCAGCGCGTGGTGCGCCCAGGTGACGCTGGTGCCAGACAGCAGCAGGATCAGCGTGTTCAAGAGCGGGAACACGAACGGATCGAGCAGTTCGATGCCCTTGGGCGGCCACACGCCCTCAATGCCTTCGTGCAGCGACGGGTAGAGGGCGGCGTTGAAATAGGCCCAGAACCAAGCGACGAAAAACATCACTTCGGATGCGATGAACAGGATCATGCCATAGCGGTGGTGCAGCTGCACCACCGGCGTGTGATCGCCGGTGTTGGCTTCGTGGACGACATCCTTCCACCACAGGAAGAACATGGTGCTCACCGCGGCGAGGCCAGCGAAGAAGGTGGGCATGCCCCAGCCGAACTTGTGCATCCAGCCGATGGCGCCGGCAGCCAGCGCCAGCACCGCCATCGACATCATCAGCGGGCGCGATGACGGGTTGAGGATGTGATAATCGTGGGTCTTGGCTCCAGCCATTGCTCAGCCCCTGTCCTTCAAACTGTTACGATTTGTCGCAGCGCTTAGCCTGACCCGCGTTGGCTTGTCCAGAGCGGCAACCGAAGCTGCCGCCCGCTTGTCTACCGGGTAGAAGGTGTAGCTCAGCGTGATTTCGTCGATCTTTTTGGCCACCGGGTCTTTGAGGATGGCGGGATCGACATACCAGGTCACCGGCATGTCCACCGTCTCGCCGGGCTGCAGCGTCTGCTCCGTGAAGCAGAAGCACTGGATCTTGACGAAATACTGCCCCGCCTCGTCGGGCGAGACGTTGA
This sequence comes from Sandarakinorhabdus oryzae, assembly GCF_009733735.1. Lineage (GTDB taxonomy): Bacteria > Pseudomonadota > Alphaproteobacteria > Sphingomonadales > Sphingomonadaceae > Sandarakinorhabdus > Sandarakinorhabdus oryzae. The sequence continues at coordinate 19,694 of NZ_WNJP01000025.1, read as the reverse complement.
ACCCGGCCTGGCCAGTGATGGCCTGATCGCTGGTGTTGGTGGCGGTGAAGAAGGCGAGGCGCTTCTCCCCGATCGGCACGGAGACCTCGTTGGCCTTGGGCCGGAACCGCCAGGGCAGGCCCGGCGCGACATTGCCATCAAACCGCACCTTGATCCTTTGGCCAGCCACTGCCGCCAGCTGATCGGCGGTCGGCGCAGCCGCCGCCACCTGCGTGGTGCCGCCATAGCCGGTGACCTGGCAGAACAGGCGATAGAGCGGCACCGACGCATAGGCGAGGCCAATCATCGCCACCGCCACCAAAGCAGCAGCCACACCAACGCGGCGGTTTGACCTGTCGGTGGCGGCGTCGGCGCTCATGGCGCCGCCACCATGCTGGCCGGCGCCTTGGCCTGCGGCCCGGTCATCCGCACCACGGTGATGCCGAAGAACAGTGCGACCAGCGCAAACAACAGGATGGCCAGCGCCTTGTTGCGCTGCTCGCGCCGGGCCATGAAGGCGGCGCGTTCGGCGGCGCTCCAGCTGGCGGGATCAACGCTCATGACAGCAGGACGTTGGGCAGCAGCAGCCGATCGGCGACGAGCGCGCCGAACAGGCAGGCCAAGTAGAGCAGGCTGAACTTGAACAGCTGCTTTTCGGCGACCATGTCGGCCGCCACGGTGGCCTTGCTGCGGCTGACCTTGAACGCCATCCACAGGAACATCAGGCCGAGCGTGATCGCGGTGCCGCCATAGGCCCAGTCCGCCAGGTCCAACAGGGTGGGCGCGATGGTGACCGGCACCAGCAGCGCCGAATAGGCCAGGATCTGGCGGCGGGTTTCCTTGAGGCCGTGGGTCACCGGAAGCATCGGCACGCCGGCCTTGGCGTAATCGGCTTCCATGAACAGCGCCAGCGCCCAGAAGTGCGGCGGGGTCCACAGGAAGATGACGGCGAACAATAGCCACGCCATCAGCGGCGTGTCGCCCGACACCGCAGCCCAGCCGCAGATCACCGGGAAGGCGCCTGCAGCACCGCCAATGACGATGTTCTGCGGGGTCCGGCGCTTCAGCCAGGCGGTGTAGACGACGACGTAGAAGAGAATCGACACGGCAAGCCAGGCCGCCGCCACCCAGTTCAGCGCCAGGCCCATGACGGCGACCGAACCGGTGCCGAGGATGACGCCGAAGGCCAGCGCTTCGGACTTGTCGAGCTTGCCGGCCGGCAGCGGGCGCTTGGCCGTGCGCTTCATCAGCGCATCGATATCGGCTTCATACCATTGGTTGAGCGCACCGGCAGCGCCGGCGGCAACCGCGATGCACAGGATGCCGGTGAAGGCCAGGAATGGATGCATTTGGCCCGGCGCCACCACCATGGCGCAGGCCGCGGTGAAGATCACCAGTGTCATCACGCGCGGCTTCAGCAGCGCGAAATAATCGCGCCAATCCGCCAGCAGGGGTGTTGGCACCCCGGTGGCGGGCTGGGCAGTGGCGATGTTGTTCATGAGGTCTGGCCTGAAAGGGGGCAGGCAGGCCTGCCCCCGGTTCGCCGGTTACTTGATGACCGGAAGGGTTTCGAACTGGTGGAACGGCGGCGGGCTGGACAGGGTCCATTCCAGCGTGGTCGCACCTTCACCCCACGGGTTGGCTTCGGCCTTGCGGCGCGATGCCAGGCTGACCACCAGGTTGATGAAGAAGAAGACCATGCCGACCGCCATGATGGCATAGCCATAGCTGGCAATCTGGTTCCAATAGGCGAAGGCATCCGGATAATCCGGGATGCGGCGCGGCATGCCGTCCGACCCCAGGAAGTGCATCGGGAAGAACAGCACGTTCACGCCGATGAAGAAGACCCAGAAGTGCAGCTTGCCGAGCAGCTCGTTGTAGGGCTTCCCGAACATCTTGCCGAACCAGTAGTACCAGGCGGCGAAAATGGCGAACACGGCGCCTAGCGACAGCACGTAGTGGAAGTGCGCCACCACGTAATAGGTGTCGTGGAAATAGGTATCCACGCCGCCGTTGGAGAGCAGCACGCCGGTGACGCCGCCGACGGTGAACATGAAGATGAAGCCGATCGCCCACAGCATCGGCGTGTCGAAGCGGATGGAGCCGCCCCACATCGTCGCGATCCAGCTGAAGATCTTGATGCCGGTGGGCACCGCGATGATCATCGTGGCGGCGGTGAAGTACATCTTGGTGTTCACGTCGAGGCCGACGGTGAACATGTGGTGCGCCCACACGACGAAGCCGATGAAGCCGATGGCAACCATGGCATAGGCCATACCCAGGTAGCCGAACACCGGCTTGCGGCTGAAGGTGGAGACGACCTGGCTGACGATGCCGAAACCGGGCAAGATCAGGATGTAGACTTCGGGGTGACCGAAGAACCAGAACAGGTGCTGATAGAGCACCGGGTCACCACCGCCATCAGCGGTGAAGAAGTGGGTGCCGAAGTTGCGATCGGTCAGCAGCATGGTGATGGCGCCGGCCAGAACGGGCAGCGACAGCAGCAGCAGGAAGGCGGTGACCAGCACCGACCACACGAACAGCGGCATCTTGTGCAGGGTCATGCCCGGCGCGCGCATATTGAGGATGGTGGTGATGAAGTTGATCGCGCCGAGGATCGAGCTGGCGCCGGCGATGTGCAGCGACAGGATCGCCATGTCCACGGCCGGGCCGGGGTGGCCGGATGTGGAAAGCGGCGGATAGACGGTCCAACCGGTGCCGGCGCCATTGGCGCCCGCCGGGCCTTCGACGAACATCGAGCCGCACAGCAGCAGGAACGACGGGACCAGCAGCCAGAACGACACGTTGTTCATGCGCGGGAACGCCATGTCGGGCGCGCCGATCATGATCGGCACGAACCAGTTGCCAAAGCCGCCAATCATCGCGGGCATGACGGTGAAGAACACCATGATCAGGCCGTGGGCGGTGATGAACACGTTCCACAGATGGTTGGCCTGATCGACATTGCCCTGGGTCATGAAAGTGAGCCACTGGATGCCCGGCTGCGCCAGTTCGAGGCGCATGATGCCCGAAATCGCGCCGCCGATGGTGCCGGCGATGATCGCGAAGATCAGGTAGAGCGTGCCGATATCCTTGTGGTTGGTCGAAAAGAGCCAGCGCTGGATGAAGCCGGGCTTGTGATCATGATCGTGGTCATGAGCACCGGCGGTGGCGGCGTGAGCCATGATACGGGGTCCTCTTCTCGAACTTACTTGGCAGCCGGGGCCGCCGCGGCCGCATCAGCGGCGGGGGCAGCCGCATCAGCGGCAACGGGGGCAGCAGCATCGGCCGGCGCAGCGGCGGCAGCCGGCTTGGCCGCGATGCCGTTTTCCTTCTGCTTGGCGGCGATCCAGGCTTCGAACTGCGCCTTCGGCAGCACCTCGATGGCGATCGGCATATAGGCGTGCTTGGTGCCGCACAGCTCGCTGCACTGGCCGAAATAGACGCCGGGGCGATCGGTCTTGAACCAGGTTTCGTTGATGCGGCCGGGAACAGCGTCCATCTTCACGTAGAAGGCCGGCATGGCGAAGCTGTGGATCACGTCGGCCGCAGTGGTGAGCACCTTCACCGTGGCACCGACCGGCACCACCAGGCGGTTGTCGACATCAAGCAGGCGCGGGGTGCCGCGCTTGGCCGCTTCGGCATCGGTGAGCATCACCGAATCATAGGTGAAGCCGCCCTGATCGGGATATTCATATTCCCAATACCACTGGTGACCGATCGCCTTGATGGTGATGTCGGCCTTGGGCGGATCATATTGGTTGGCGAGCAGGCGGAAGCTGGGGAAGGCGATGCCGACCAGGATCAGCGCCGGCACCACGGTCCAGATCACCTCGATCGTGGTGTTGTGACTGGTCTTCGACGGCACCGGGTTGGCCGAGGCGCGGAAGCGCAGGATGGTCACCGCCAGCAGGATCATCACGAAGATGGCAACGCCGGCCATCACCGGGTTCAGCACCCAGTTGATCATGTTGTGGGCTTCAACGGCAATGTCGGTCACCGGCTGCTGCAGATCCCAGCCACCGCGCGGCATGCCGAAATCGGCCGACGGCGCGGTGAGGGCGGGAACCGCGGCCGGCACATCGGTGGTGGCGACGGGCGGCACCGGCGCTGCGGCCACCTTTTCCTGGGCGGCCGCCATTACGGCCGAGAGGGCCGAGGCGGCCATCGCCACGGCGGAATACATCATCATGGATCTGCGGCGCATATTGCCCCTAGGCTGAAACGGGCGGACTCATCCGCCAAATGACTTAGTCCCTATGCCGCGCTGCACCGCAACACGCAAGGGCCAAGAGGGCGCACCCTCCCCAAAATTCAGGCTTTCAGATTTGCATAGGTGGCAGATTGCCGCGCCATCTGGGCCTTCACCGCCGCCGTCATGTCCTCGCCCTGCAGCATGCCGGCGTTCCAGACCGCCACATATTCAAGGCCATCGCTGATGCTGTGATCACGGCCATAGTTGAGCACCTGCTTGATGCCGGTGATGGCCAGCGGCGACTTGGCAGCAATGACGCGGGCCATGGCCTCGGCTGCGGCCAGCGCATCGTCATGGCTTTCGGTAACCTGGTTGACGAAGCCCCATTTCGCCGCCTCGGCGGCCGGGAACTTGCGGCCGGTGTAGGCCAGTTCGCGCACCAGCCCCTGCGGCAGCAGGTAAGGCAGGCGCTGCAGCGTGCCGACATCGGCGACAATGGCGATGTTGACTTCCTGGATGGTGAAATAGGCGTCGGCCGAGCAGACCCTGAGATCGCAGGCGGTGACCAGATCGACGCCGCCGCCGATGCAGCCGCCCTGGCACACGGCGATCACCGGCACCCGGCAATTGTCGATGACGTTGAAGCTTTCCTGCAGCTCCTTGACGTGGCGGCGGAAGGCTTCGCGCTGGCGGCCCAGATCGCCGCCGCGCGTGGCGAGCGCGTTCTGCCCGGCCCAGTTGAGATCGAGCCCAGCGGTGAAATGCTTGCCGGTGGAGGCGATGATGACACAGCGCACCGCCATGTCATGCTCGATGGCCTTGAACACCTGCACCATCTCAGGCCAGAAATCGCCGTTCATGGTGTTCAATTCGGCCGGGCGGTTGAGGGTGATGCGGGCGATGCCGTCGCTGTCCACCGCATAGGTCAGGGTCTTGAGTTCCATGGCGGCCTCCTTGGCGCTATGCACAAGGAATGACCAAGTTCACCGTCAACGGCAATCCTGTCGAATTTCTGATGCCGCCCGACACGCCGCTGCTGTGGGCGCTGCGCAACGCGGCGGGCTTGACCGGCACCAAGTTCGGCTGCGGCGCCGGCCTGTGCGGGGCGTGCACGGTGCACGTGGATGGCAAGGCGGCGCGCAGCTGCCAGGTGACGATTGCCGATCTGGAAGGCACGTTCGTCACCACCATCGAAGGCCTGTCCGACAATCGCGACCACCCGTTGCAGCAGGCGTGGATTGCCGTTCAGGTGCCGCAGTGTGGTTATTGCCAGTCCGGCATGATCATGGCGGCAGCGGCGCTGCTGAAGGACAAGCCCAACCCGTCGGACGACGACATCAACAACGCCATCACCAACCTGTGCCGCTGCGGCACCTACAACCGCATCAGGAAGGCCATCCATCTGGCCGCGACGGGCCGGGTGGACTCAGGCGTGCCCGGGCCGGATGTGGATGCCGGCGAAGCGGCGGCGCGGGCGCCGAGTTTGAAGGGCTGAGTCTCAGCGCCGGTCGTCGAATTCAGGCACATAGAGGCGCTCGTTCAGGACCAACATCGGGTCGCTGGGCACGTTACCGGCAGTGAAACTGCCGCCGGCGCGCCACCAATCGGCCGGCTTTTCATCATCAGCCACCTGCGGCGGCAGCAAGGCCAGCGGCAAGCCCACCTTGCGCGTTTCAGCTTTAGTCCGCCGGAACATCAGGACTGGTCGCCCGGCCTGCCAGCCAAAGACTTCCACCCGCCGCATATTGTGACCCAGCGACGGCAGCTTGGCGTCCCAACGGCGGGCGCGCTGGAACTGCACATTGAATATCAGGCGGGCGGCAGACAGCGGTGCCTGATCGATCGCAACGCACAAGTCGGGATCGATCAGACTCAGATAATACACACCGACGAGTTCTTCGACGCCAGGTGACATTGGGCAGTCCCGATCACCCGACCGGGGCACGAGACGCAGTCGCACGGTTCGCTGCCCGGATGCCGGCGGGCCCGTCAGCGCCGGCCCCAGCAGCACGGCTTGAACCCGGCCGGTGATCAGGAAGCGTAGACATTGGGTGCTGCAATAGGCCCTGTCGTCTTCCAGCCAGGCCACGGTGCCGCCGCCTGGCCCCAGCACCACGGGCTCTCCGGTATCAGCGGCAGCGGCAGCGCGCACCTGGCTGCCCAGGTAAAGGTTCATCGCGGTCGGCACGGCAAGGCCCACCACCAGCAGCGCGGCGAAGACAGCGATGCGCCCGCGGGCGGGATGGGACCGCAACGGCAACCATGCCAGCAGAGCCGCCGAGAGATAGAGCGCCAGCGTTGGCGCCGCCACCGCCGCCAACAGGACAGGGATGCTGACGATGAGGAGCGCCAACCACCACAACACGCCCATCAGCATCGCCGCCACCGCAGTGCCGGTGATGACGAACCACCACCAGACCAGCTGGCCCTCGCGCCAAGTGAGTGGCGGTTCGAAGGCCATGCGGCTCAGAACGGGTTCAGCGTGTAGCCGCGCTGCTGGTAGAGGGCGTGGGCAGTGATGGCGGAGAGTGCCAGCTTCACGCCGGGCAACAGGTCCGCCTTGTTGACGCCCAGGCTGGCGGCGCTCTGGCCGCAGACGATGAACTCCACGCCCTGGCCGATCAGCTTGCCCACCGCATCGGCGCTGGCATTGGCCTTGCCCTCGTTGCGGGCGGCATAGGCGCTGGCGTTCAGCAGATCGAGCACGGCCGGGCCGTGGAAGATCAGCACGATGTGCACATCCTTTTGCGGCACGCCGTTGGCCACATGCATGTTGAGCGCGCGCGCTGCCGTCTCGATCTGGCGGCTGAGGCTGCCTGGCGTGTTCTTCGCCGACACGTCGAAGGCGATCTTGAACACCGTGCCCTTGGGGATCGGCACGTCACTGTCCACCGCCGCAATCGGGCCGACATCCTTCAGCACCGGGCCGGGGCCGAAGCGGCTGCGATCCTGGGCCAGCGCCGGAGCCGCCAGGATCATCAGGGAGAGCATGGCGGCACGCAGCATGGGGAGGCCTTTCAGAACGGGTTCAGCGTATAGCCCTGCGCTTGCAGGATGGCGTGGGCGCTGCTGGCAGAAATGGCCAGTTCGACACCGGGAAGCAAGTCGGCCTTCTTCACACCCATGGCGTTGGCGGCCTGCCCGCAGACGATGAAGCGCACGCCCTTGGCCAGCATTTCCTTGACCATGGCTTCGCTGGCGTTGGCGGCGCCAGCGTTGCGGGCGGCATAGGCCTCTGGCTTGGTCAGCTCGGCAATCGCCGGGCCGTGGACGACCACCGCCACCGCCACGTCACGCTCCGCCATGCCATTGCCGACATGGGAGTTGATGAAGCGCGCCGCCGTTTCAAAGCCGGGGTTGCGCTTGCCGGGCGCGGCGGCGGTAACGTCATAGACGTGGCGCAGCACCATGCCCCTGGGGATCACCACATCATGTTCGGTCGCGGTGTAGGTGCCGAAGCCCCTGAAAACCGGCCCGTCGATGGCGGCGGCTGGGCTGGCCAGCAGCGCCAGCAGCGCCAGCAGGATCAGCGCGCGGCGCATCAGCCCAGGCTCCGCAGGCTCTTGAGTGCGCTTTCCGCCTCGGCCACGGTGCGGCGCACGATCTCGCCGGCGGGCAGCACTTCGGTGATGCCGCCGCCGCCCTGCCCGGCCGCCAGGCACTGGGTTTCGGGGATGACATCGAGCACGCCGGCAATCGGCCCGAGCCGGTTCAGCTGGACCGATTCCGCCACCTGCGCCGCGAACGGCTTGGCGTTGCGATTATCGAAATCGCGGTTGGAGTCGTTGACGATGGCGCGCAGCGTCTTGCCGGTGAACACCTTCGACACAATCGTGTCGCTCTCGCTCATGCCAACAATGGCGTCCTTGTATTTCTGCCCGGCGTGCGCCTCGTGGCTGGCGATGAAGCGGGTGCCCATCCACACGCCAACACAGCCGAAGGCCAGCGCGGCGGCGAGGCCGCGGCCATCATAGAGGCCACCCGCCGCCACCACCGGGATATCGACCGCATCGACACACTGCGGCCACAGCGCCACCGAAGCGACGCTGCCCGTATGGCCGCCGCCTTCTGTGCCCTGCGCGATGATCACGTCGCAGCCGGCTTCGGCGGCCTTCACCGCGTGCTTCACATTGCCAGCCATGCACATGACGACGATGCCGGCCTGTTTCAGCTCGGTGATGATCGCCACCGGCACGCCCAGGCCAGCGATGAACGCCTTGGCGCCGCCCGTGATGATGACATCAACGCTTGCCGTCAGCGTTTCGGGTTGGGCGGTGAGCAGATCGACGCCAAACGGCTTGTCGGTCAGGTCCCTCACGCGCGCCATCTGGTCGGCGATGAATTTCGGCGGCAGGCCGGCCATGCCCAGTGAGCCGAAGCCGCCGGCCGCCGAAACGGCCGCGCAGACTTCGGCGTAGGAAACGCCGCCCATGCCGGCCAGCAGCACCGGGTGCTCGACGCCGAGCAGGTCACAGATAGGAGTATGGATGGTCATTATTCGGCCGCCTGTGCTTCGCCCCAGCCGATGATGGCCTTGGTTTCAAGGAAATCGGCAAAGCCATGGTCGCCCCATTCGCGGCCATTGCCCGACTGCTTGTAGCCGCCGAACGGCGCCATCAGGTCGAAGCCGGCCTGGTTGACGTTGACCTGGCCGGCGCGCAGTTCGCGGGCGACCTTGCGGGCATGCTCCGGCTCGCCCTGCACATAGGCGGCGAGGCCATAGACGGTGTCGTTGCCGATGGCGATGGCCTGTTCCTCGCTGTCATAAGGCAGCATGGCCAAGACCGGCCCGAAGATTTCCTCGCGCGCAATCGTCATGTCGTTGGTGACATCGGCGAAGATGGTCGGCTTCACATAATAGCCCTTGTCCAGCCCCTCCGGCCGGCCGGGGCCACCGGCGACCAGCGTCGCGCCTTCCTTGATGCCCTGCTCGATCAGGCCCTGGATCTTGTTCCACTGGGTCTCGCTGACGACAGGCCCCATGGCGGCATTGCCGTTCGGGTCACCCACCGTGGTGGCTTCGGCAACCTGCTTGGCGATGGCGGCGGCTTCGGCCATACGCCCACGCGGCACCAGCATGCGGGTCGGCGCGTTGCAGCTCTGGCCCGAATTCATCATCACGCTCTGCACGCCGCCAGTGACGGCTTTGACCAGATCGGCATCGGGCAGCACGATGTTGGGCGACTTGCCGCCCAGTTCCTGCGCCACGCGCTTGACGGTGTCGGCGGCGTTCTTGGCCACCGCGATGCCGGCGCGGGTCGAGCCGGTGAAGCTGACCATGTCGACATCCTTGTGGGACGACAGCGCCACGCCCACGCCGGGCCCATCGCCGTTGACGAGGTTGAACACGCCCGCCGGCACGCCCGCGGCGGCCAGGATTTCCGTCCAGATATAGGCGCTGAACGGCGCGATTTCCGACGGCTTCAGCACCATGGTGCAGCCCACGGCGAGGGCCGGCGCCACCTTGCAGGCGATCTGGTTGATCGGCCAGTTCCACGGCGTGATGAAGGCACAGACGCCGATGGGTTCCTTGGCGATCAGCGTGGTGCCCTTCAGCTCGTCGAACTTGTAGGTCTTCAGCACTTCCATCGCGGTGCTGATATGGCCGATGCCGAGCGCGGCCTGGGCCTGGTTCGACAGCCAGGCCGGCGCGCCCATTTCCTCGGTGATGGCGGCGGCCATGTCGTTGTAGCGCTTCTGATATTCGCCAGCGATGGCGCCCAGCAGTTCGACCCGCTCCTTGACGCTGGTGCGGCTGAACGACGGGAACGCCTTCTTGGCGGCGGCGACGGCGCGATCGACATCGGCAGCGCTGCCCAGGTTGATGCGGCCGGCGACGTCTTCAGTGGCCGGGTTGATCACATCGAGCGGGTTCGGCGTCGCCGGCTCCACCCACTGACCGTCGATGTAGAATTTGGTGTAATCGCGCATGTTGAATCCTCCCAAGGCCCTGTTGTGCTGCTTGTAGCACGGCGATGAGGCGATTCGGCGCTTGGGCTTTTTGAGGGGGCTACCTGGCCGGCAGCAACAGCTCCACCGCCGCTGCCATGCTCTCGACACCGGTGGCGATGGTCGGCGCCGGATCGGGCGCCCAGCCGCTGTTGTGCAGGCTCGGAATGGCCGGGCCGCCGGCCTTGGCCGCCTCCCACTGCGCCTTGCCGACGCCGCCCAGCCAGAAGATCACCGACGGCGCCTTGGCCGCCAGGCCAAAATACTGGAAATCCTCCGACGCCATCGACGGGTCGAGATCGATCACGCGGCCCTTGCCCAGCTTCGCTTCGAACTGTGTCTTGATGCGGCCGGCCAGCGCCGGGTCATTCAACGTCGGCACGCCATAGCCGGTGTGGGTGATGACCGGCATCAGCGTGTCGGGCAGGCCGGCGGCAACTGCCTCGCCCTTCGCCACCCGGGCAATGGCATCGAGCAGTCGCTGCTGTTGCTGCGGATCATAGCTGCGGATGGTCAGCTGCAGCTTCACCTCGTCCGGGATGATGTTGTGCTTGGTGCCGCCGTGGATGCTGCCGACGGTGATCACCGCCGGGTGGAACGGATCGTTCTCGCGGGAAACGATGGTCTGCAGCGCGGTGATGATGCGGCCGGCCAGCGCCACCGGGTCCCTGGTGGTGGCCGGATAGGCGCCGTGGCCGCCGATGCCGCGCACGGTCATGTCCATGGAGGTGGAGATGGACAGCGCCTGGAACGGCGGCACACTCACCATGCCGGCCGGCAGCGTGCTGTTGTCGTGCAGGGCCAGCGTGAAATCGGGCTTGGGAAAGCGGGTGAGGAAGCCATCGGCCAGCATCGCCCGCGCGCCGCCGCCAAATTCCTCGCCGGGCTGGCCGACCATCACCACGGTACCGCGCCAGGCTTTCCGATGTTCGGCCAGCCAGCGCACCGTGCCCACCCACACCGCCATGTGGATATCGTGCCCGCAGGCGTGCATCACCGGCGTCATCGGGCCATCGTCATATTGGCCCATCGCGGCGCTGGCATAGGGCAGGCCGGTGGCTTCCTTCACCGGCAGCGCATCCATGTCGGCGCGGATCAGCAGGGTCGGCCCCTTGCCGTTTTTCAGCACCGCCACCACGCCGGTGCGGCCGATCTTTTCAGTGACCTCGAAGCCGGCGGCGCGGGCTTCGGCGGCCAAGATGCCGGCCGAACGGACCTCGTGGAAGGCCAGTTCGGGATGGCTGTGCAGATCCTTGTAAAGGGTGACGAGATCGACCGGGGCCGCCAGCGCGGGCGTGGCGGCGGCGAGCAGCAGGCAGGCAAGAAGGTGCTTCATGGGGCTCGTTCCTCAGCGCGATTTCGGCAGCAGCATCATCACCGCGTCGGTCATGGTGGCGACACCGGTGGCGATGGTGGGGGCGGGATCGGGCGCCCAGCGCGGATTGTGCGGGCCGGGCAATTTGGTGCCGTCCTGCTGCGCCTTGGCCCACACATCGGCATTCACCGCGCCCAGCGAATACATCACCGTCTGGATGCGCGGATCGGCCAGGCCATATTGGTTGTAATCCTCTGACGCCATCGACGGATTGCCTTCCAGCACCCGGTCCGGCCCCAGCGTTTTCTGGAACAGCGCCTTGATGCGGGTAGCGAGCGCGGTGGTGTTGATGGTGGGCTGGGTGCCATTGGGGTCCACCGTCACCTCTGGATAGAGCGCTTCCGGCAGGCCGGCGGCGATGGCTTCGCCGCGCGCGATGCGCCTGATGCCCTCGATCAGCCTGGTCTGCACGCCGGCGTCAAAGCTGCGCACTGTCAATTGCAGATGCACGCTTTCGCCGATGATATTGTGCTTGCTGCCACCGTGGATGCTGCCCACTGTCACCACCGCCGGGCGGAAGGGATCATTCTCGCGGCTCACCAACGTCTGCAGCGCGATGACGATGCGGCTGGCCAGCACCACCGGGTCCTTGGTGTCCTGCGGATAGGCGCCGTGGCCGCCCACGCCCTTCACCTCGATATCGACCGTGTCCGCGGCAGAGGCATTGGCGGCAAGATTCACCTGCACGGTGCCGGCCGGGCCGGTGCCATCGTGCAGGGCCAGCGCATAATCGGGCCGGCCAAAGCGGGCAAAAAGCCCATCGGCCAGCATGGCGCGGGCGCCCTGGATAATCTCCTCGGCCGGCTGGGCGACCATGATCACCGTGCCGCTCCAGCTGGCCTTCTTCGCCGCCAGCGCCCGGACGACGCCGGCCCACACCGTCATGTGGATGTCGTGGCCGCAGGCGTGCATCACCGGAGTCTCCGGGCCGCCCTTGTAATGGCCGGTCACCTGGCTGGCATAGGGCAGCCCGGTGATTTCCTTGACCGGCAGCGCATCCATGTCGGCGCGCACCAGCACGGTCGGGCCCTTGCCGTTCTTCATCACGGCAACCACGCCGGTGCCGCCCACCTTCTCGGTCACCTCGAACCCGGCGGCGCGGGCTTCGGCCGCCAGCATGCCGGCGGAGCGCACCTCCTGAAAGCCCAGTTCCGGGTGGGCGTGCAGATCCTTGTAGAGCGTCACCAGATCGACCGGCGCCGCCTGCGCCGTGCCCGCCAGCAGCGCCGCGCTCAGCCAAGCAACGCGGATAGTCCGTCCCATGCCAGTTTTCCCCCAACCAGGATCATCAACACATGCATGATGGCATAGAAACGCGGCCCATCAACCCGGCGCACCAGCACCGTGCCCGCCCAGGTCGAGCCCAGCGCCGCCGGCATCAGCGCGGCGGCCAGCCACAAATTCGTCGGCGTGAAGGCGCCCAGCGCCCAATAGGCCGGCACCTTCAGCCAGTTGATCAATGCGAAGAACACGCTGCTGGTGCCGATGAACACATCGCGCGGCAGCTTCATCGGCAGCACATGCATCTGGAAGGGCGGCCCGCCGGCGTGAGCGATCTGGCTGGTGAAACCGGCCGCACTGCCCATGGCGATGCCTTGCCAAGTGCCCCCCGGCCGGCCCGGCACACCGCGATGTTCGGCACGGATGCGCTGGATGCCAAAGCCGACCGCGATCACGCCGACCGCCGTCTCCACCGCCGGCACCGGCACGAAACGCGCCAACGCCCAGCCGGCCAGGATGCCGAGGCAGGCGCCGGGCACCATGCGTTTCAGGACACTGTCATCGCGGTGGGCGCCAAAGGCCTTCACCGAAAACACGTCCTGCACCAGCAGGATGGGCAACAGGATGGCCGCCGCCGTCACCGGGCTCATGCCCAGCGCCATCACCGGCACGCCGAGCACGCCCAAGCCGGCAAAGCCGCCCTTGGCCAGGCCGAGGATGATGACGCCGGCAAGCGCCGCCACCCAGAAGGCCCAGCCCTGGCTGCTGAGCAGGTCGGCCAGCGTTGCAGCCACAATCAGGCGGGTTCGGGACGAATGTCGATGAGGATCAGCCGTGCGGTCCAGCGCGGCCACGGCATGGCGATGCGCCATTCCGCCGGCCCCACCGCCTGCAGCACGCCCAGCTGATCACGGGCCTGATCCTCGCCATAGCGCAGACGGCCCATCTCGCCGGCCAGCCGCACGCTGCCCAGGAAGATCAACCGATCAACATCGGGATAGAGCGTGCCGAGATATTGCTGCGGCCCCGGCGCGGTTTCCAGCCGCAGCAGGATGCCATCGGCGCTGAGCGTGCACGGCGCCCATGCGCCGACCTGCAGCGGCGACGAGATCGGGGCGCTGCCCTGGCGCCAGCCCATCAGGATGGTGCGGCATTGATAGGCGCCGGCGGTGGGGAAGCCGGGCGTGGCCGTCACGTCACGCTGCGCCACGAGTCCCAATGCGGCGAGATCGGCGGTGCGCCCGGCGCTGGCGATGTCGGCCTGCGCCTGTTCCCACGCGTCTGACAGGCGGGACAGCCGGTCACGATCGCCATCCTTGATCACCGCCTGCCACACATCGGCACGGCGCACGACGGCAAAGGGCCGCAGATCATCGCCGCTGTTGCAGCCGGCAAGCAGGGCCAGCGCCGCCAGCAGGGCGAGACGCCGGATCATTCGCCCAGCATGCGGCGCACGAAACCCGCCAGGCCCAACTGGCGTTTGCGGCGCAGGCGCTCGGCCTTCAATATGGCACGGATCTCGTTCAGGCAGGTTTCCGCATCATCGTTGACGAGGATATAATCATATTCGCCCCAATGGCTGATCTCGTCGCGGGCGCGGGCCATGCGATCGGCAATGACTTCGGGGTGATCGGTGTTGCGATTCTTCAGCCGGCGTTCCAGCTCATCAAGGTGGGGCGGCAGGATGAACACCCGCACCAGATCAGACGCGGCGTCGGTCTGCTGCAGCTGCTGGGTGCCCTGCCAGTCGATATCGAACAGCACGTCGCGGCCATCGGCCAGCGCCGATTCCACCGGCGCACGCGGGGTGCCATAACGGTTGCCAAACACGGTCGCCCATTCCAGCAGGGCGTTTTCCGCCACCATCGACTGGAACTGGTCCGCCGAGACGAAGTAATAATCCACCCCGTCCACCTCGCCGGGCCGCGGCGGGCGGGTGGTCGCCGAAATGCTCATGGTGATGCCGCTGTCCTCGGCCATCAGCGCGCGCGACAAGGTGGTCTTGCCGGCACCCGAGGGCGACGACAGCACAAACATCAGGCCGCGGCGCAGCGGGCTGCGGGCCGGGGCATCGGACCGTTCGAACTGCGTCACTTGCGGCGAAACCGGTCGAGCGTGACGACATTGCTGCCGTCTTCCGGTGGCTCTGGCGGGCTTTCCGGCGGCGGCTCCGGCCCATCGGGCGAATCGTCTGGCGAGGGGCCTTCGCCATCCTTGGGCGCGAACTGCAGCGCGAAATTCACCGCCGGATCAACGAAGCCGACAATCGCATCATAGGGGATGACCAGGTTGGCCGGCATCTGGTTGAACGACAGCCCGATGGAGAAATGATCATCGGCCACCACCAGGTCCCAATAGCGATGCTGGATGACGATGGTCATTTCGTCGGGATAACGCTCCATCAAATGCTTGGGGATGGAAACGCCCGGCGCGCGGGTGCGGAAGGCGATGTAGAAATGATGGCCGCCCGGCAGCCCGCCTTCGTCGGAAATGCGCTGCAGCACCCGGCTCACCACACCGCGCAGCGCATCCTGGACGATATCGTCGTAGGGAATCAGGCTGTCTGGCGTGGTGTCGTTCACGTAGGGGCGCCTTGGTTGAACAGTCGGGTGACGTGCCGCCACCGATTGGCGCGGGCTGCCGCCGAGGTCAAGGGCGCGTCGCGTGTTAAGGTGAGGGGGTTCTGTTGCCCGGCCCCCCTCGGGCCGCTGGAATCCACTTCTGTTGCCCGGTGTGGCCCGAACCGCGCTTTCGGCCAGTTTAACCTTGGTCGGTGAAGACCTCAGTTACGCTGCGATCGCGAATGCCTCGTTGTCGTTGGCATTTGTGGGTTTTGAACGGTTTAACGGCTCATTCAGGCCGGGCAAAAACACCGTCTTTGAACACACGTCGATTCTGGTTCGGCCCCGCAATTCACCCCGACAACGGGACTGAAGAATGGTGGAGCCGCCGGGTACTGCCCCCGGGTCCGCTGCGTCTATTTCACGGCATCATTTATCGCCATATCCGGCAAGCCGGCATCACCCATGTAGGCCTCGTGCGCCGATTCCTCAAGGCTCAGGCGCGGACAAAGCGTCGATAGAGCGCCGGCAGCAGCAGCAGCGTGAGCAGCGTCGAGGAAATGATGCCGCCGATCACGACCGTGGCAAGCGGCCGCTGCACCTCGGCGCCGGCCCCGGTGGCAATCGCCATCGGCAGGAAACCGATGCTGGCGACCAGCGCGGTGGAGATGACCGGGCGGAGCCGATCGAGCGCGCCGGCCCGCACCGCCTCGTCCTTTGCCATCCCGTGTTCGCGCAGGTGGTTGACATGGTCCACCATCACCAGCCCGTTCAGCATGGCGATGCCCGACAGCGCGATGAAGCCGATCGCCGCCGTGATCGAGAAGGGCATGCCGCGCAGGCCCAGCGCAAACACGCCGCCGGTCACCGCCAGCGGGATGCCGGCAAACACGATCAGCGCCTGCGGCAACGAGCGCAGCGCGCCATAGACCAGCCCCAGGATCAGCAGCAGGCAGGCCGGCACCAGCACCGCGAGCCGCGCCTTGGCTTCCTGCAACTGCTTGAACTGGCCGCCATATTCGATGCGGTAGCCTTCGGGCAGCGGCACCGCCTTTGCCAGTTCCGCCTTGGCCCGCGCCACATAGCCTTCGACATCGCTGCCCGACAGGTTGACCAGCAGTGCCGCGCGCTTCTGGCCGTTGTCGCGGCGCACTGGCTCCACCGCCATCACCTCTTCAAGGCTGGCGACCTGGCCCAGCGAGACCAGTCCGGACTGGCCCACCCGCAAGGGCAAAGCGCGGATGGTGTCGAGATCGGCGCGCTGCGCATCGGGCAGGCGCACGACGATGCCGTGGCGCCGGATGCCTTCCAGGATGGCGCCCACTTCCTGACCCGCCAGCGCGGTGCTGATGGCGCGATTGACCTCGGCCGCGCCCAGCCCCAGCCGCACCAGCGCGTCGCGGTTCACCTTCACCACCAGGCTGGGGGTGCGGCCATCCACTTCATATTCGGCCTGCGCCGTGCCCGGCAGCCGGCGCAGCACCTTCAGCACCGCAGCGCCCAGCTGCTCCAGCCGGTCATTGTCGTCGCCATAGATTTTCACCGACAGGTCGGCACGGGTGCCTTCCAGCATCTCGTTGAAGCGCATCTCGATCGGCTGCGCGAACAGGAAGCGCTGGCCGGCGTGGACGGCTTGCGCCGTTTTCTCGATGGCGCGCACCAGTTCGGCCTTGTCCTGCGGGCCATCGGCCGGCCACTCGGCCTTTGGCTTGTAGGCGATGTAAAGGTCATTCTCGTTGGGCGGCATCGGATCGGTCGCCACAGCCGCGGTGCCGATGCGCGAGAAGACGTGGGTCAATTGCGGGAATTTCTTCAGCAGCGCCTGCTCCACCGCCATTTCCTCGGCCAGCGCTTCCTCCAGGCTCATGTCCACCGGGCGATAGACCATGGTGGTGATCGAGCCTTCATCAAGCCGCGGCGTGAACACCGTGCCCAGCCGCGTGAAGACCAGCCCGGCCGCCACCACCGCCAGCACCGCCGGCACGATGGCCAGCAGCGGCCGCTGCAGCGTAGCGGCCAGCACCGGGCGATAGACCCCCTCCAGCGTGGCCACCAGCTTCGTCGGGCCATGCGATTCGCCGGCCTTCAGCCAGTAAGACGCCAGCGCCGGTACCAGGGTGACGCTGACCAGCAGCGCAGCGGTGAGCGCCAGCATCACGGTGATCGCCATCGGCCGGAACAACTTGCCTTCCACCCCGCCCAGCGCCAGCACCGGCACATAGACGAGCGTGATGATGGCGACGCCAAAGGCCACCGGCCGCGCCACCTGCCCCATGGCCGACGCGATGATGGCGCGGCGCTGGTCATCGGCCAGCGCCCGGCCCTGCCGCTCGGTTTCAGCGCTCAGTCGGCGCAGGGCATTTTCCACCGCGACGATGGCACCATCGACCACCAGGCCGAAATCCAGCGCACCCAGGCTCATCAGATTGCCGCTGATATCGAGCCGCACCATCCCGATGCTGGCGAGCAGGAAGGCGACCGGGATGACCGCGGCGACGATCAGCGCCGCCCGCCACTGGCCCAGCGCCAGGATCAGCACGACGGCGACCAGCAGCGCGCCTTCCGACAGATTGCTGCGCACGGTCGCGACGGTGCGCTCCACGATGTCGGCGCGGTCATAGCGCACCTTGATCACCATGCCCCTGGGCAGCACCGCCTGTACCTCATCAAGGTGGGCATCGATACGGCGCGCCACCTCGCGGCTGTTCTGGCCGCTCAGCATCATGATGGTGCCCAGCACCGTCTGCTTGCCGTCAACCGTGGCGGCGCCCGAACGCAGCGTGTGGCCCACCCGCACGCTGGCCAGATCGCCCACCGTGAGCGGGCGCACGCCGCCGGCGAACTTGACCGGCAGGGCGGCAATATCCTCGGGATGCATGACCTTGGCATCGGTGCGCACCACCAGCCGGCGCGGCCCCTGGGTGATGAGGCCACCGCCGGCATTGTCGGCATTGGCGCCAACGGCCGCCGCTAACTCGGCCGGCGTCACCCCGGCAGCGCGGAGCTTCTGCAGGTCGGGCTCGATTACATATTGGCGTTCCAGCCCGCCGATGCTGTTCACCTCGGCGACGCCCTGCACCTGGCGCAGCATCGGCACCACGACATATTCCTGGGTTTCGGCCAGCGCCATCAGATGCTCGTCCTGCTGGCTGGCTGGGGTCAGGCCGGGATGATGGGCCTCGGCATGGGGCGGGTGATCCCATTCCAGCGTGTAGTAGAGGATCTCGCCCAGGCCGGTGGTGATCGGCGCCAGTTGCGGCGCGGCACCCGGCGGCAGCATGGCGCTGGCGGTGGCCAGCCGCTCCGTCACCACCTGGCGGGCGCGCATCACGTCGGTGCCGTCTTCATACAGCAACGTGACCTGGCTGAGTCCGGAGCGGGTCAGCGAGCGAAAGCCGACAAGGCCAGGCTGGCCGCCCATCATCCGTTCCAGCGGCACGGTCACCCGCGTCTCGATCTCCTCGGCGGCCAGGCCCGGCACAGCGGTGTTCACCTGCACCTGCACGCCGGTCACATCCGGGATGGCATCGATGGGCAGGGTGACAAGGTGATAGAAGCCGATCGCCGCCGCGATCAGCGCCGCCAGCAGCACACCGCCACGATGGCGGGCACTCGCCGATATCAGCGCGGCAATCACGGCTGCTCGCCGCCGCCCGTCAGGATGCGGATATTCTCGCGTGCTTCCCACAGGCCGGCGCGGGTCTCCAGCACCGACGTCAGCGCATCGAGCCAGCCGGTCTGCATCTGGACATAGGTGGCGAGCGGCACCGCACCGAGGCGAAAGGCGCGATCGGCTTCGGCGGCGGCTTCGGCAAAGCGCTGCGGCACGTCGCCGGGCCACTTTGCCAGCGCGTCGGCGCGGGCGCGATAGAGGGCGGCATCGGCATGCAGGCTGGCCTGCAGGCGGCGACGGGCGGCAATCAGCGCCGCTTCGCCCTGTGCAGCACGCGATTCGGCGGCGGCCACATCGCCTTCCTGGCGGTTCCACAGCGGGATGGTGGTCTGCGCCCGCACGCCGGCGATGGTGTCGCGCACGTCGCCGCGCTCACGGGTGAGATAGGGCCCGATGCTGATCGCGCCGACGCGGCTCTTTTCGGCCAGACGCACCGACAGGCCTTGCTGGCCGAGCTGGGCTTTCAGGGCGAGCAGTTCGAAATTGCCGTTCTCCAGACGGTCGGCCAGCACACTGACATCGGGCAGCGGCGGTGGCGCGGCCGGCGGGCGCAGGATGCGCAGCCGCGCCGGGAAAGGCTGGCCGCGCAGACCGTTCAGTTCAAAGAGGATGGCGTTGTAGCTGCCCTGCGCTTCGGCCGCCACGCGCTCGGCATTGATGGCGGCGGCTTCCAGAACGGCGGCCTCCAGGCGCGGGGTCGGCCCGGCCGGATCGCGCGCCAGCAGCACGCCGGCCAGGCTG